>CAZEQD010000004.1:0-64094 GCA_964514305.1 uncultured Eubacteriales bacterium
TAGAAATTCTTCGGCGTTTCAATATGGCCATCAAAATTGCCAAAATTTATGAACCCAATAACCTTATCTATATCAACCAGATAGAGGGACTTTTTGGGGCTATTCAAAAAGTTCTGGAGGTGGAGCACGAAGCTTCTTTTACCCTCCGCCAAAGTGCTCTCTTTTTCAACGCTCGAAAAATTATATTCTCCTTTTCGAATTATAATCTCTTCAGATTAATAAGCAGTGAATTTAAGAAAAAGGATATAAGCATTCTTAATTTCAAACCTGGTCTAAGTCAAGAAGAAGTAAGACAATTTGTAGCTCTTTTTGTTCAAAAAACAGAAAAAAAAGATGATCATTTCCCGGAGTTCCTAAATCGAATTAGAGAAAGTGAAATCAAACATATAACTATTGAAAAAATACCTCCTAATGAATTAGCTATCAGCAATGAAAAATACGCAGCTAAAGTGTTTTTCCTGGGCATCACCCATCTTAAAGAAATGTTTGAGGCCTTAAGCAAAGAAGAAAAAACTCCTCTCAATGTTACCAGGAGATTAATGCAGTCGATGTTTAATCATATTGTAGCCAATGAATCTTTCATCTATGGCTTAACTACTATTAAAAACTTTGATGAATATACACTCAACCATTCAGTTAACGTCTGTTTACTGTCTATTTCTCTGGGACGGCGGCTGGGACTTGACAAAAATGAACTGGTAGATTTAGGAATAAGCGCTTTTTTTCATGATTTTGGAAAAACTGAAATCCCTAAAGAAATTCTGGATAAGCCGAGCCGATTAGATAAAAAAGAAAGAGAAATAATAGAAAAACATCCTCATCTTGGAGCTGAAAAACTGGTGCAGCTTAAAGAACAGAGCTATTTACCTATAAGAGCTATCAATGTAGCCATGGAGCATCATCTCAAAGAAGACCTTTCTGGATACCCCCGTTATCACAAGAAAAAAAATATTAACCTTTTTAGCAAAATTGTAAAAATCTGTGATTTCTTCGATGCTTTAACCACAGAAAGACCTTACAGAAAGAAAGTTTTTACACGGACTGAAGTCCTTAAAATGATGATAGAGAAAAGCGGCCTTGAATTTGATCCAATCCTCCTCAAAGTATTCGTCAACATGATGGGAGCTTATCCAGTTGGCAGCTTGATTCTTCTAAATACAGGAGAAATCGGGCTTGTTTTTGAAGTTAATATGGACCAAGCTAATCTTAACCGACCAAAGGTTAAAATAATTGCTGACAAAAACGGACATAAAATTGATGGCCAGGTTGTAGATCTCACTGAAGTAGACAGTCAAATCAATCAATATAAAAGAACAATAATAAAAGTGCTGGATCCAAAAAAATACAATATAAGAGTGGCTGATTATTTCTTAGTTCAAGCCCAATAAATGTTCTGCCACCTTTGATAACATTTTATTATATTTTATTCATCTTTCCCTTTCATCAAATTAAAATAGAAATAAGAGTAAATATATGGAAATACTAAATAAAGAAGTTAAATAAGCCACCAAGAAAAAATTTGAAGAGAAAATAGAAAATAGAGTAACTTTAGTCTTCTTCACTCAAGAACCAAAGCGCCTTATCCTGTCTTAAAGGCTTAAAGGCCAGGAATGCCTTTTCTGCAAGGAAACATAGCTTTTATTTCTCAGTCTGGAGTTCTTTGCGTGTCTGTTCTTGATTATGCCCAAGAATCCAATATTGGCTCTTCTAAGTTTATCAGTATGGGCAATAAGGCCGGAATCAACGAAAATGATCTTCTTCTAAAAGATGATTCCCAAACAGACGTCATTCTAATGTAAACAACATAAAAGGGGTCACATAAACATGGATATAAAAATGCTTTCCTTTTTCGAAGCAAATTGACAATTGGCATATTGCTGTTATAATAGAGTGTTTTTATGGCTTTATTTAAGAAAGAAAAGAAGAAAAAAGTCTGCGTTATAGGCTTGGACGGTGTCCCTCATTCCCTCCTCCTTGATTTAAGCCGAAAAGGCATTATGCCTTTTGTTTCCACCCTTTTAGAGAAAGGGCATCTCCACAAGATGAAGGCCAGCCTTCCGGAAATTTCAGCCGTCAGTTGGACCAATTTCATGACCGGTAGCAATCCTGCTACTCATGGAATTTTCGGTTTTACTGATTTAAAAAAAGGCAGCTATGAACTTCGTTTCCCCAATTTTCTTGACCTCAAGAAAACCACTTTTTGGGATGAACTTGGTCAAAAAAAGAAAAAATGCATTATCATCAACCAACCTTCAACCTATCCAGCCCGAAAAATAAACGGAAAATTGATCTCTGGCTTTGTAGCCATAGAATTGGCTAAAGCAGTTTACCCTCTTTCTCTCAAATTTCATTTAGAAAAAATGGGGTATCAAATTGATGTCGACACCTTTAAAGCCAGAAATGACCACAACCTCCTCTGGTCAGAGCTAACAGCTACCCTCCAAAGCAGGCTCCAAGCTTTTTCTTGGTTATGGCCCGAAGATTGGGATTATTTTGAACTAGTAATCACCGGCACAGATAGACTCCAACATTTCTTGTGGAACGCTTATGAAGATTCAAATCATCCTTTTCATCAAAAATTTTTAGACTACTATCACCGGATAGATCAAGTCATAAAAAAAGTTGTTACTTCCTTCAGAAAATTTTCTCCAGAGGATAAAGGCCTCTACCTTCTCTCAGATCACGGCTTTACGGCTATTAACCAGGAGGTCTATCTCAATGCCTGGCTTGAAAAAGAAGGTTATTTGAAATTCAAAACCGATTCTCCTCAAAATCTCAATGAGATCCATCAGGAAAGTCAAGCTTTTGTTCTTGACCCTAACCGTCTTTATCTAAATCTAAAACACAAGTTTCCTCTGGGCAGAGTTGAGGAAGCTGAAAAGGAAGCTTTAAAAAGTGAAATCAGAGATAAATTGGAAAAATTGGAATATAAAGGCCAAAAAGTGATAAGAAAAGTATTGGATACCCAAGATATCTACTCTGGCCCTTATTTAGCTCATGGTCCAGACCTTATTATTCTTTCTAAATATGGTTTTGACATCAAAGGCTCAATCAAGAAAAAAGATATCTTTAGCCGTTCCAATCTCCAGGGTATGCACACCTGGGACGACGCTTTCTTCTGGGCCGATAAAAAGATGGCTGAAGATATATCTATTTCAGATTTAGCCTCAATAATTATGGATAATTTTAGCTAAGAGGACTATAATAATTATAAATTAAAAAATGAAGAAATATGTAAAATTAAAGATATTCTTTTTCCTAATTCTTCTTTCGCCAATAGGTCTTTACGCTTATATTGGGCCTGGGGCAGGTTTTGCTTTTCTTTCTTCTTTCCTTGTTCTCTTTCTTACTTTTTTTCTAGCAGTATTTTCAATTCTTTCTTGGCCATTCCGGCTTCTCTTGAGGCTAATAAAAGGACAGAGAGCTTTTAAAAAAAGCCTCATTAACAAATTAGTCATTGTCGGCTTAGATGGCTTGGAGCCAAAACTTGCAGAAAAATTTATGTCAGAAGGAAAATTGCCCCATTTTTCCCAGCTCAAAAAAAATGGCTCATATGCCCGCCTGAAAACAACAACTCCAGCCATTTCGCCTGTAGCCTGGTCCTCTTTTATGACGGGCTGCCATCCGGCCAAACATAATATTTTTGATTTCCTCAGCCGAGATCCTAAAACTTATCTTCCTGATCTTTCCTCTGCTAGAATCGTAAGCCCTAAAAGATTTTTATCCTTAGGAAAATATAATATTCCTCTTTCTAAGCCAGAAATAAAGGGGTTGCGAAAAAGCATACCTTTTTGGAAAATATTAGGAGACAACGGAATTTTCAGCACAATCTTAAGGGTACCTATTACTTTTCCTCCAGAAAAATTCTCTGGGCATCTCCTCTCGGGAATGTGCGCTCCTGATTTAAAAGGAAGCCAGGGCACTTTTTTCTATTATACATCTAACCAAGAAAAAATAAGAGAACGAGAAGGAGGTATTAACATTCCAGTGACCGTGAACAGCCATAAAATAGAAACTTATATTTCCGGTCCCGAAAATACTCTTCTCAAAAAAAAGGAAGAAATCCACCTGCCCCTAACCATTACTCTCGATTATGACCAAGAAGAAGCTTTAATTGAGGTCTCAGAGCAAAAATTCAAGCTGAAAATGAAAGAATTCTCCCCCTGGATTAAATTAACTTTTCGCCCCGGATTAGGAATGAAAATCAGGGCCATCTGCCGTTTTTTTATCTCTCAGATAAAACCTCATTTCGAGATGTATATCACTCCTCTTAATATTGATCCAGAAAAACCAGCTTTACCCATTTCTCATCCCTTCATTTATTCCGTTTATCTAGCTAAACTTTTAGGAAGTTTTATAACCTTAGGCGAAGCCAATGATACTTGGGCTCTAAATGAAGGGGTACTCAGTGAACAGGCTTTTTTAGAGTTTACTTACTCGAATCATAAAGAATGGGAAGAAATGTTTTTTAATGCTCTCAACAAAACCAAAAAAGGGGTAGTGGCCTGTGTCTTTGAAACAACTGACAGTATACAGCATATGTTCTTCCGGTATTTAGACAAAAAACATCCCGCTCTTCAGAGCAGCCAAGCTACATTAAGTGAGAAGGTAATTGAAGAATTATATCTGCGAATGGATGAATTTATCGGCAGAGTTCAAGAAAAAATTGATAATAAAAGTATCTTAATTATAATGTCTGATCACGGCTTTAAATCATTCCGGCGGGGAGTTAACCTTAATTCATGGCTCTATCTTAACGGCTATCTCAGCTTAAAAGATAATAAAACAGAAAGTGGCGAATGGTTTAGAGATGTAGATTGGTCAAAGACAAAAGCTTACGGCCTCGGTTTAGCGGGAATATACATAAATCAAAAAGGGAGAGAAGCCCAGGGGATAGTTGAGCCCGGTCTTCAAACCAAAGATTTGAAAAGAGAGCTTATCCATAAATTAAATAATCTCAAAGATGAAGAGCAAGACTCTATAGCTATAACTCACGTTTATGACAAAGATAACCTTCCTTCTGGCCCCTATAAAGATAATTGTCCAGATCTTATTGTTGGCTATAATGAAGGCTATAGGGTATCCTGGGATTCAGTAACTGGAAAAGTAAATTCGGTTATTTTTGAAGACAACGCTAAAGCCTGGAGCGGCGACCACTGTATCGACCCTGAGCTTGTACCCGGAGTCTTTTTCTGTAATCAGAAGATAAAAACCAACTCCCCTGCTATCATTGATATTGCCCCGACTGTACTTGAGCTATTCGGTCTCCAACCTCCTTCCCATATGGACGGTCATTCTTTAATCGAAACTAAAAATTTATTTAAATAAAGAATAGCTCACAAAGAAAACGGAGAATTGAAATGACTATAAATCGGAGAGAATTTATTAAATTAGGACTAACAGCGGGCTCTTTGGTAGCTCTCGGTCAAAGTTCAAGCCTTTTAACTAAAAACCTAGGCAAAAAAGCTACTCAAAAAAAAGTAATTATTCTTGGTCTTGATGGAATGGACCCTCATCTTCTCACTGTTTGGATGAAACAAGGAAAGCTTCCCCATTTCCAGCAGCTCTGGAGTCAGGGAGATTTTCGGCCATTAAGAACAAGCATCCCCCCTCATAGTCCTGTAGCCTGGGCTAACTTTATTACAGGCACCAATCCAGGAGGACATGCTATTTTTGATTTCATTCATAGAGACCCTAATAATTATATCCCTATATTTTCTACTTCAAAAACAGAAGAAGCTAAAAAAACAATTTCCATAGGTGATTTTGTCCTTCCTCTTTCTGGAGGAAAGGTTAAGCTGCTCCGCCAGGGTAAAGCTTTCTGGCAAATCTTAGAAGATTATGATATTCCTGCCACCGTTTTTAAGATTCCATCCAACTATCCACCGGCGCCTACCGAACAAAGAACTCTCTCTGGCATAGGAACTCCTGATATCCTTGGAACTTATGGAATTTTCAATTACTACACCACTGAATCCAAAGAATTAAATCAAGACATTGGCGGAGGCCGTATCCATGAAGTTTATGTTATAGGCAACAGAGTTGAAGCCAAGCTGCCAGGACCTGTTAATACCTTTAAAAAAGAAAGGCCAGAATCATATATTGATTTTAAAGTCTTTATTGATCCTCAATATCCTGTTGCCAAGATTTCTATTCAAGATAACGAATTCATCCTCAATGAAGGAGAATGGAGCGGCTGGAAAAGAGTTCATTTCACCATGATTCCGACTCAAAGCGTGAGCGGCATTTGTATGTTTTACTTGAAAGAAGTTCGACCTGAATTCAAGCTCTACATTACTCCCATTAACATTGATCCTGGACATCCAGCTCTTCCCATCTCAACTCCCAAAAGTTATGCTGAAGAGCTAGAAAAGGAATTTGGTCCCTTCTTCACTAAAGGCCTGCCAGCAGACACTTCTGCTCTCGACAATAATGTCTTAGATGACGGCGAATTTCTCCAGTTAGATGATTTTATCCTGCAAGAAAGACATAAAATATTTGATTACGAGCTGGAGAGGTTTGATTCGGGTCTTCTCTTTTATTACGTCTCCAGTACCGATCAGCGGCAGCACATGTTCTGGCGGCTGATTGATAAAAATCATCCATCGTATGATTCTCTCTTGGCCTCTAAATATGGCCAAACTATCGAGAATATCTATATCGATATGGATAACCTACTAGCTAAGGCCATGAAAAAGGTGGACAAGGATACTATATTGATGGTTATGTCTGATCATGGATTTGCCCCTTTTCATCGAGGATTTCATTTGAATACCTGGCTTAAAGAATACGGCTACCTGAAACTCATTAACGAACGGAAACAGGGACAAGAGTCTTTCTTCCTCAACACTGACTGGTCAAGGACGAGGGCTTATGCTATTGGCCTTAATGGTCTTTATATTAATCAAAGAGGGAGAGAGGCAGAAGGAATAGTCTCCCCTGGAGCAGAAAAAGAAGTTTTGGTCAGAGAAATTGCTCATAAACTGGAAAAATTTAAGGATCCAAAGACAGGAGAAAAAGTAATTCTTCACGCTTATGTAGCCAAGGATGTTTACAGCGGACCTTATGTGGATGAAGCTCCGGATATAATCCCTGGCTATAATAGCGGTTACAGGGTCTCCTGGGCCTCCCCTCTTGGCCGAATACCCAAATCTATAATGGAAGATAATACCGAAAAATGGAGTGGGGATCACTGTATGGCTCCTGATGTCATTCCTGGCATCCTGCTTATGAATCGAAAAATAAAAGTTTCATTTCCAGCTCTTTATGATGTAACAGCTACTATTTTGAAAATTTTTAATATTAAAAAACCAAAAGAAATGATCGGCCAAACAATTATATAGATTTGAGGTGAAGAAATGGGAAAAGCAAAGATTAAACTTGACAAAAATTTAGTGGACAAAGTAAAAAAGATGGCGGCCATGGCCGGCTATTCTTCTCCAGAAGAGTTCATAACTCACTGTTTGGAAAAAGAAATAGCAAAGCTTGAAGAATCCGATTCTGAAGAGGAAATTAAGAAGAAATTAAAAGGCCTGGGCTATATATCATGAATCGGAAGTCGTAAATCGTGAATAGTGAACATTTAGCTGTAGGGTCCGCTGTCCTCAGCGGACCGCCAGGAAAAGTAAAAGGTAAGGAGCGGGATGTAAGACGTGAATCGTAAGACGTAAATTGTGGAGGGTAAAGATTTATTGGTTTAAAGTTGAAAGTTTAAGGCGGGAAAGAAGTGAAGAATGAGGAGTAAGGAGTGAAGAGAATGTTATTTAACATCTCACGATTTACCACTCACTACTCACTACACACGATTTACGACTTACGATTTACTATTCACGATTTACGATTCAACTCTAATAAGGTACAAAAGAAAAATGTGGTTTTTTAATTATTCATGGGGCAAAATTTTTGAATTTATCTTTTTCCCCTTTCGCCATCTAAACCCTTGGTGGGGCATGATCTTCATCTCTTTACTTACTGGCCTTTTTATGCTGGCTGTCTTTAAATATACTTCTAATCAAAAAGGAATTAGTCAAGTTAAAAATAAAATAAAAGCTCATTTACTTGAAATACGTCTATTTAAGGATAATTTTGCTCTCTCTCTTAAAGCTCAAGGCAACATCCTTCGCTATAACCTTAAATATATCAGCTATTCTTTTAAACCCATGCTGGTTATGATCATTCCTTTGATTTTAATTTTAATCCAACTTAATCTCTGGTTTGGCTATCACTCCCTTGAACCAGGACAAAAAGCAATAGTCAAAGTGAAACTAAAAAAAGAATATAATCCTCTTGATTTAAAGTTAAAAATAGATCCATCACCAGGTTTTCGGGTTGACAGTCCTCCTTTAAGGATAGAAGAAGAAAAAGAAGTAAATTGGCGGATCCAAGCTAAAAAGAAAGGCATCTATTCTTTGGTCATAAAAGTTGACAATCAAAGCTATCAAAAAAATGTAGCCATTAGCCAAAATTCATTAACTAAAATTTCCCCAGCCAAAGTTAATAAAAATTTTTGGGCAGAGTTGCTTTACCCTGGGGAACAACCTCTTTCTTCGGATTCTCCCCTGGAATCGATAGAAATAACCTATTCTTCCAAAAAAATGAATCTTTTTGGCCTCCATCTCCACTGGCTTATTGTCTATTTTGTTTTGTCAATAATTTTTGGCTTCGGACTTAAAGGTTTTCTTAAGGTACAAATCTAATATATGATTTAAGATTCCAAGCCAAATTAACTAAAATAAATATATTACTTTCTTATTAAAGGCCTCTATTAAGGCTTAAATTACAAAATCCTCAATACGAAAGGAAAAAAACAATGAGAATTGAACCCTTCCAAATGGAACGTTGGCAATCGACCTGGGAAAATGTGGTTAATTACAACCTGGCAGAAAGCGGCGTCCATCCTCTCTCGCTCCAACAATTGTTATCTTTTTCAGATATTCATAGTCTTGGACACCTTTCCCTTGGATACACACAAACCAACGGCGATCCAAAACTGAGAGAAAAAATTGCAAAACTTTACCCAGGAGCCAATATCGAAAATATCTTAGTCACCACAGGTTCGGCCGAAGCCAATTTCCTTGTGATCTGGAGTTGTGTCGAGCCTGGAGATGAAGCGGTCTTCATGCTTCCTAATTATATGCAAATGTGGAGTCTTCTCCGTGCTTTCGGATCTAAGGTCAAGCCTTTTTACTTAAGAGAAGACTTAAATTGGAGTCCTGATCCAGCAGAACTGAAAAAAACAGTTAGCAAAAATACTAAATTAATAATAATCACCAATCCTAATAACCCAACGGGCAGTATCTTAAATCAAGAAGCTAGAGAAACCATTGTTAATCTAGCTGAATGGGCAGGTGCCTGGATTTTTGCTGATGAAGTCTACCGGGGGGCTGAATTAAATGGCCAGCTTACTCCCAGTTTTTGGGGTACCACTAAAAAAGTAGTAGCTACTAGTGGGCTTTCTAAAGCATACGGATTACCAGGTTTAAGAACAGGCTGGATTGTTGGCCCTGAGGATTTCATACAAAAAACATGGCCCTACCGTGATTACACTTCCATCTCTTCAAGCGCTGTCAGCCACTTCTTAGCTCAGATTGCCCTTACACCTGAAATAAGAGAAAAAATTCTGAAAAGAACAAGGGAAATTCTAAAGACAAACCTTCCTCATTTACAAAAGTGGCTGGCTCAACAAGATGGGCTGTTTAATCTCGTCCCCCCTCAAGCTGGAGCAATTGCTTTTGCCAGCTGTAAGTTAAATATTGATTCTGTCCAGCTAGCGACCAGAGTACTTGAAGAAAAAAGTGTTCTTATTGAGCCAGGTGAGCATTTTGCTATGGGCAATCATCTTCGCTTCGGTTACGGTATGGAAGAAGAAGCTTTTCTTAAATCTTTGGCCCTAGTTTCAGAAGTCATTAATAATATCAAGAAAGAGTTAGCTTAACGATACAATTTTCTTATTATCCAATTCTATTAAACCAAGCAATTTGGTCGAGGCTTTTCCTCTTTTTTGCTTTGAGCGGCCTTTTTTCATAATAGCCCATAGCTAAGAGAGATACTATTTTATATTTCCTTGGTATTTTAAAAAATTTTCTGGCCTTGCGGATACTAAACCAGCCAACCCAGCAGGTTCCCAGGCCTAATTCTTCTGCCTGGAGAACAATATGTTCACCGGCGATACCAACATCAATTAAATAATAGTGAACATTCTGAATTTGCTTTCCTATTCTATTGGCCACAATATCCAATCTAGCCATAATTAAGATTAAGACTGGAGCTTGGGCTGCAAATTTGGAGAAATAATAAATGCCTGAAAAAACTTCTTCAGCAAAAGCTTCTTTCAATTGAGGATCATCAATAACTAAAAACCTCCAGGGCTGAACATTTTCGGCTGAAGGAGCTAGGCGAGCAGCCTCAAGGCAAGTTATTATCTTTTTTCTTTCTACTGGCTTGCCTAAATAACGCCTAATACTTCTCCTCTTCTGGACAAGTTGTCTGAATGAAAGTTTATTTTCCATTTTACAATCTAATTTTCATCCTATTTATATGAATCAATCACATAAAAATTTCAACTGATTTTTTAAATAATATACCCTATATTTTCATGATAATTAAGAAGATAAATTGCAGGCATGAAAGGCAAAGTCGATTTTCCCTCGGCCAAGCCCATAAGGGTGAGTGGGAGACCTTGTCAAGACTGGAGGGAAACCGACGACTTAAAAGCCGTTTCCTTTGAATATGAGACAGCCCAGAAATGAGGATAATCCCTTAAGATAATGGACCACAGCCGGCCGACTAGCACCATATTTCCTAGAAATTTCTCGTTGCCAAAAAAGAATATGTTTATAATAATAGGAAAAAGAAAAGCGAAGGAGGAAAAATGATCAGAAAAATATTTGTTTTAAGCCAGATTATTTTTTCCTTTTCCATTTTACCGCAACTTCTGGCAGGTATTACTCTCTGCTCTCAAGTTGCTAATTATACTATGGATGTTCATCTTGACCCTGAAAATAATTTAATAATGGGTAAAGAACTTCTTGTCTGGACAAACAGCACTCAATTTCCGGCTCCAGAACTCTGGTTTCATCTATACTGGAATGCTTTTCAGAATAACAAGAGCACTTTCCTAAAGGAAGCAAGAGAAAGGACAAATGTAGCTGACTTTAAAAAAGACGATTGGGGATACTGTCGCATCCAATCCATAAAAATCGTTCAAAATTCTTATTTTGAAGATTATGATCTAACACCTTGGCTAGAATTCCGCCATCCTGACGATAATAATCTTTATGATCAAACAGTGTTTTCAGTGGCTTTGCCTCATCCCTTAGAACCCGGTCAAACAATTTCCATAGCCATTGATTTCAAATCAAAAATTCCCCGGCCCATTTCCCGGACAGGTGTCTGGAAAGATTATTATTTTATTGCCCAATGGTTTCCTAAAATTGGAGTCTTCGAACATGGTCAATGGAACTGTCATCAGTATCATGCCCACAGTGAATATTTCGCCGATTACGGAACCTATGATGTTAAAATTAGACTACCTTCTTCTTTTATAGTAGGAGCAACTGGAGAACATCGAGAAAAAATTAACAATGGAGATGGCACAATCACTCACCATTTTTTCCAAGACAGTGTCCATGATTTTGCCTGGACAGCCAGCCCCCGTTTTCTTGAATACAAAGAAAACTATGAATTTTCTCCAGGAAAATCGACTGAAATTACTCTCCTCCTTCAACCTCACCATAAGCATCTTAAACAAAGATACTTAATGGCTTTAAAGAATGCCCTTAAATATTGTAGCCTTTTTTATGGGGATTACCCTTACTCGACTATTACCTGCGTTGATCCAGCTTATAACAGCCGCTCTGGAGGCATGGAATACCCGACATTTTTCTCAGCTGGTGCTTATTTTCTTAGCAAAAAAGGTATCCCCAGGCCAGAGGGAGTTACCATTCACGAATTTGGACACAATTACTTTTACGGCTTAGTCGGAAGCAATGAATTTGAAAATCCCTGGATGGATGAGGGTTTCACTTCATTCTTGGACAGCCAGGTCTATTATGCAGCCTATGGTCAGCCTCTCTATTACAAAATGTACTTTGGTTTTCCGGTAATCTTTAAAGAAGTCAAAATACCTATTGAAGCAGAGGGGATCTCCCGCCATCGCCTAACTTATAATCTTGATAATATGCAACGCTTTGCCTGGCAGTTTTTATCAGGTGAGAGCTACGGAGCTAACTCCTATGCTAAAGCAGAGCTTATGCTGCGCACTCTTCAAAGATACATGGGTAAGGAGAACTTCTCTCAGATGATTAAAGCCTATAGCCAACGATTCTGGTTCAAACATCCTCGGCCAGAAGACTTTATTAATACTGTTTCTGAATTTGCCCGTCAGGATATGAGCTGGTTTCTGGATCAATTTATATACGGCTCAGAAAAACTTGACTACGCTCTAGCAAATCTTAGCTGGCACTTACCATCTCAACCCCGGGGTTGGTTTGAGGGAAAATATAGAGATGGCAATATAAACCCCTCACAGCTCTCTATCTTCGAATCTGAAGTTGTAGTTCGCCGCCTAGGAGGGGTTAAAGTGCCTGTTGACATTCTAGTCGTTTTTGAAGATGGCCAGAAAGTCAGAAAGAAATGGGATGGACAATACCGTTGGAAAAGGTTTTCTTTTAAATATCCCTACAAGGTGAAGAAGGCAGTAGTTGATCCTGATTTCAAGCTGGTCATGGACATCAACCGGACCAACAACAGTCGCCTGAGAAAAGCCAATCTTTTAGCTCCCTGGAAATGGATGTCAAATTGGTTAATTTGGCTTCAACATGCCTTAGAAGTATTCACCATTTTTGGCGGCTAAGCATACTAAGGAGATAAAAGATGAAAGTATTTATAAATTTCAAAAAAGGGTTCCAGGCATCCAGCCAAACATTCAAAATGATCTTCATGCTTTTCCTGATAAATTTTTTCATATCTTTAATTCTAGGTTTTCCTATGTTAGGCACTCTTAAGTCTTCCTTGGGTTCTAGCATAGCTGGGGAAAAGATGGCCAAAGGCTTTGATTATTTATGGTGGCAGGAATTCAGAGATGAAAGTCAGGGTTTGGCTCTTACTTTCAGGCCTTCAATTATCAATCAAGGGGCAATTTTGGACAATGTTGAATATTTAGTAGAAATGCGTTTCTTCCAGCTTCCCTTAGCTGTTCTTATTTTAATACTAATTTATATAGTCATTCATACTTTTCTGGCGGGCGGACTTCTGGCTATTTTTAATCAAGACGAGATTAAATTCACCTTAAAAAAATTTTTCGGAGGGGCGGGACAATATTTTTTTAGATTTCTGCTGTTAATGGCCATCTCCTGGGTATTTTTTCTGGCTATCGGATTCTTTTTGAACAAAGGCTTTAACTCCCTCATAAGCAGAATTGCAGCCAAATCTTTAACTGAAATTCAACCTTTTTATGCTGGTCTCCTTTTTAAAGGTGTAATTTTATTTCTACTGTTATTTACCCACATGGTATTTGATTATGCCCGCATCAAAATCGTAGTTGAAGATAGCAAAAATGTTTTGACCTCAGCTCTAAAATCCTTTGGATTTGTGGCCAAACATTTAGGATCAACCTTAGGTCTTTATTTTATCTTGATCGGTTTATCTATAGTAACTGCTATTCTTTATATAGCTTTAAAAAGCTTAATTCCCCAGGCAAACTTAGCCCCAGTAGCCATCGCTTTTTTAATTCAACAGGCTTTTATTTTGGCCATTATCTGGCTTAGGTGCTGGCTCTATTCTTCTCAATTGGAACTTTATAGATATTTAAAATAATAATTGAAGATTGGTAATTAACTTGGATTATTCATAAAAAATGCCGATGTTTTATTTGGAATTTTACATAGATATGAACAAATCAAAATTATTCAGCCAATTCTACGAAGAATGCTTATAACTAGTTGCTGTCCAGCCGAATCCCATAGTGATGGGCATGGGGGTCTTTGGCGATAACGGATGGGAATCGACGTTTTTAAAGAAGACTCCTCTAAGTATTGGATATTACTGGAATAAAAATGCTTCGCTAAGCTGAAAATTTATTTGCTCTCTTATATTCTTTTTGATATAGTCTCCATAAGACAAAACAATCGAGGAGGTCTAATGAAAAAACTATCAACAATCACTATTATTTTAGCCTTAATTTTCTTCTCCTTTGTCTCCTGTGGAAAAAAAGTTACAGCCCCTAAAGCGGGCTCGGCTTCAGCCAATGATATGCTTAACTTTGTTCCTGTCGAGGCAAAAGGCGTTATCATGATTGATTTTCATCGAGCCATGTCGACCGAAATAGCCAGAAAAGCCATTGAGGAAGATAAAAATTACAAGAAATACCAGGAGTTTGTCAATAAAACAGGAATTGACCCTCAAAAAGATGTCTACTTTGTGACTGTGGCCGTAACTGAAGCCATGGAAAAAGGCAAAACCAAAGGTTCAGCTATTATCAACTTAAAATACAACAAGGAAAATCTTCTTTCTTTAATAAAACAACAAGAAGGAAAATTAACAGAAGAAGATTATAATGGCTTCACCATTTATTCATCAAAAAAAGAAGATGAAGGAGGCTGTTTTTCATTTCTGGACGATTCCAATGCAGTGGTGGGAAATGAAGCTGGCGTGAAATCGGTGATTGATGTTCTCTTGAAAAAGAAAGACAACGTTTTTAAGAATCAAGCCCTTTCTTCTTTGATGGCCAAAACTAACAAAGAAGCCATGCTCTGGGGGGCCTTTATCATCTCTCCTCAAGCCATTGAAAAAATTACTTCCCAAAATCCAATGCTCAGTAATCTCAAAGCTGTTGATGCTGCTATCCTTTATTTTGATTATCAAAACAAAAATATTATGGCTGAAATAAAAGTAATGAGCAGCGATGAACAGAAAAATCAGCAGATTGCCGACCTTCTTAACGGAGTCAAAGCTATGGGAGGAATGGCTGCTGCCAAGAAGCCTGAAATAGGTGAATTTATCAATAAAATCGAGATTTCTTCAGCTCCTGATCATGTCAAAGTTTATGCTAAAATTCCAGAAGAGCTGATAAATAAGCTCAAAGAGATGAAGGCCACTGAAAAAAAGACATCTGACTAGTTTAATCTTCTAAAATATATTCTTTAATAGAAAATATCAAACAGGCCAATCCCAAAAAAATAACTGTAAGGAGGAAAAGAGTAGTTACCGCTACCAAAGGCGGAGTAGGCTCCAAGCGAAAAAGAAGAAAAGAAAATCTGCCTCCTGTTGGCACATGAAGAAGGGACTTGAGATAATGAACGATAGCCAACCTTTGAGTTGATCCCGGAAAATATTGAATTACATTTTCCCAGCCAAAGCTAAAAATCAAGCCAAAAAGGATGGACTTTTTTAAAAATGTCCCAATAAAAGTAAAGAGAGCCGAATAACAAATCAATCCTATGAGGAGAACCCCCATATATTTTAATAAAATTTTGTATAAGGCAAGCTCATCAAGGTAATCAACATTTAAAATTAAAAACGAGAGAACCAGTCCAACCACAGTCATTAAAACAACTAGAAAGGTATAAGCCATATATTTGCTCAAAATAATTGCTGATTTGGAGATGGGTCTGGTCGTCAAGTAAGTAATAGTTTTGCCTTCTATCTCTTCCGAACAGACCGAAGTCCCAAAAAATAAAGCCAGAATAAGAATAAGAAATTGAAGATAAAAAACCATAATCATACTGGAAAAAACAGAAATGCCCTCAATATGGCTTCTCCCTGAAGAAAGATGAATGAATTTTATGGCCAAAGACATAAGGACCGGAAGAAAGCTTATTACATAAAAGACTCTTGTCTTGCGTGATCTTCGACCGACAAAAAAGAAAAAAGAAAAAAGACTCCCCAGAGAATTAAAAAACAAAGATTGGCTTCTACCTTTTCCTTTGCTCATTTTCTATTTTCCTACCAGATAATCAAAAACAGCCTGAAGATTATCATCAGGAGAAGTAATTTCCTTAATTTCGATATTCTCTTTCAAAAATAAAGAAGGAAGAAGACTGAAGAGCTTATCTCTATTGTTAGTTTCAACCAGAAGAGAATCTGGACTTTGGCCAAAATTGATCTTTAAGACATAATCTTGGTCGATAATTCTGGAGGCCAGCAAACGGGGTTGATTACATTTGATAGAAATTATATGGGGATGAGTATCTATTAAATCACGGATGTAATGGATATCACCTTGAGCAAAAATTTTGCCTTGATGAATAAGAATAATTTTTTTGGTCATAGCTTCAATTTCAGGTAGAACGTGGCTGGAAACAATGACTGTTTTCCCTTCTTTGGCATATGATTTTATGAGTTTGATAATCTTCCTTCGGCCTAATGGATCCAAGCCATTAAGAGGCTCGTCAAGAATCATGATTTGGGGTTGATGGCCAATAGCCTGGGCTAACTTTAACCTTTGCCGCATTCCCCGGCTATAGGATCTGATGACTCTATTTTTATCCTCTACTAATTCTACAATTTCTAAAGTTTCTTCAGCTTTTCTTTCTGCTTCTGTCTTTGAAAATTGTTGAAGTCTAAGCATGAAAATCAAAAATTCCCGTCCAGTCAATTCTTCATAAAAAGAATCTTGCTCTGGGCAATAACCAATTTTTGAGAAAAGAGAATAATTATTCCTAACCTTTTGACCCTCAATAATAACCTGACCTATATTGGCTTTTATTTGCCCTGTTATTAATTTTAGAAAAGTGGATTTGCCGGCGCCGTTGGGCCCTAATAATCCTGTAATGCCTGGCTCAACTTTAAGAGAAACATCACTTAAACCAAGAACATTACCATACCATTTAGAAAGATGGCGAGTTTCAATTACCGGCTTCATTTTATAATTTCCACCTCTTTAATTCGCTTCTTTAAGATATATCCGGCCAAAACAGTTAATAGGATTAAAATCAAGAAAGAATATAGCCAAGAAAAATTATAGGGAGTTTTCTGGATAAAAAGAAATGAGCCTACTTGCTGTAAATTGCATTTTAAAGAAAGAAGAGCAAAATAAGGATTTTTAAAAATTCCATAAAAAATACCAAACAATATATCTGAAAAGATATAAACACCAAAAATAAAAATAGCCACATATCTTCTATTCTTACTCAAAGCAGAAAGAGATAAGGTATAAACAGCAAAAAATCCAGTCACAAAAAATGAGTAGCCTATAATAGCCAAAGGAAGCCAAGGATATTTGACTAAAAAACTAAAACTTCCAGAAAAAATAAGCTTCATAATCAAAAGGAAAAGACCTGGAATAAGGGTCAGAACAAAAAGAAAAAAAGCAATGACTGACATTTTGCCCAAGAAGTAGTCACCTTTTCTGAGGGGACGAGAAAAATAAAGCTGCAATGAATTATATTTAAGGTCGTCTGAAATAAGTCCGGCTCCACAAAAGATTAAAATCATCACTATAATAAAAAGTAAAAGATCATTGGTAAAATAAGATTTGAAATAGAGAGGATTTATTTGAAGGAATTCAGCCTGGCCTTTAATCATGAATTTAAAATCTTCTAACCTTTCAGATATATAAATCCCAGCTAAATAGACCAAGGTTGGAGTCAAGGAACCAAAGAATAATAATTTAAAAAATTTTTTTCTAAAAGTTAATTTTATCCCCCATTTAGTGATTGGCATCCATGGAAATTTATTTTCTCTTAACTTTCCCTGCCAATGGCTGTAACCCTTTTCCCGAATGGTCATTAATCTACTCCTACTGCTTTGGCGAAAAGATCCTCAAGTGATGTTTGACTTTTGATAAAGTGTCTAATCTGAATATTTTCCTCTGCTCCAATTTTGAAGATTTCTTGAGAACTCTGGCCAGGGGGCATATAAACTTTTAATAAGCCATCTTCTGTTTCTTCGACTCGGCAGCCAATAGCTTTTAATCTCTGTAAGAAAATTTGTGTGTTTCCCTTAATCCTGATTTCAAAAAGATTGTATTTGATGGCTTTAAGTTCTTTCATCTCTCCTTGGGCAGCTACTTTACCTTTATTTAGAATCACTACATAAGAGCAAGTAGCTTCGATATCAGCCAGAATATGAGAAGAAATTAAGACCTGTATTTCTTTTTTAGAAGAGATATCCTTAATCAGCTCCAGTATTTCTTGGCGTCCTTGAGGATCTAAACCACTGGTCGGTTCGTCCATAAAAATGAGCTGGGGATCATGGACAATGGCCTGGGCCAGTTTCAACCTTTGCTTCATACCTCCTGAATAAGTCTCTACTAAGCGGTAACGGCTTTCTTCCAAGCCCACATAAAAAAGAACTTCATGAGCCCGTTTCATGGCTTCCTGATGGGGCATGCCTGAAAGCTCACCAAGATAGGAAGTAAAAGAAACAGCATCCATCCCTGGAAGATAACAATCATCCTCAGGTAAATAACCAACAAGCCGGCGGATCATTGACTGTTGCCTTTTTATATTATAGCCGAGTACTGTCCCCTCCCCTTTTTCCACTGGAAGAAAGCCCAGCAATATTCTCAAAAGAGTGCTTTTTCCAGCTCCATTGGGCCCTAAAAGTCCCACAGCTCCTGGGGGCAAACTGAGGTCTATCCCGGCCAGAGCTCTAATGCGGCCGTAGTTAAAATAAAGATTCTTGACTTCGACACTCATTACAGATCTTAAGCTTTCTTTTTATGATACGTTATTCTTTAAAAAAAGGTTTCTCTCAGCTCCCCTAAAAATCTTTAACAGGAACTTTCTTTCCCTCTCCGAGAACCAGGGCCCTGTAGGCTTTTTCTACTCTATCCCAGTTTTCTTCCCTGTCCAAAGCCCAGAATCTACCCATAACTGTCACCACTTGACCTACAGTCAATTCCCTGCACATCTGCTCCACTTTATTTACATAAACAGCTCCACTTTCCGGTTTTTCCCCTCTCCTTCCGATTAGAGCATGAACAAACACTTTATTGATCCCTATCTGTTGGGCAAGCCTCAGGAGTTGATAGAGATGCTTTATAGTTCCATGAGAACTGTAATGGGAAACAATACCTAAAAGATGAAGGGACTTTTTCTCTTTTTTAGCTCCTTCCATAGCCCACAAAAAAGCAGTATTCTGAAAAAAAAGGCCATCTTCAATGGCTTTATCTATTCTTACTCTATCCAAAAAAACTCGCCTTCCCGCCCCAAGGTGAAGATGTCCTGCTTCAGAATTACCAACCGTATGAGCTGGCATCCCCACTGCTTCTCCTGAAGCTTGAAGCTGACAGTGAGGAAATTCTGACCATAGCTTATCAAAGTAAGGAGTTCTGGCAACATAAAGAAGATTGCCAGGCCCTTTCTCTTTTAACCCCCAGCCATCGAGGATAAGGAGGACAACCCGTCGCTGGGTATGAGCTTCTTCCTGAGAATTAAGAAGAAGAGTTTTTCCAGTTATTTCAGATGGTTGATTTAAATTAAGAAGATTGATAATAGTAGGGGTAACATCGGCCAGCTCTCCCCTTTCCTTTAACAACCATTTTTTAGATCCAAAATTAGCATAATCAGCTAAAATAAAAGGCACAGGATTTTTTGTATGACCAGTATTGATAGAACCATCTTCATAAAACCATTCCTCAACGGTACCATGATCTGAAGTAACAATTAAAGTCACTCCTTCTTGGCGGCAGGCCTCAATAACTTTTCCCAGTTGGAAGTCAACTGTTTCCACTGCTTTAAGGACGGCCTGTCTATCTCCGGTATGGCCGACTACATCTACATTGGCAAAATTGGCTATTATTAATGAATAAGAAGGATCTTTTATTTTTAAAGATAAGGAGACGGCTACTTCTTTGGCACTCATTTCAGGCTGGAGATTATAGGTAGGTATTCCAGAAGGTGAATCAATGATTATTCTTTCTTCACCCGGAAAAATTTTATTATTTTTGCCATTCATAAAAAATCCAACGTGAACTGCCTTTTCAGACTCAGCGATTTTCAGAACTTTTAGGCCACTTTTAGTTACCACCTCAGTTAAAGTATTCTTAATTTCTCCAGGGGAAGGGAAAGCTACCTTGGCCTTAAGAGAGGGATGATACTCGATCATTGTCACAAACCTGAGATCCAAGTCAGGAACAACTGGAAAATGTTTAAAATTTCTCTCAGTTAAGGCTCTGGTCAACTCAATTTCCCTCTCACCTCTAATGTCGTAAAAAATAACAGAATCTCCCTTTTTTATCCTACCTAAGGGATGATTATTTTTATCCACCGCTACTATTGGGTCTAAGTTTTCGTCTTCTTCACCTGCTTGATAGGCGCTTTTAATGGCTTTAACCAACGATGAATTAATCACATTTATCTCCTTATCCTTCTAATATCAGGCCTATACTATAGAAATGAAGATAAAGGTTGTCAACTTACTCAGGGCAAAATTAGACAATGGCAACTTCCTTTTTTCTTGGATATCCAATAATTAAAGGATTTATCTGAAACTTAATAGAGCTGAGGGATCTACTCTGCTTCCAAAAATTTTTACCCCCCAATGGAGATGAGGACCGGTTACCCGGCCAGTAGCACCTACTTCTCCAATAGTTTCTCCTTTTCTTACTTGTTGCCCTCTTTTTACTCTGATTTTTGAAAAATGACAGTAAATAGTAAAAACTCCTAAACCATGATTAATGATGACTGTCTTTCCGGAAAAATATAATTCTGCGGCCAAAACCACCTGTCCTGAGTTTGAAGCCCTGACGGGCGTTCCAGCAGAAGCAGCTATATCCAAGCCACTATGGGAGGATCGAGGTTGATTGTTATATACTCTTCTCTCGCCGAATTGAGCGGTTATTCTGCCAGAGACAGGCATGATAAAGGCTCCATCGCTCCACCATTGGGAACTAAACATAGAATATATGGTTTTTAGAATTTCTGCTTCTCTTTTTATCCTTTGCCTCACCTCTGGTGGAGGAGTTACATATTTTTGCTCAACCCATAATTTAATTAACGGGAATTGTTTAGGAGAGATAACGATTTTTCGCTCAAACATTTGCCACAATCCATTTTTATCCTCCAAGAAAATTTTAATAGGATATTCTCCCGGCTGAAGAGAAAGATCTAATCCTATAAAAGCCATTAGCTTTAATCCTTGACTGTCTTTACCCATTCTGTATTCTTTTCCTAAAAATATAACCTTGGCCGCTTCTATCCCCTGTTGCTTTTCAATCTTTAAAGCAATAACCTCTCCTGGCTGAAGAGTTCTATAGCTAACGCCAACGGCTATTCCAGAAGGGCTAAGCCACTTTTCACTCTGAAAAGAAAAAAGACAACTCTGACTAAAAAGAAAAAAGACAAAAAATATAAAAGTTAATTTTCTCATTTTTTTAACCTAAAAATTTAAGAATTAGCTGATTGACTTCTGGCCACTTCTCCACCTGGGGAAGATGCCCACATTTATCAAAGACAACCAACTTAGAGTTCTTAATTAAATTCTTTCCCCGGTAGGCTTGAACTACGGGAATGATCCTATCGTTTCTCCCCCAAATAATAAGTGTGGGCTGGTTTAAAAGGCTAGCCCTTTCCATTATCGGATCTAAAATATCTTTTTTCAGCCCACCCAGATTAACTCCTCTGCGCAAAATCCGAAGGCAGACTTTTCTGGCCAAGGGAGATTCAAACATCTTTAGGACACAGCTAACCAATTCGGCCGGCAATTTTTGGCGGTCATAGAATAATCTAGAAAGGAATAGTTTAGTAATTATAAAATGCCGCAGATAAAAAGTAATTTCCCCCAAAGGATAAAGGGTACCAAGCCTTAATAAAAAAGAAAGTTCTCGTCCAAAACCAGCGTTATCTACCAAGATAAGTCTTTCAATTCTTTGGCCTAATTCAGAAGCAGTATAAAGGGCGATAAGGCCACCAAGAGAATTTCCAATCAAAGAAACCGAACGAAGCTTAAGACTCTCCAGAAAAGAACGCATGAAATTTGAGGCCAAATCAAGACTGAACTCTATCTGGGGTTTGGCTGAATAACCAAAACCCAAGAAATCAAAGGCTATAACGTGATATTTATGGGAAAGATAGTTAAAATTAAATCTCCACCATTCGAGAGAGCCACCCAAGCCATGAATTAGGACTAAATGGGGCCCCTTGCCCCTGGCTGCGCATCTAATCTTGTAGCCATTGACCTTAATAAAAAATGTCTCCATTCTCAACAAAAATAATTCAAGCTTTTATTTGCTTTTTGAGAATCCTACCTGGTAAATTTCCTGTATGTTGGCCCCGATTTATGACTACCCGACCATTAACTATCACATACTCAAGGTCGAACTGTTGTTTTAAATCCTCCTTCATCTCTTCAAATTTTGTTTGATCTAGGGGGAAAAGGAGAATATCCACAATTGCCACTGATGAGGGTCGTAATTCCCTGTCGAATCGAACTTTCTGCTTTGGGATTAACCAAAAGGCTAATATCTGTATGATCATGGACATCTATGAACCCTGAACAAACAGCCAGCCCTTTTGCTTCAATAACTGTTTTTGCCTTGGAGCTTGAGATCTTACCTATTTCTTTAATTGAATCTCCAAGGATACCTATATCTGCTTCAATTCCCTCGTGACCTAAACCATCGAAAACTTCTCCTTCTTTCAGAACAAGATCAAAATCCTTATTAGTTTTACAACCTTTTAGTAAAAAGCTGCTACTTCCAAACCCAGCAATGGCTATTATCTGGCTACTTTTTTTTAAAAAATGCCGGCGAGATATTTTCCTTTTCATAATTATCTCCTCAGTCACCAAATTCAAAGTTAATATATAAAATAAATAATAAGAAATCTACTCTCCAAAAGGAGAATTATTCTTATTTCGGCCGAAAAACAATCTCCTCTTCATGATTTTATGATAAAATAAATTAAATTTTAACTAAGGAATGACGATGAAAATAAGCAGAAGAGATTTTCTATTGTTGTCGGGTATAAGCCCAACTTTATTTTCTAAAAAAAGAGAGAAGCCAAAAAACCATCTGTTCTCCTCCAGTTAAAACCGAAATTTTCAAGATACGATCCCTGGCTTGAGTTAAATCTTGATCATTTAGGTTAGAATCTGGAGAAAGTTAGAAAAAAAGCGAAAGTGCCTATCATGGCTGTCATCAAATCTGCAAATTTATCAACTACTTCTGGTTTCATAATAAACCTCTTCTTCAATATAAACCTTTATAATTTATAATTATTAGCTACCAATAGTTGATAGCCAATATTGCCAATTCTTTATTCGAGGAAAATACATAAAAAGAAGAATTGCCGAAACAATAAGGAGTAGATAAAAATCTCTGGAAATTCCACTTAAAAAAAAGAAAATCAAGCCATAAAGAGCAGGACCTTCACTTAAAACAGTGGAGATAATCGATGCTTGACTGAGCCTATTAATTAATTTTAGGCGGTCAGCAGTAGGTAACCTTTTTAAAAGGAATCCCTTTATTATCCTTAAAAGAAAAACATGGATAATAGAAAGAGCATAAAAAACATACCTTAAACTCTTCATTTCCCCTAAAGGAATAAAGCCTACCCAAGATTGATGATAAGCTTTTACATACTCCACAACAATGACATAAATAACAAGGCTTCCGATAACAGAAGCTCCTATGACTACAGCTAACCTGAAAGCTTTGTTTAATTCTTGATCATTTATTTCATCCATTATTCTCTCCTTATTATTTTTTTACTCTCTATTTGAAATATTTAAAAATCAAAGCAAAAAATGATTGATTGCTGCTGCGATGAAAATTCAAAATAAACCCTTAGCTTCTTTTCTTGCCTTTGTTTATGTAAACCCAGTATTTTTTGAGCTACTACATAACCGGCCACTCCCCCCAAAAAGACATCTGAAGCCCAGTGTTTATTACCATAAACTCTGGATAAAGAAGCCAAGGTGGCTAAACTATAAGCCAAAAAATCAATATAAAATCTCTGGCTTTGCTGGGCAACTACTGTAGCTACGGCAAAAGCAGAAGCAGCATGGCCAGAAGGAAAAGAGTAGAAACCAGATTTCAGGGAAAAAGGATGAAAAGACAGGCTTCCTTCATCTTTATAAGGCCGGGCTCGGCCCAAAATGAATTTTGCCGAGGAAACAATTGCTCCCGTCAGCAACCAGCTTTCTAAACTGATAAGAGCGATTTTCCTGATATTATTGTCTTTCCCAATCTCCCCTGAAAGATACAATCCAGCCAAGGCGCTTCCCAAAAAATACCCGCTACCCAATATAGAAAAGGCTCGAGAAAGATTGGAAGCCCCAGAATTTTGATGTTTCAAAACCCAGCTATTTATGTTTTCGTCCACGGTAAATAAAAGAAGGCTGCTACCAAGGATAGCCGAAAATTCCAGAAGATCGCTTCTCTGCCAATGGCCGGGAGAAACTACTATATCTTTAAAATCATTTAAATAATATCGGAAATATTCTTTATTCAGCCTATAATTTAAAGTATGCTCTTTCCCATAAACAGCACTTTGAACAACAGAAAAATATAAAAAAACTATAACAATGCTCTTTATAAGCTTTGAATTTCTAGATAAGAACAACTTCCTTTCCTATTTTTTTCCTCATCATTCATCCAAGAAACTTTCAATAATTTTAAGGCTCACCTCAGTAGCACCTTGAAGATTAGTAAGAATTTCTTTAGCTCTTTGTCCCATTCTTTCCACCCTTTCTTGGTTTCCAGCCAAAAATATGTTCATTAAATCTTGATCGCTTTTTATTTGTTTGGCTGCTTTCTCCTGGAGAAATTTCTGAGCTAAATAAGAGAAATTTTCCATATGAGGTCCGAAGTAAATCGGTTTGCCATAAAAAGCTGGTTCCAGGAGATTATGTCCTCCCCACGGTATTAAACTCCCCCCAATAAAGGTTACATCCGAAAGGGCATAAAATTTAGGCAATTCTCCAATAGTATCAACAATCAATACATCCCAAGATCGATAAAGTGAAAAAGAGGTTCTTCTTTGCACCTTAAAACCATAATTTTTAGCTGTTTTCTCTATTTCTTCAGCTCTTTCTGGATGACGAGGAACTAGAATCAATAAAATATTTTTCTTAATTCTTAAAGCACTAGCGTAGGCTCTTAGGATTTTAGCCTCTTCACCTTTTCTCGTACTGCCGGCCACAATTACTGAGCAGCCTTTTTCAATACCTAAACTCTCTTTTAATTTTAAAAGCTCGCTTTCAGTTAAAACCGGCAGGCGAATTTCTGCTTTTAAATTTCCGGCTACCTCAATCTTAGCCGTATTTATCCCCAATCTTTCTAAGTATTGCTTATCCTTTTCTGTTTGCATTAAAAAAAAGCTAATATTCTCCAAAACATTTTTTATGATCCTTTTTACCTTTTTATATCTCTTAAAAGATCGATTAGAAATTCTACCATTGACTAATATTACCCCCCGAGTTTGTTTCCGTGCTTCTTTTATCAGATTAGGCCAAAATTCAGACTCAGCCAAGATAAAAGCTTCTGGTTTCAACACCCTAAAAAACTTTTTTACTACCCATTTAAAATCAAGAGGAACAAAAAAGAAATTATCTATCCCCTCTAATTTTTCTTTAGCTATCTGGAGCCCAGTACTAGTTAAGGCGGAAAAATGAACAAAATAATCAGGATGTCTTTTTTTAAATTCCTTGACTAAATTCCGCAGAGAAAGCACTTCGCCAACCGAAACAGCATGAATCCAGATCGATTTAGAAGGCAAGCTGGGAGGCCAGAGATTAAACCCTAGCCTTTCTCGAAGATTTAGATTATCTCCCTTTAATTTTAAGCGAACAAAATAAATAGGGATTAAAACAATTAAAGATAAAAATAGCAGGGTAGAATAGAAAATATACACTTTGAAGACTATACTAAATTAGTTTTCTTTGTGCAAGATAAGAGAAGAACCGCGATAGCTAATAATCAATAAAGTTATATTTAGAGGCAGCAATTTCAAAAAAAGATTGCCAGTTGCAGCTATCTTTTGGTAAGCTAAAAGCCCAGGCATTTCAGATTCAAATAATTGAACAGGACTGAAAGGAATTATAATGACCAACGAAGAAAAACCTAAAACTCAAAAAAAACCTCTTGAAACAAAACAGTCTTCAGCCAAGGAAAAAGATAAATCTGTCGAAAGTAAGCCCGAGGAAGAAAAAGAAGAAAAAAAGGCTGAAAATTCTGAAGCCAAAAAAGAACCTAAAAAAGAAGTAAAAAAGGAAGCTGTCAAAGAAGAAAAACCTTCTGAAAAGAAAGCAGAACCAGCTCCGGTCACTGCTCCTAAGCGAAAAAAAATAAACAAAATGAGCCTCGAAGAAATAGAAGCTAAAATCGAAGAGGTTAAAAATAAAATGGGCGGACTCCACTCTAAGTATGGCCGTCAGTTGCTTATAAGAAGAGACTATTTACATTCTCTAAAATAACCAAACATCTATTTTTCATCTCATCTTAGCTATCTTTTTTTCATAACAAGCTTCATCCTAATCCGGTAATAAGGAATAAGAATTAAAATAATACCAAAAAGAGAGTAGAAATAATAACTACTTATACCCTTTTCTATTCTGTGAGCAACAAGAATCAGGCTCCTTTGAAGGTGAATAAAAATAAGATTAAAGAAAATAAGAACCAAATAAATAAATTCTTGTCTTATTTTTATTAGAAGGGAGCGTTTATTCTCAGAGAGATTGTCAATAGCGCCCACTAACAGCTTAACATCTCTAAGTTCTTTGAATTTAATCCTTGAGACAAGCCAAAAAGAAAAAAAGAAAAGAGTTTGAGCTAAAGGATAGATGAAAAAAAGAAGAGATTTCTGCCCATATAAAGTACGCTGGTTAAAGAAATTGATCCATAAAGGTATTTTTAAGGGAAGTCGAGGATAAGCATAGATGGCCATAATCCAGCCGGCAACAAGCAGCAAAATATTAGCCGCTAAAAGAAAAAGTGGGGCTTTTTTTATCATTTTGTTCGAGCCTATAGCCTATTCTAAATATTAAATTAAATTTAAGAAATCATCAATTGAAAACAGAACAGAGAAAGCTTAATTACGGTTATAGATTTATAAAATTGAAAAATCACCCTTCCCGGCAAAATATTTTTTAATTCCAGAAAAAAAGCAGTATCAAGCCAATAATAAAAAGTATAAAAAAATAAGATACACAGATAGATTTACATCTGATAAGTTTTTTGATATTATATTTTACCAATAAAAGGAGACGACAAAAGTGCTAAATAAAGAAGAAAAATCAAAAATAATTGGAAACTATAAAACTCATGCTGGAGATACTGGTTCACCAGAAGTTCAGATTGCTCTTATTACTAATAGAATAAATTACTTAACTAAACATTTCTTAATTCACAAGAAAGATTTTCATTCCCGGACTGGCCTTATGAAATTGGTCGGCCGCAGAAAGAGACTGCTGGAGTACCTAAAATCACAGGATGTTAAAAGGTATGAAACTCTAATTAAGAAACTCAAGCTTAGAAAATAGGCAAAGTTCCGGGTTTTTACAAAATGTCAGGCCTTAAAATAAATCTGGAAATAAGCAATCGTCTCCTTACTATCGACATCAGCAAAATTGGAAAGCAAGCAGACGGTACTGCCTTTCTCCGCTATGGAGACACCATCATGCTTATCTCTGCTACCTCTAAAAAAGAAGTAAAGGAAGAAAAGCCTTTTTTACCTTTGATTGTTGATTACAGAGAAAATACTTATGCTGCTGGAAAAATACCGGGAGGTTTTTTTAAAAGGGAAGGTAAACCTTCTGAAAGAGAAATTTTGGTCAGCCGGTTAATTGACCGGCCAATACGGCCTCTCTTTCCCGAAGGTTATTTTTATGATACGCAAATAGTTGCTCTTTTGCTTTCAGCCGACTTAGAAAATGAGCCGGATACCTTAGGAATAATAGGGGCATCTACTGCCCTTTATTTTTCTGATATTCCTTTTACTTCTCCTCTTGGCGCTGTTAAGGTTGGCCTTATCGATAATGAATTTATTCTTAATCCAACCGTTAGCCAACTTGATAAAAGTTCTCTCAATATGGTCGTAGTGGGAACTGAAGAAGGGATTATAATGATAGAAGCTGGTGGAAAGGAAGTTGAAGAACAAAAAATTATAAAAGGCGTTTCTTTAGCTTATGACTCCATCCAAAAAATCATCCAAGCTCAGAAAGATTTATACGAAAAATCAAACATTAAAAAAAGAGAATTCCTACCCAGGCAAATAAATTCAGATAGACTCCTAAAAATCGAGAAAGAAATCTCTTCTCCCCTTTTGGAAGCTATCCAACTAAAACAAAAAAAAGAAAGAGAAGAAGCAACTAAAAAAATATTAGACAATCTCCTCCAGGCAATTCCTGAAGAAAATGAAGAAGAAATTAGCGAAACTAAAGAAATTTTTTATCAAATCCAAAAAAAATTAGTAAGAAATTTAATTCTCAATCAGAAGAAAAGAACTGACGGCAGAAGTTTTGATGACATAAGGCCCATCTCTATTGAAGTGGGCATCCTGCCCCGAACTCATGGTTCAGCCCTTTTTACAAGGGGAGAGACGCAATGTTTAGCCACTGTTACTCTTGGCACTTTTGAGGATGTGCAGCGACTAGATGGTTTAGGGGAAGAAGCTGAAAAAAGATTTATGCTTCATTATAACTTTCCTCCTTTCTGTGTCGGTGAAGTCTCTTTTTTAAGGGCACCAGGCCGACGGGAAATAGGACACGGGGCCCTGGCTGAAAAATCCATCCTGCCTTCTATCCCAGATGAAGAAAAATTTCCTTATACAATTCGAATAGTCTCAGATATCTTAGAATCCAACGGATCCTCTTCCATGGCTACTGTCTGTGGCGGAGTCCTGTCTTTAATGGATGCCGGCGTTCCCCTGTCTATGGTTATAGCTGGAATCGCTGTTGGTCTGGTTAAAGAAGACAAGAACTATGCACTTCTAACTGACATTGCTGGGCTCGAAGATCATTTTGGTGATATGGACCTTAAAGTAGCCGGCACCGAAAAAGGAATAACAGCTATCCAGCTTGATCTTAAGATTCCGGCCATTTCCCTCGAAATTTTAAAAGAAGGCCTGCTTAAAGCCAAAGAAGCTCGAATCAAGGTCTTAGAAAAAATGAAGGAAGTCTTGCCTGCACCTCGTCCTGATATTTCACCTTATGCTCCGCGCATCATTAATCTTGTTATTAATCCAGAAAAAGCAAGCGAAGTTATTGGCCCTGCGGGAAAGGTAATTAAAAAGATTATCGCTCAAACAAAAGCCAAAATAGATATCGAAGAGAGCGGTAAAATCACTATAGCTGCCTCTGATATTCAATCAGCTGAAAAAGCAAGAGAAATGATCAGGGAAATTACCATAGAAGCTGAAGTCGGAAAAGTCTATACAGGCAAGGTTGTCCGTATAGAAGATTACGGAGCTTTTGTCGAAATTCTGCCCAACATTGTTGGCCTTCTTCACATTTCTGAAATCTCCCACCGTCACATCAGAAACATTAGAGATATCCTGAAAATTGGCCAGACTGTTCGGGTTAAAGTCATCTCAATTGATGAAGACCATAAAATAAGATTAAGTAAAAAAGTTCTTGAACAAAATGAGCACCGGCCTTCACCCTTCAACCGCCCCCAACATAAAAAGCCTTACTCTTATCATAATCGTTATGGTAAATCTCGTTATGATAAGAAAAAATTCTGATAAATTTAATCAGCCAAGCTGATGAGAGTCAAATCTGGTTATAATAAAGGTTTCACTCTAGTAGAAATGCTGGTGACTCTCACCATCCTAGCTATTATGGCCTCAGCCATTCTACCCTTAGCAAAAACAGCCGTAAAGAGAGAAAAAGAAATTGAATTGAGAAGAAGCTTAAGGATGATAAGGGAAGCAATCGACGCCTATAAAAAATTAGCCGATGAAAAAAAGATTAAAGTTGAAGAAGAAACAGAAGGTTATCCTCCTGATTTAGAAACCCTGGTTAAGGGAGTCGAAGTTAAAGCTGAAATACAAGGCAAAAAAGAAGTAACAAAAATCATTAAGTTTTTAAGAAGAATCCCCAAAGACCCTATGACTAACTCTTATGATTGGGGACTACGCTCTTATCAAGATGAACCTGATTCTGAGGTCTGGGGAGGACAAAACGTTTATGATGTTTATACTAAAAGCCAGGCTAAAGCTCTTGATGGAACCAAGTATAAAGATTGGTAAGAAAATGAAGAAGAAATTACTTTCCTCCAGACAACAAGGATTTACTCTAATTGAAATGATAATCGTTTTTACCCTCATTGGTATCCTGGTTGGTCTAGGCATTCCTCAATATAAATATGCCGTTAAAAGAGCAAGAGAGTCAGTTCTAAGAGAAAATTTATTCCAAATGAGAAAACTCATCAATCAGTATTATGCGGATAAGGGAAAATATCCGCCTTCACTCCAGGCTTTAGTTGATGAAGAATATTTACAAAAAATACCCATAGATCCCATCACTAAATCTTCAGAAACATGGGTTGAAGTTAGAAAAACATTGACTGATGAAGAAATAATGGCTGGCCAAGAACCTGGAGTCATAGATGTTCTTTCTGGTTCCGATAAAAAAGGACTGGATGGCACTCCTTATAACACTTGGTAATCTCTGAAGATGAAATTTTCTACTGGCGAAAAAGGCTATACTTTAATTATCCTTTTGATCGCTATTGCAGTCATGAGTGTGGGCTTATTAATAGCTATTCCTGTCTGGAAAACGCAAATTCAACGAGAAAAAGAAGCTGAGTTAATCTTTCGCGGCCATCAATACGTAGAGGCTGTTCGCCTCTATCAATTAAAATATCCAGGCCGCTTTCCTCATTCTCTCAAAGAACTCTTGGGAGAAAAATGTATCCGCAGACTTTACAAAGAGCCGATGACTAAGGATGGCCTCTGGGATGTAATCCTCCTTTATCAGGGAGTCTCTCGTCAAAGAGGACAATCGCCCCAAAAGGTGATGATAGCTCCCCAAAGAGTGCTTTCTTCCTTGGACAATCCCCAAATCTTGGGAGTGGTAAGCTCATCCCCACAAAAATCCATAAAAATATACAATGGGCAGACGTCCTATGATAAATGGCTTTTCTTTTATGGACAAGACCCGCAGCGAATGCCTGAAATTATCCGTTATGGTCAAGCCGAACAAAAGTAATGGCTTTTATTCTTATCGTTGCCGGCGAAAATTCAGGAGAAAAATATGGAGCTCGGCTTGTCCACGAATTTAAAAGATTAAATCCCTCTTTCCAATTTTTTGGCATTGGTGGCTGCCGTATGAAAGAAGAAGGGGTTAACCTTCTTTATTCTATCCAAGACATGGGAATAGTTGGTGGCCTTGAGGTTGTAAGCCACTTCCCCAGGCTTATAAAAATATTCAATCATCTCCAAAGAGAGATTCGCAGTAAAAAACCCTCAGCTGCTGTTCTCATTGATTCACCCGATTTTAACCTCCGTCTGGCTAAAAAACTTAAAAAATACTCAATCCCTATCCTTTATTATGTAAGTCCTACGGTCTGGGCCTGGAGGAAAAAAAGACTAAAAGTCATCAAAAAAACTGTCTCAAAAATGCTTCTAATATTTCCATTTGAAGAAAAAATTTATAAAAATCATGAAATTCCAGCTAAATATATTGGCCATCCTCTTTCAGAAATCATTAATCTTTCTCTGACCAAAGAAGAATTTTACCAAAAATATGAGCTGTACCCTGGCCAAAAAATAATAGCCCTAATGCCAGGCAGCCGCCAGAGCGAACTAAAATTTCATCTACCAGTCTTACTTAAAGCCATGGTCAAAATAAAGGCTGAATTTCCAGTTCAATTTCTTCTTCTCAAAGCAGAAAACATCGAAGCCGACCTTTTAGAAAAATATTTAAAAAATGCAAAAAGCAACTTGAAGATATTAAATAACAATAAATATGAAGCTTTAGCTTACGCCCATCTTGTCCTGGCCGCCTGTGGCACGTCTAACCTAGAAGCAGCTCTTTTAGGCACTCCCCTCATTGCTTTCTATCGAATTTTTCCTCTTACTTATCTTTTTGGCATAAAATTAATTAAGATTAAAAACTACAGTATAGTCAACATTCTTGCCGGGGAAAAAATCATCCCTGAGTTAATCCAGCATAACTTTACGCCTGAAAATATCTTCCAGGAGACAAAAAAAATCCTGGGATCAGAACTGATAAAATCAAGGATGGTGGAAAACTTTTCTCACCTAAAAAAAACATTAAACAAAGGTCAGGCTTCCTTAACAGCTGCCCAAGAATTAGAAAAGCTATTAAGATTTTAATCTTTATTTAGTTGGAGGGGATAATAAATTCCAGCTTATCTAATAATTTAAGCTGATTCTTGGCTACACTGCCTGCCTTTAATTCCAATACATAAGTAGCTGGCAATTGAGAAGAATAGGTGGGACAAGGTTCCTTCAGACAAGGAGGAACATTTTCTTCGAGGTGTATAATTCTTTTTTCCTTGTCCAGCCAGAGGATATCGATAGAAAATTTCATGTTTTTCATCCAGAAAGGATAAATACCCCCTTTTTCGAAAATAAAGAGCATCCCTTGATCTTCATTAATTTTTTCCCGAAACATAAGCCCCAGAGCTCTTTCTTCCTCAGTTCTTGCCAACTCAGCTGTTACCGAGAAGCCATTAGGAAAAAAAACTCTGATATAGCCTTTTTTACCCCCTTCGACAGAGATAAAAATTAGACTTAAAATTAAAAAAAGGAACAAAACAGGCAGCGAATGAGGCGCTCTTAATTGGTTATTATTTCTTTTAGTTGCTTTTCGGGTCATGGTTTCAATGAATAGAGACTAAAGGCACAAATCTAACAGGTAACAATTTTTTTTTCTTAAATTTTTTCTTGTCTCTGGTAATAAGCACTAATTCTTGGAAAGTAGAGCCAACTGGAATAATCATTCTGCCTGATATCCTCAGCTGTTTCTTGAGGCCTTCGGGAACTTTAGAAGGAGCAGCTGTAACTATAATGCCATCATAAGGGGCATATTCTGGCCAGCCTAAAGTGCCATCTCCGATTTTAAAATTAATATTTTTATACCCCAGTTGACTTAATATTTTTTGAGCCCTTAAAGAAAGTTCCCCTAAAATCTCAATAGTATAAACCTCTTCAGCTATTTCAGCCAGGACAGCCGCTTGATATCCAGAACCGGTTCCTACTTCTAAGACTCTCTCCCTTCCTGTCAGCTGAAGAACCTCAGTCATATAAGCCACAATATAGGGCTGGGAAATAGTCTGACCATAACCTATTGGGAGGGGCTCATCACTATAAGCATATGGAAGCATTTCTTTGCTGACAAACAGGTGACGGGGAACTTTTTTCATGGCTTCTAGGACTTTTTCATCTTTTACGCCTCTATTTTTTATCTGTGATTCTACCATTTTTTCTCTTTCTCGGCTGAAATTCTTTGTCATCCCGCCTTCTTAATAAAAAAGGATTCTTTCTGATTTAGTAAGCCCGAGCAAAATAGACAAAATTTTCAGCTTTTTTCTTACAAAAAACACACTCTCCAGTTGATTGAGGCTTATTATCAGATAAGATGATGGCTCTGATGGTAGCCATTGTTTCCTCTTTTATCTTTTCTTCACATCTTTGCTGACCACACCAAAATGCCTTAACAAACCCTCTTTTTGATTCAATCAAAGTTTTAAGTTCCTGGTAGTTTCGAGCTTCGTGGGTATTAGCTTGCAAAAATTCTAAAGCTTGATTAAATAAATTTTCTTGAACTTGCTCTAAAACCTGCCGCGTCTTTTTTTGCAGATGATCAAGCTTGACCGTTTGCTTGGCTAAGGTGTCTCGTCGAACCAAGACTGCTTGATTTTCCTTGATATCTCTAGGCCCCACTTCAATTCTTAAAGGAACCCCCCTCATCTCCCACTCCGAGAATTTCCAGCCAGGAGTAAATTCTTCTCTTTCATCTAATTTAACTCTAAGGCCTGCCTTTAGTAACTTTTTCTTAATTTTTTGAGCTACAGGCAAAACGCTTTCTTTCCAATTACCGATAGAAATAGGAATAATCACTACTTGAAGCGGAGCAACCCTGGGGGGGAATTTAAGTCCAGAATCATCTCCATGAGACATAATCAAGGCTCCGATCAAGCGAGTGGAAACTCCCCATGATGTTTGCCAGACATACTGAAGATTCTGATCTCTATCTTCAAATCGAATATTAAAGACTTTAGAAAAATGCTGCCCCAGATTATGGGAAGTTCCCATCTGAAGAGCTTTGCCATCAGCCATCAAAGCTTCTATAGAATATGTCTCTAAAGCCCCAGCGAATTTCTCTCTTTCACTCTTTTTGCCTGAGATAACTGGAATGGCCAATTCTGTTTCGACAAATTCTTTATATAGTTCTAAGATCATCAATGTCTCTTTTTGGGCTTCTTCATAGGTTTCGTGTGCAGTATGACCTTCCTGCCACAAAAACTCAGTTGTTCTTAAAAATGGCCTGGTCACTTTTTCCCAGCGAACAATGTTAGCCCATTGATTAATCAAAAGAGGCAAATCCCGCCAGGATTTTACCCATTTAGAATACATGTTGCCAATTATTGCCTCTGAAGTAGGCCTAACAGCCAGTCTTTCTTCCAATTCTTCTTTCCCTCCATGAGTAACCCAGGCTACTTCCGGTGAAAATCCTTCTAAATGTTCGGTTTCTTTTTTTAAAAAACTTTCAGGAATAAAGAGAGGGAAATAAGCGTTAGAATGGCCGCTTTCTTTTATTCTTTTATCAAGTAATGATTGAATATTCTCCCAGATAGCGTAGCCATAAGGTCTTATAACCATCATCCCCTTGATCGGGGCATAATCAGCAAGCTCTGCTTTGCGGATAAGCTCAACATACCATTTTGAAAAATCCTCACTCTTGGGAGTAAGCTTTTTTACATATCGCTGTTTTTCCTTCAACTTTTTATTCCTAAATCAGATTCTCGGTCATTCTATCGACAGCTGATTTTTTTGTCAAGAAAAGGAGGGTATTTATCCCGGCCATTGTCAGCATCACAAACTGAGAAATTAAAATTTACAAGAAAATTTATTCTCTCCAATTCAAATTCACCCCTTATTTCATCCAAAAAGGTGATTGACCAAGCCAAAAAAAAATGCAATTTTATCATTTCAAAAAAAATGGAAAAGGAAGCGGTCATGCCAGACAAAATCTCTACCGAAGATATTAGTCTAAACAAACAATCGGAAAAAGGTTTTAAACTTCCCCTGCCTGCTATTATCGAAGGCACTAACAAATTTGGAACTCCTTTTAAAGAAAAAACAACCTTATCTTATATAAGTCATCAGGGATGTTCTTTTTGGTTAATTAACAATGTGGCTCTCGGCCACGAATTAAAATTAAGCATTGATCTCCCGCCCACCCTTTCCGAAGGAAAGCAACTCAAGCTTAAAATAAAAGGAAAAGTGGCCTTTATTGAAGCCACTAACAGTAAAGATTTAAGGCAGAGAATTTCACTTCGGTTTGAAAATAAATATATCATTCAAGCTGAAGAATAAAGTCATTATTCTTGAGAAAAATAAGTTGTTGAGACGTCTTAATATATTAATGTATTAAAAAATGAAAATTGAAGATAATTAGTCATTGTTTTAACCATCTTAGATGATAAAAAACGGAAAAAATTCACCCTTTAATTCATCTCTAAAAGGGATTGAATGAAGGAATTAGCTATGGGACAATGCCTTCCAGTGATGAAACTGATAAGAATGCCTGATAAATCCTCCATCCAAGGTGTCGCCAAAGTGACGAGGAGAGAGCGTGCTTTCAAGCTCTCTCTTCCAACTTTGGTTTCGGGCATTGATGCTTATGGTAATTCCTTTCAAGAAAGAACAGATCTATGTTCAATAAGTTCCCAAGAAGCAACTTTTTGGCTTAATTCAGGAGTTACTATAGGCTCCAAACTGAACCTTTCTCTTGAAATTCCCAAAACCCTTATTCTTGAAAATAAGCTTAGACTTCTTCTATCGGGTACAGTTGTCTATGTTAAGGCTGAATCAAAATCAAAAAAGAAGCAGCTCATCTCTGTCCAACTGGATCGAACCTATAAAATTCAATCTAATTCGCCTAAAATATGATTTATTGGCGTTTTTTAATAGGGTAAACTTTCCATCTTTTCCTTCCGAAAAAAAATTTTAGACCAAGTTTTGCTCCTAGCCTCATTCTATTCAAGCTAAAATCAAGAATTCTTAATATTTAGAGAATTCTTCTTAAAGGAGTCGGTTTCCATTCATCCTCGCCAAATAGCCTCATCAATTACTGTGCCAGGTTTTGGCTGGATGACTATCGATTCCGCCTTACCTACCTGGAGGCAATTGATCTTCTCATTTATGCCAGAAATAAAGAAGCTTACAAAAACTCTTTATTTTTTGACAAAAAATTCAAGGTTAAGTATAAATATAATGTCCCAGGAATTAAGGCTAAAAATTATTGATCGGGGGTAAAAGGCTATGCATCGCAAGCCATTAAATTGGATATTAATCTTACTGTTCATGTGGCTGGCCAGCAGTTTGAATTTAAAAAGCCAGGAAATAGATCCTTTTTATCTTAATCTTTTAAATCAAGGAGAAAAATCATTCTCAGCTGGTAATTATAAACAAGCCATTAAAGAGCTGGAAATTGCTGCCTTCGGGCTTCTAGAAGAAAATTTATTAAGAGCTAAAGCCTATGTTTATTTAGGTTTAAGCTATTATAATTTAAGAGATCTGGCTAAAAGCAAAAAATACCTAATTAAAGCCAAAAAATGCTTGGGCCAAGCTGATCCACAACAATTAAATATAGATGAAACCCTTATTATTGAATTTAACAATCTGGTAAATTCTTTCCAGCTAACGGAAAAGCAAAAAATTAATGCCGAAAAAAAGGTCAGTTCATTGAATTCAGTTACCAAGACTTCTGGAAGAGAAGAAAAAGCTAAAAGAGAAACAGCCACCAGAATTGAAGAGCTTAGAAGAGGTATAAAAGCAGATCCTCGGAATATATCTCTCCATTACGAGCTCTATCAAATTTACCTCGATCAAAATAATATAAAAGAAGCCAAAAAAGTCCTCAAAGACTTAGCCAAGAAAAATCCTGCAGAAATTAATAGTTATTATTTACTTGGAAAAATTGAATTTAAGGACAGAAAATATAAAGAAGCCCAACAGGCTTTTGCCAAAATGTTAAATATATCTCAAAGAGTCAAATTTGATGAAATAAAAATAACTGAAGCTAAAGCCTATCTGATTCTTTCTACCTATTTTCGAGGAAAAAGAAAAGATACACAAAAAATGGTGGCAGACTGGAGAGAAGAGTTAACTCCAGCCAAAATTAGTCTATTATCATTAGATATTGGTGAAAAAGAAATACTGCAAAAAATAATAAATACTTATAAAATCCGGGTCAAAACTGAAAAAGATAATTTTCAATTTTCATCTTTTTAAAAATAAAAAAGAAAGCCAAAATCAATGGTTAAAAATATATTCTGCTGTAGCCACTCCACCCGGTTTAAATTGTGAGCTAAACCCAGAGCTCCATTTAGGCCAACTCTACCCAATCTCAATTCAGCTCCGCTTAAGATAGCTACTCCCCAAAGAGTTTTTTGTCTGTAATCATAAACAAAACTGTAATACCATATCTCTTTGAAGATCTGAGCTGCTTCGACACCTAAGCCACCAAGCTGGAGATCAAAATAGAAAGCTATTGGATCCATTTTTAAAGGTAAATAATACTTAATCCCTCCACTAAAAAGAACAACACTTTTTACCCAGTTGGAAGAGGAATAAATAAAAGAACTGGGATAATAACCGGCTCCACCATGAATAGAAATTCCTCTTTTAGTATTGAATTGGATAAAGATTCCTAGGCCGCCTTGAGACTGCCCATATCCTATTCCTAAGGAAAAAGGGTAATACTTTTTTTTATTAATTTTAACTGCGAAAGGATGTAATTTTTTCTGGATGATTGGTTGATTAGCTTTTTTTCCTCTCTTCCTATTTTGAGGAAAAGGGGAAAAATCTTTTTCTTCTTTGAATTTCTCGGCAGAAAAATGCTCAACCAGGCCTGATGATGAAGGAAGGATCTTAGTCTCTTTCTCTATAACCTCTTTTTCTTGGTTAGCTGCCCTTAAGGCCAAAAACGGCCTGGCTCGAAAATAATTTCTAGCTTTAAGACTAGTTAGTTCTCTTCTTTCTAATGCCTGAGGGAAGTCTACTATTTTTAAGAAAAAAGCATCTTCATCCTCTGAAAAAGCAGAGATTTTAAGGCCCTTAAACAGATTTTCCTTTGTTTCAAGAGGTGTTTTCTGATTACAATCTAAGGAAACTTCGATAAGTTTGGTCTGAATTTTGTTTTTCTCATCTTTTTTTGCTGTTTTAAAAAATCTGTTTACCTCTATTTCCCCTGGGCTTTTTACTGCTCTTCGGAAGACAAGCTGATTTCCTTCTCTAAAGGCAAAGGGCAATTTATTTAAATGTAGCCTTAGAGAAGGCAGGGCAGTAGCTATTATATTCTGGTATGATTCTTTTTTTTGAGTAAAAGATTTTAAACTAGGGAAAGTTCTAGCCAAGGTGTGAGGAGCTGGATCAAGAGAGACAAATTCTCTTTTAAAAAGTGACGTGGGCAGAACGGTCATTTTGTCCAAAAAAGTTTTTTGGTCCTTCTTTTTCTCAATTAATAAAGCATTTTTTTTCTTAAGTGATAAATTATCTCGCTTTTTTCTTGAATCAGCCTTTAGGTTCGCTTCAAATTGTAAATCCCTTTTACTTCCTTCAAAAAATTCAATTAGCAAGCTATGAACAAAGCCGCTAACTTTACAATTCTTTTTTGACGAACGAAAGGTTACATAATACCACTCATTTCTTATTTTCCCAGCTTGAAATAAAGTAAGAATAGTTCCCTTGTTAACAGTTTCTATTAAATAGCTGCGGCTATTAGGCTCTGCATAAATATTAGCTTTATCAGCAACGACAACAGCTTTTCTGACTTGAGTAGAAGATAAATTAAGAACCAGTAATAGACAGGCAGAAATGAGCATAAAAATAATTTTTTTCATTATTTTATCTCTTATTTTTAAAATTTTAGTTAGATCTGGTCAGCCGTCAATCGCCTCTCTAGGTGAAAAGGGCGATGATATTGTCCTCTCCTTAATCACCTCTGTCGATGACCTAATTTGTCTTAGTCAACCAAGAAAACGTCCCTAAAACTGCGATAGCTAATAATGAATGAGGTCATATTTATAGGCAGCTATTTTCCTCCATCCGAGCCCATAGTGCTGGGTGGGCTGGTCTTGGCGAGGATGGAAGGAAATTAATGCCAAATTTCATTTCTTTATGAAGAATTTCACTCTTCACGCTTTTGGAGATGCTGCCGGCGGCCAGCTCTTATTGACAGATAAAAAAATGTAACATATACTATGGTGTCTAATCATTAAAATTAAGTCTTTAGAATCGATTGTGAAAACTTATGACTCAATTAGAAGAAGCCAGAAAAGGAAATATAACTCCAGCCTTAAAAATAATCGCTGAAGAAGAAGGCCTCTCTTGCCAGACTTTACTCGAGCTGGTTGCTCAGGGAAAAGTTGTTATTCCTTGCAATCCCAACCATCCTATTTCTCGGCCGGCAGGCATTGGTTACAATCTAAAGACCAAGGTTAACGTTAATATCGGAACCTCTGTCGATTTTCCTCAAATAGAAAATGAAATTAAAAAAGTAGAAGTGTCTCTAAAATATGGCGCCGATACATTGATGGACTTGAGCACAGGCGGGGATATAAAAAAAATCCGGAAAACAATTCTAGCTAAAGCCCCCATTCCTCTAGGCACAGTACCTGTTTATCAAGCTGCTATTACAGCTATCGAACATCGAGGCTCAATTGTAGACATGAAAGTGGATGATCTTTTTTCTATTATTGAATCTCAAGCTAAGGAAGGGGTTGACTTCATGACAGTTCATGCTGGCTTGACTTCGAAAGGAATTGAAAGGTTAAAGAATCAGGGAAGAGTAGCTGACATTGTTTCTAGAGGAGGTGCCTTTCATTTAGCTTGGATGCTTCATAATCAAAAAGAAAATCCGCTTTATGTTCATTTTGATCGCTTATTGGAAATAGCTGCAAAATACGATGTAACTCTAAGCCTTGGCGATGGACTAAGACCGGGCTCAATTCTTGATGCTACAGATCGCCCTCAAATAGAAGAGCTTCTAACTTTAGGTGAACTGGTTAAGCATTCTTGGGAGCAGAACGTTCAGGTTATGGTCGAAGGTCCTGGCCATATTCCTCTTGACCAAGTAGAAATGAACATCAAACTCCAAAAACGTCTCTGTCATGATGCTCCTTTCTACGTCTTAGGCCCATTAGTTACAGATATTGCCGCTGGTTATGACCACATTGTCTCAGCTATTGGAGGCGCTATAGCTGCCGCTGCTGGGGCAGACTTCCTATGTTATGTCACTCCTGCAGAACACCTTGGTTTGCCCTCAGTCGATGATGTTAGAGAAGGTCTTATCGCTTCCAAAATTGCTGCTCACGCAGCCGACATTGTCAAAGGGATAAAGGGGGCCCTTGATAGAGATTATAAGATTTCAGAAGCAAGAAAAAATCTTGATTGGGCAAAGCAAAGCCAACTAGCCATTGACCCTTATAAATTTAAGGATATACGAAAAAAAAGAAAGTCAAGATCAGCGGCCTGCTCCATGTGCGGAGATTTTTGTGCTCTTCGCATCGTCAGCGAATTCTTAAATTCCAAGGGAGCAGCCGATGACATCCGCTTCTAAACTCCTTTTTGGAACAGCCGGTATTCCTCACCAGACGACTATTTCCTCCACCCTAAAAGGAATTCAGGAAGTCAAAAACCTGGGCCTTGATTGCTTAGAAATCGAGTTTGTGAAGGGCATTAAAATGAGCCTGGATCTAGCTCAAGAAATAAAAAAAGCAGCCTCAGCCAGCCAAATAAGACTAAGCCTTCATGCTCCTTATTATATTAATCTTAATTCTGTTGAAGAAGGAAAGAGGTTATCCAGTCAAGAACGTCTTTTAACTTCAGGCCGAATAGCTAAAATCTGTGGAGCCGAAAGCGTCGTTTTCCACCCTGGATATTATGGGGAAAAAACCTCAGAAGAGACTTACCAAAATATTCGAAAAGGAATAAGTGAAATTATCTCTATTTTAAAAGCAGAAAGAAACAACATTATTCTCAGGCCGGAAACTATGGGGAAAAAAACCCAGTTTGGTTCCCTGGAAGAAACATTACGTCTTTGCCGGGAGACAGAGGGCCTTCTCCCCTGCCTTGATTTCTCCCATCTCCATGCAAGAGAAGGAAAGATAAACAGCTATTCTGAATTTCAGCGCATTTTCAAAAAAGTAGAAAAAAAATTAGGTATTCTTGCCTTAAAAAATGCTCATATTCACATCTCTGGGTCAGAATACAATGCAAAAGGAGAGAGAAAACATATAAATCTTCAGAGCTCAGATTTTCGTTATGATGAATGGATCCAAGCACTGAAAGATTTAGAGGTAGAAGGAATGGTCATCTGTGAGAGTCCTAATTTGGAGAAAGATGCTCTAATGCTCAAAAATCTTTATCAGAGCAGAGCTTAATTAATAATTTAAATTAAATTACAAAATCAAGATTGTCGCCTTCACCCCCCTCTAAGGGTGAATCATTCAGCTAAAATTCATCCTCCAAACCACCTTAAAAGGCCATTGCATTTAAGCTTGGATTATGACATTATAAACAGGCTCAAACTAAAAAAGAGGAGGGCCGTGCCAGGTTTTGGAAAAGGAAGAAAGGTGGGAGGATAAAGGTGGGATCCTCTCATGCGGCCCTCCTTTTAAATTCATAATATCTATTTAGTAAAAATCTTAATTCCACACCACCCAATATACAATATCTTGAGTCTTCTAGCAAAAAAATACGACATATTGTGAAAAAAGTCAAGTAAATTTTTATAAAAAATTGCCAAATACTAAAAAAGAAGATAAGATAAAATAACGACAGGAGGAAGGATGAAAGACTATAAACTTTTAATTAATGGTAAATGGCAAGAATCAAAAAAGGTAAGGCTTATAAAATTCCCTTTCGATCAAAGCTCAATAGGAAAAGTTCATTTGGCTGAAAAGGATCAAATTGAATTAGCTTTGTCTGCAGCTGAAGCTGCCTTTGCCTCTACCAAAAAGTTATCAAGTTATGACCGGTCTCTTATCCTGGAAAATATCTCGGCTAAAATTGAAAAGAATAAAGAAGAAATAAGCCGCTCTATTGTCCTCACCTCAGGAAAACCTCTAAAGTCCGCTAGAGTAGAGGTTTCCAGAGCGATTAATACTTTTAAGATTGCCTCTGAAGAAGCTAAAAGAATAGACGGAGAAATCATACCTCTTGACTGGAGTCCACAAACTAAAGAAAGATGGGGATTATTAAGACGCTTTCCTCTTGGAGTTATTACAGCCATTACTCCCTTTAATTTTCCTCTCAATCTCGTTGCCCATAAATTGGGGCCAGCTCTTGCTTCAGGCAATTCTATTATCCTTAGACCAGCTACCCAAGTAAGTATCACTTCCCTCCTCTTAGGAGACATAATTAAGGAGAGCGGCTATCCAGCCGGAGGAGTGAATGTTGTTCCGTGTGGCTATCAAGAAGCTGAAGCCTTGCTCACTGATAAGCGGATCAAAATGCTTACTTTTACTGGCAGTCCTACTGTAGGATGGGAATTCAAAAAGAAAGCTTATAAGAAAAAAGTAACCCTAGAATTGGGAGGAAATGCAGCTGCAATCATAGAACCGGATTCAAATTTAGATTATGCTCTGGAAAGAACAATTTTAGGAGCTTTTGCTTATTCTGGTCAAATTTGTATTTCCATTCAAAGAATTTTCCTCCATGAGAAAATATATGATCGTTTTATGGCTGAGTTCACGGCCAAAATAAAAAAGCTGAAAATGGGTAATCCCCTTGATGAAGAAACTGATATCGGTCCTATGATAAATATAGAAGCTGCTAACAAAACTGAAGAATGGGTAAATGAAGCCTTAGAAAATGGAGCCCGTCTTGTTTGCGGGGGAAACAGAGAAGGGGTAATGTTCGAACCGACTGTCCTTGAAAAAGTAAAACCTAAACTTCGCATTTCATGGTTAGAGGCTTTTGCTCCAGTAGTTGTGGTATTTCCCTATCGAAATTTTGAAGATGCTCTTCAAGGTGTTAATTATTCAATCTACGGCCTTCAAGCTGGTGTTTTCACCTCAAATCTCAACAAAGCTTTTCAAGCTTTTGAAAACTTAGATGTTGGGGGGGTAATCATCAATGATATTCCTACTTTCAGGATTGATCACATGCCTTATGGAGGAATCAAAGAATCGGGTTTTGGACGCGAAGGCTTGAAATATACTATAGAAGAAATGACAGAGCCAAAATTAATGGCTCTTAATCTCCTCGTCTGAAAAGCCAAACCGCCTGTTAGCCAGAGGAGACTTACTAGCACTTACTTGCGGCTCATTACCTGCTCTCTTCCATTTATTGCTTGACACATACTTCAGAGAATCCTAAACTAGAATTTAATTAACCTGAATAATTCACCAATAAAGTTTATGGGAAATTTTAAGAATACTTCAGGTTAATTACGTTCTTAATTTATATTTTCCTGGAGGTAATAATGAAAGTCATAAGCTTAGCAAAGGTTAGAGATAGAATTAAAGATGTAGTTCAACAGGCAAATTTTGAACTTCAAGATGATGTCCTTAAAATTATCAAAGAAATGGAAGGAAGGGAAGAATCTCCAGCTGGAAAAGCTGTTTTTAAACAAATCTTAGAAAATGCTCAAATTGCTAAAAATGAAAAGTTAGGTCTTTGTCAGGATACGGGTTTAGCTGTCTTTTTTGTTGAGATAGGAGAAGATGTTGAGCTTAAAAAAGAAGAGGGCCTGGAAAGCCTAGGTCAAGCTATTACTGAAGGAACAAGGATAGGCTACCAAGAAGGTTATCTGCGAAAATCTGTGGTTGAAGATCCCATAAGGAGAAAAAATACAGGTGACAATACACCCACCTACATTCACTGGGAATTATTACCAGGAGATAAATTTAAAATTACTTTTATAGCTAAAGGTGGTGGAGCTGAAAATATGAGTGCTATTCGCATGTTTGCTCCTGCAGCTGGAAAAGAAGGAATAGAAGATTTCGTTGTCGAAACAGTGGATAAAGCAGGCTCTAATCCCTGCCCTCCAATTATTGTTGGAGTCGGAGTCGGTGGCAACTTCGAATATTCTGCTTTTCTGGCCAAAAAATCTTTATTAAGAAGACCTCTTGGAACTCATAACCCTGACCCATTTTATGCTGATATGGAAAGGAGATTGCTGGAAAGAATCAATAATTTAGGCATTGGACCTCAAGGCATGGGGGGAAGAATTACAGCTCTAGCAGTCCATGTGGAATCATTCCCCTGCCACATTGCTTCCATGCCAGCTGCAGTCAATATTGAGTGCCATTCTCATCGAGTCATAAGCTTTGAATTATAATAATTTTTTGAGATCATCTCTCCTTTCTTCTAATTTCCGGATTAATGTCCAAGACAAAACAATCATCAATTAAAGGAGATTCTAATGATTGAAATCCGCTTTCATGGACGAGGAGGCCAGGGAACTGTTGTTGCCTCCAAGATTCTGGCTGATGCTATCGCCAAAGAAGGAAAATATGTTCAGGCTTACCCAGAATTTGGAGTAGAAAGAAGAGGGGCTCCGGTCTACGCCTTTCTCCGAATCGATAATAATCCTATTTTCGATAAAAGCCGCATTTATCACCCTGACCATATAGTGGTGGTAGACCCCACCCTTATAGAAGCCATTGATGTCACCCAAGGCTTAAAAGATGGAGGCTGGATAATTGTCAATTCAGATAGGAAGCCAGAAAAATTGGGCTTCCCTTCCAAATATAAAGTAGCAACTATTGATGCTACTGAAATCGCCATAAAACATAAGTTAGGAACTATGGCTGCTCCTATCGTCAATACAGCTATTGTCGGAGCAGTCGTCAAAATCTTAGGTTTAGCCAAATTAGAATCAGTCTTGGAAGCCGTCCAAGAAGGAGTTCCCCTTAAACCCGAAGCCAACACTTCAGCAGCTAAAGAGGCTTATGAAAGAGCTTAAAAATTTTTATAATTATACTATTTCTATAGTTTTTCTATAATATTAAATTGGTTACTAAATTCAGGATTATAACCCCTTTTATTTTACCTACCATAATTAGATTGAAAAAAACATTACTTTAGGCTTTTTATAAATTTTTTAAATTGAGGAGATAATAAATAATGAAGGATAAAAAATCAGCCAAAAAAATTGTGCTCAAATCCGCCAAAGAATTTCCGTTAATGCCCATGTCGGTGGGTTCTATGCTATTTAACAAGACTGGCGCGTGGCGCAATATCAGGCCTGTTATTGATCTCAGCCAATGTATTCAATGCGGCATCTGCTGGAAATTCTGTCCGGATGTGGCTATTTTTATTGACAAAGAATTCCCTGTTGTAAACTATGACTACTGCAAAGGCTGTGGCATTTGCGCCGAAGAGTGCCCTGTCAAATGTATTATCATGGTGGAGGAAGAAAAATGAGAAAAGTGATTATGGGTAATCATGCCTTATCTTATGGGGCAATGTTGGGTAGAGCTCAGGTTATTGCTGCTTATCCTATAACTCCCCAGACCCAAGTAGTAGAACTTCTTTCAGAAATGTGTGCTAACGGTACATTGAAGGCCAAGTTTATCAAAGTTGAATCAGAACATTCAGCCATGGCTGCTTGCCTGGGTGCTTCTTTGGCTGGGGCCCGGACTTTTACGGCCACTTCAGCCCAAGGTTTAACTCTAATGCACGAACTCCTTCATTGGGCTTCAGGTGGAAGGCTCCCGGTAGTTATGGGCAACATAAATCGAGCCATGGCTCCTGGTTGGAGCATCTGGTCTGACCAAAACGATAGCCTCTCTCAAAGGGACACAGGCTGGATTCAGTTTTACTGTTCCAGTAATCAGGAAGTGCTCGACACGGTAATCCAAGCTTTTAGAGTCTCTGAAAAATTTCATATCCCGAGTATGATTATCCTTGACGCCTTTACCCTCTCTCATACTTATGAAGTAGTTGACATTCCGGATCAAGCTAAAGTTGATGAGTTTTTGCCGCCTTATAAGCCTCAAATCAGGCTTACACCTGAAGAGCCTCGTGCTTTCGGCGGCTTAACTTCACCCGATCATTATTTTGAGCTCCGTTATAAACTCCAAAAAGACATGGAAAAAGTGCCGCCTTTGATAGAAACGACAGGCAAAGAGTACCAAAATTTATTCGGCCGCTATTTAGGTTTAGTTGAGGAATATTATTGTCAGGATGCAGATTTAATATTTGTTACCTCTGGGACTACAGGTTCAACGACTAAAGTAGCTGTTGACCATCTCCGTCAGCAAGGGATTAAAGCTGGCAATTTAAGAATAAGGGTTTTTAGACCTTTTCCTTTTGCTACCATCAGATCTATTCTAAGCCGGGCTAAAAAAGTAGCCGTAGTTGACCGCAATATCTCATACGGCCATCACGGTATTTTTTATCAGGAAGTAAAATCTGCTTTTTACGGTCAAAATAGCCATCCCCCCATATTTGGTTTCATCACTGGCCTTGGTGGCAGAGACATAACCCCTTCATCTCTCCAAGAAATTGCTTATTATGCCCTAAAAAATGATAAACCACAAGAAGAGATTACCTGGATAGGAGTAAGAAAATGAAAAAAGCAAAAACCATGAAACTCTCGCTTCCTCCCGAAGAATATATGAATTCAGGCCATCTCGCCTGTCAAGGATGTGGTGCTACTTTAGCCATGAGATACGCTCTTAAAGCTCTAGGCCAAAAAACAGCTCTCTGTATTCCGGCCTGCTGTTGGTCTGTTATAGACGGACCATTTCCCTATTCATCTCTGGAAGTGCCAATTTTTCACTGCGCTTTTGAGACAGCGGCCTCTTCAGCCTCTGGCCTAAAAGCAGGCCTGGAAATGGTTGGAGACACTGAGACTACGGTGGTTGCTTGGGCTGGGGATGGCGGAACCTTCGATATCGGCATTCAAGCCTTGTCTGGAGCAGCCGAACGAAACGATAATATAATTTATGTTTGTTACGATAATGAGGCTTATATGAACACCGGTATTCAACGTAGCTCAGCCACTCCTTATGGAGCTTGGACAACCACTACTCCTGTTAAACACTTTAAAGATAGACCCAAAAAAGATATCGTGGCCATCATGGCTGCTCATCATATCCCCTATGTAGCCACAGCCAGCGTAGGCTATCCTGAAGATCTTATAAAAAAAGTAAAAAAAGCAAAATCCTTTATAGGAACCAAATTTCTCCATATCTACGCCCCTTGTCCCACTGGCTGGAAAAGCCGGCCTGAAGATACTGTTAAGTTGGCCAGATTAGTCGTTCAAACAGCCATTTTTCCTTTGTATGAAATCGAACATGGAGAAAAATATATCCTCAATATTAAACTAAGAGAAAAGAAACCGATCAATGATTATCTTCGACTTCAAGGAAGATTCCGCCATCTTAAAGAAGAGGAAATAGCTTTCATGCAAAAAAATGTAGACATCAACTGGGCTAAGCTGCTTAAAAAATGTGAAAACCTCTGATCATTACTATATATCATTAAAATTTCAATAAATTTTCCATATTATATTTTACTGGCACAAACGCTCTGCTATGGATAGCAGACCCTAAAGATAGTAGCTTATTAATTCCTAATTTTCACTTTTCTCTTCTTACTTCTCACTGTTTACTATTCACTGTTTACTTTTTACTCTATTATGCTACCATCTATAAACTATGGCCGCCCAGGTAAAGCCAGCCCCAAAGGCATCCATCAAGATTATATCACCCTTTTTTAGCTTTCCGGCCTGACTAAGTTCATGAAGGCCGATAGGAATTGTGGCCACTGAGACATTGCCGTATTTATGGATGTTAATGTAAACTTTTTCTGGAGGTAGCTTTAAACGTTTACCAGTGGCTTCGATTATTCTTATATTTGCTTGATGAGTTACAAGATAATCAACATCTTCTTTCTTCAAGTCAGCACGAGCTAGGGCTTCTAAAGCAGCTTCCCCCATACGCTTAACAGCATGTTTAAAAACCTCATTTCCCTTCATATGAAGAAAATGGAGTCCCTGGGAAATCGTTTGATTAGAAGCTGGTATTCGGGTTCCTCCACCTGGGATGGAAAGTAAATCACCAAGATTGCCATCGGCCTTCCAGTAGGAAGAGAGCATGCCCGAATCATCGTCACTTTCTTCAAGGATTACGGCTCCGGCACCATCTCCGAAAAGAACACAAGTACTGCGATCTTTCCAGTTGGTAACCTTGGTTAAAAGTTCTCCTCCTACTAATAGAATACGTTTGAGAGCTCCACTCAAAATTAAACCTTCAGCTAAAATCATTCCATACAAAAATCCGGTACACCCGGCCGAAATATCAAAAGCAGGGATATGGTCAGCTCCGAGTCCTTTCTGAATCCAGCAGGCAGTAGAAGGAAATATGGTATCTGGAGTGGAAGTAGCGGCTATAATAAGATCAATATCTTCAATTTTAAGCCGGGCTGAACGAAGAGCGTTCAAACCAGCTTCAATACCGAGATCAGATGTAGCCTGTTCAGGCGAAGCTACTCTTCTTTCTTTGATTCCGGTTCTGGTTATTATCCACTCATCTGAAGTATCTACCATTTTTTCCAAATCGGAGTTGGTTAAAATTTTATCAGGCACATAAAAGCCGGTACCTACGATTTTGATCTTTCGTTTTTTCTCTTTGTTGGCCATAACATCTCCAAATAAGCATTTTCTATAGCACAAATAATTTCAATTTGCAAATAAATAAGAAGACAAGTAAAATCAATTGATAATGAAATTCATAAAATACTTTATAATTAATTTCTTTTTATTAATATGGCTGGTCAGTTCATCCTGGTCTCAACTAATCATAGGCCAATATCAAGATGAAGCACCGGTTAGAAGCTGGAATAATTTAGGAGTAGTGAATGCTTCCTCTTTAGGTATGGGCGAAGCCTATTACGCTTTTGCTTTGGACTGCTCAGCTAGCCTGGCTAATCCGGCTCTTTTGCCTTATCTTTCCCAAATCTGTGTAACCGCTCATGGCTCTTTTAATTCTTCCTCTTTTTATAAGTATTCATTGATAAACACTGGCGTAGTAAATACTAACCAAAACATTAAGCTTAATATTTATAGCTCAGATTTTGTTGGTTTATCAGTTAAAATCAAAGATTGGACTCTGGCCTTAAGTCACGGCATTCTTGAAATTTATAACCGGCCTTCGGTTGAGCAAAAATATTATTATAGAGGGATTCTTTATTCGCGATTAAACTTTAGCCAAGAAGGTCTTCTCAAAGTAATCAATTTTTCCCTAGCCCGGAAGATAAATTCCCACCTTTCATTTGGTTTAGGTCTAAACCTAGTGAGAGGTCATCTTGAAAAAAAAATGGAGCAAAATTGGCTAGATGATAACATAACTCTTAGCGACAGCAAATCTCAGCAGTTTCATGGATTTTACTTTAATTTAGGGCTATTTTATGCACCTTCTTCCAAGCTAAACCTGGCAGCCATATTCCGCAGTCCTTACCAAAAGAAGGCAGACGGCCAGAGCTCTTACAGATATTTATCACCAAAAGGAGAAACAGACATCAAAATAGAAGCTTCTGCCCAGAATAAATATCTCCAGCCTCTGGTTGTAGGCTTTGGCCTAAATTATCAGATTTCTCCTCAATTCAGGTTTGCTTCTGACTTTAGCTACTTTAACTGGTCAAACTATAAAATCACTTATTTTGAAGAAGAAATCGACAGACATTTCAAAAACGTAATAAAAGTTGGAATGGGAATTGAATATCTGACAAAAATAAGATTATCAAACTATCAGATTGCAATTCCTTTACGACTCGGCTTGATTTATGATCCCCAACCGATGTCAAGGCCCAACTCTTACTATCTTTATTATACTCTTGGCTCTGGCTTCCAATGGAGAAAATTCCAGCTGGACTTAGGAGCATCTTTTGGCCGAGAATGTGGATCTGAAGATTCTCTGTCTGCTCGGAAAATTTCTCTGTCACTTATTTTCTTGATGTAATAAAAAAATGAAAATAAATTTAAACTAAGAGGTAAAGAATGAAAATCAGAAAAATAGTGTTTTTCCTGATTATTTTTCTAGTCCTCTTCTTCCCTCTTCTGGCCCAAGACTATAATAATACGACAATTATCAGTGTCAGCCAAAATCCTCAAGCAATCAGAAAAATTAACAAATTGAACCTGGATATTCTGATGATCTGGCAAGGAAGAATCTACATCATCTGTAATCGGCAACTTGATGATCTATTAAAAATAAAAAAAGCCAATATTGCCTATCAAATCGAAACTCAGAAATTCTATCCATTTTCTAACAAAGATGCTAATCTCCAGGGAAGCATAAATGGTCCTTATCATACTTATCAAGAACTGGAAAACGACTTAATGACTTTAGAAGAAAGATTTCCTGATCTGGCTAAGCTTTATATCCTTGGTCAGAGCTTGGAAAATAGGAATATTTATGCCCTTAAAATAAGTGATAACGTTTCCCTGGAGGAAGCCGAAGCCGAGGTCCTCTTTATTGGTTGTCATCATGCTCGCGAATGGATTTCAGTGGAAGTACCCTATTTGTTAGCCAAGTATCTTGTTGAGAACTACAGCCGCCAACTTACTATAAAAAATCTTGTCGACCACAGCCAAATTTGGATTATTCCCCTTCTCAATCCTGATGGCCTCGAATATTCTATTCATTTTTATCGCTATTGGCGAAAAAACAGACGTAATAATGGAGACGGCAGTTATGGAGTAGACCTTAATCGAAATTATAGTTACAATTGGGGCCTGGATAATGAGGGTTCAAGCCCCAATTCCTTTTCTAATGTTTACCGAGGAAAATCACCTTTCTCCGAACCTGAAACTCAAGCTGTCAGAGATTTCTGTCTGACTAGGAGATTTCAGGCTTTGATTTCCTATCACAACTACTCTCAAGTTATCCTTTACCCGTGGGGTTATACTAGCGTTCCTTCACCCAAAAACAAGCTTCTTGAGGAGATGGCTGCTCAAATGTCTGAATTAATTCAAGCTGTTAACGGTCGCTTTTATGAATATGGCCAGGCTGGAAACTCTTTCTATCTAACCAATGGAGATACCACTGACTGGGCCTTGGGAGTTTATCATATACCTGCCTTTACTATTGAACTGCCTCCTGTAGATGTCCTCCACGGCGGTTTTTTCAACTCAGGGGAAGATATACAATCAATTTTTAAAGAAAACTTGCCGGCTGCTCTTTATCTTATCGACTGGTCAATGAAGAATTTTTCTGAGCAATTTTCTAATTCAACTGGTACAAAAGGGGAAAAGAACAAACAGAGAAAAAATTTGACAATTTTTGTCAAAAGAGATAAGAAATAATGAAAAAATTTCTAGGAAACTATGAAAACCTTTTTAGCCAGCCTTTTTTCTTCTCAGCCCCCACCTCCCGCTAGAGAAGGCCTCCCCTATTGGGCCTTCTGGTTTCTGTTGTGTATTATTCTTCTTTTAATTATTTTTATTTTTCTCAGAGATAAAGATTTAAGACAAAGGCTTGATTCTTTTTTCTTTAAAACCAAAATCAAATTGATAAAATTCCGCCTTCAAACCAAGCTTAAAAAGGAAAAACAGAAAAAAATAAAGCTGCTTAAAGCCTTAGGAAAAAAAGCTTGGCTGGAAAACCTTATGATTGAAAAAGGCCAAGAACTATTGGTCAATCTTAACCAATTAGAAAAAGAGAAAGCCAAACTGGAAAAAGAAAAAAAGGCACTAGCAGCCAGAATAGAATCACTGGAGCTCAAACTTGAAGATATACAGCAAAAATATGAGGAACCATTGAAACAAAAAGAAAACGAGAAAAAGCCATATAAGGAGAAATTAAGTGAAATCAGAGATCAGCATAAAATTTTAAATATAAAAATTGAAAAAAGCCAAAAAGAAGCTGAAAAAATAGAAAAAGAATTTAATGAAATTCAAAAAGCTCTCGAACAAAACAGTAATCTTTACCTACAGGAGGAAAAACAAAAGGTTAGAAAAGAAAAAAATACAGATCAGCTCCAAAGCCTTAAACAGCAAAAAGAAAGTATTAGCCAGAAAATTACTTCCTTTACAGTCGAAAAAGATAAAAGCATCCAAGAAGAAAGAAAACTCCAACAAATTATAAACTCTCTTAATGACTCTATAAGAAATCTTCATCAGGAACAGAAAGAGCATCAACAAAAATTACAGAAAGAAATCAAAGAATGGGAGAAAGAAAAATATAAAATTTTACAGAAAATAAGAGAAAATGAATCCCAAAGAGAACCTCTCTTCGAAAACTTGGGAAAAATCATTGATGAACAAAGAGTAGATCATGAAGAGTTAATTGTCTTTTATTCTCAGATTGACAGGACCAATCGTCGTATTCAAGACCTGGAAAATCAAATTAAAAATTTATAAGAAGCAACCAATATTTAATCCCCTTTCTTGTTCTGGCAAATCTTCTTTTTTGACATAAGAGAAAAGTGGATGTTTAATAATCTCTAACTAAAATTGACTGCCCTATTAGTCACCATCTATAATTACAGGTTACCAGCTAGACCAAAATCCGGGCTCAACCTCGGCGGATAAAAAAGTTTTAAAATAAAAGTAAGCTTTTATGGTGACGAAGATGACAATGATTATCATAAGATAAAAAAACAGTTTGAAATTCAGCTATGATTGATAAAAAAGCAGGAATTCTCCAAAAACCTAAAATACTGGTTCATATCTGCTGTGCTCCCGATGGGCTTTATGTCATCCAACTTCTGCAAAGAGACTATGAAACCAGCGGCTTTTTCTATAATCCCAACATTCATCCTTTTTCTGAATATAAGCTTAGATTGGAAGAGACAAAAAAAATAAGTCATCTGCTGAATTTCGAACTTATAGAAGGGGAATATGACGATCATCGCTGGTTCAGAATAACCCAAAAATATAAAAATGAGCCTGAAAAAGGAAGAAGATGCGACATTTGCTATGCTCTTCGACTCCAGAAAACAGCCGAGACTGCAGCCAAGCTTCAATTTGATATTTTTACCACCGTCATGAGCCTAAGCCCTTGGAAAAAAGCAGAAGTCCTCAACCGGATAGGAAAAATGTTTAGCCGAAAATACAAAATAGATTATTTAGAGGCTAATTTTAAAAAGAAAGATGGCTTTAAAAAAAGCGTTATCCTCAGCCGCCAATATAGTCTTTACCGTCAAAATTACTGTGGCTGTGTCTACAGCCAACCTTCACCAAAAAATGTCTAACTCTGGGTCTCCTTCTTCCATCACCCTTATTGTTTTTGGTGTGGTCCAGGGAGTAGGTTTCAGACCGTTTGTCTACAGACTTGCCCATGAATTTGGCTACAAGGGCTGGGTAAAAAATATAGGATTTGGGGTAGAAATTCATCTCGAATCCTGTCAAAAAACAGATTTTGAAGCTTTCCTGCGAGCTCTCAAGGAAAAAAAACCTCCTCTAGCCAGAATCGAAAAGATAACAATTGAGCATACCCCTGCACGTCATCTTAAAGGCTTTAGAATTAAGAAATCAAGAGCAGGCAAAAGTTTCGTTTTTATTTCTCCTGATATATCTGTGTGTGAAGAATGCTTTAAAGAAATGTATTCTCCTTCTGACAGAAGATTTCTCTACCCCTTTATTAATTGCACCAACTGTGGCCCTCGTTATACTATTGTCAAATCTCTTCCTTATGATAGAGAGCAGACAACCATGGCCAAATTTAAAATGTGTCCTAACTGCCGCCAAGAATACTCTGATCCTTTAAACAGAAGATATCATGCCCAGCCCATAGCTTGTCCTGTTTGTGGGCCTCAGGTGAAACTTCTTGAAGCAACCACTGGCCGAGAATTAGAAGGAGGAGTAAAGACAGCTGCTTCATTTATTAAAAAAGGAAAAATTATAGCTGTCAAAGGCCTGGGAGGTTTCCATCTTGTCTGTTCTCCTTTTAACTTTCGGGCTGTAGCCAGGCTGAGAAAAATAAAAAAAAGAAAGACCAAACCTTTAGCTTTAATGGCCAAAAACTTCAGCATTGTTAAAAAATATGCTTATCTTTCTTTAGAAGAAAAAAAGCAGCTTACCTCAGGACAACGGCCTATTGTCCTCCTCAGAAAGAAGGAAGATATTAAAGGAATTGCTCCTTATTTGAATGAACTGGGCTTCATGCTGCCTTACACACCTCTTCATTATTTATTATTAAATGATCTGGAGTTAATAGTAGCCACCAGTTCCAACCAAAAAGACGCTCCGCTTATGAAAGATGAGAGTGAAGGAGTCGGCCAGATTTGTGATTACATCTTCACCCATGATAGACCAATCCAGATGAGAGCTGACGATTCTGTTCTTAAAGTAGTTAATAAACAGCCACTTTTCCTCAGACGGGCTAGAGGCTATGTTCCCTATCCTCAAAAAGTACCTTCATCTTTAGCCATCCCCAACCAGATTATAGCTTTAGGAGCAGAGCTTAAAGATACAATTTCAATCTATAAGAATGGTTATGTTGTAACCAGCCAATTTTTAGGAGATCTGGATGAATATTTAAACTACAAATATTTTCAAGAGACGATTGACCACCTTTCTCGGCTTTTTGAAGTTAAGCCTCAAATAGTTGTTTCTGATCTTCACCCAGATTTTCAGACTACCAGATTTGCTCAAAAAACCGGCCTTCCCCACTTTCAAGTTCAGCATCACTTTGCCCATGTTCTGGCCCCTCTTTTGGAACACAACATAGTTCCAGAAAAAAAAGTTTTGGGAGTGGCTCTGGATGGCTACGGATATGGAGATGACGGCCAAGCTTGGGGGGGAGAATTCTTACTGGCTGATTATCTATCTTATCAAAGATTAGCTCATTTTAAATATGTAACCTTGCCTGGGGGAGATTTGGCATCTAAACAGCCCTGGAGGATGGCCCTTTCCTACCTAATAGATACTTTTGGCCTTGATTACCCTCACTTACAAATTTTTCGAGATATTAAAAAAGAAAAACTGAAAAGTCTGGAATTAATGATAGCCAACAACATCAACAGCCCCCTCACCTCCAGCTGTGGGCGGCTTTTTGATGCGGTTTCTTTTCTCGTAGGGCTTTCGCCTTTAGAAGTTGAATTTGAAGCTGAGGCTCCAATGAGATTAGAAGCAGTAGCTGAAGAAAATCTTAACCGATACTATGAATTTTCGATTGATTCATCAGCATCTCCTCTTCAAATCTCTTTCCAACCGATGATAAAGGAAATATTAGAAGATCTGAAATTAAATGTTCCCCCCTCTCAGATATCGGCTAAATTTCACAATACTTTGGCCCAGGTTACAGCTTCCTTGGCTGAATTTGCTAAGAAGAAATATGAAACTGACATAGTAGTCTTAACAGGAGGGGTCTTTTTAAATAAAGTACTTTTAAAGAAAACAACCAATCTCCTCGAGAAAAAAAATCTCATAGTCATAAGACCTCTAAATTATCCTCCCAATGATGAATCAATTTCCTTGGGACAAATTGCTCATGCTCTTTACAAATTAAAAATAAACAGGGGGCCAGGCTTTTTAAACTAAATTCAGAATAACATCTACTCCAAGCGAATTTTGACTCCACCGATAAAAGAAGAAATAAAATTTATAAATAAAGACAGAACAAAGCCACCAACTCCCAGCTCGACAAAACCAATTATCCCCCCAAGAAAGCATAAACAATGCCTCCTACCAAGGTGCCTTGAAGTTCTCCTAAAAACAGAGGCAGAGACAGGGCAATTTGACCAAAAATATCAGTCGATCCTAGCAGAGCTCCTCCTAAAATCCCTATAAAAACTCCGGCTGCGGCCATGAAAAGAAAAAAAGATAAAAGATTTAGAGATCGAAAAATAAAATAATTGTCCTCTTTCTCAATTTTTAATTCATCCAGCTTATTTCTCAATGATTGCTCTTTTTTCCCATAGAAAGGAATAGCAACGGAAGGCTTATCAAATTTTTGTTTCCTATTAGGAGATAAATCCCACTTATCATCTAAATTCTGACCGCAGCCAGCACAAACTTCATCTTTCAAATTATTCTCATAGCCACAGTAGATGCAAATAGCTTTTCCTTCCTTTATAGATGGCGGTTTCGATTGAATCCAATTTTTACCATCATAATAATACCACTGGCCACTTTTAGCTCCGACCATCCAGAACTTCCCCTGTTGATCTTTTAAAGGTAATTTTCTTAGTTCCTCTATAAATTCCTGTCTAGATATTCTCCCTTGCCAAAATTTCTCCTTCAGCTCACTATATTCTTGTTCTATTTTTTTGAATTGCTTTTCCATCTTAATAACCTATTTTAGCCAATTTACCTTTAATTTCGCACAGATAAAAGAAGCTTTTCTCTTTTTCTTTTTCTAAATTCAGGCAAGCAAAATACCAATCATTATTTTGGTAGCTTTGTAAATTGTTTATTTTCAGCATATTTATAAATCATTTAATATCAATAATATAGGCATTATGCACAAATTATGTGCAATTTGTCATATTTCTAAGAAATTTCTAATTTTTGGCTTTAAAAAGGAAGATATTTCCACAAGATTTCCACAAAATCTGTGAAAATTTCGCAGCCCCAAATCTTTCTCCTTACATTCTCTATAAAGGCAATAATTTCCTTATTATTTCTATTAAATTAGCACCTTCATATCCTTTAATAGGATCGGGAATGAAAGATAGAATAAAAATTAATAAAACTAAAAACCCGACAAATTTACGGCCAGGAGATAAAGAGCTTCCTTCATCTATTACTCTCGGATGTCTAAGGCCAAGAAGAAGAATAATAAAAGCCCAGAGAAACCAACCTAACCAGAAAAAAATTCCCATTATAATGAATATTCCCAAAAATATTTTGGCCAAATTTTTGGATTTACCTCCAAAAAGAGCATAAGAAACATGACCTCCATCAAGTTGTCCAACAGGAAAAAGGTTCAGAGCCGTCACAAAAATACCTACCCAACCGGCAAAAGCCACCGGGTGTAAAATTATATCATGGTTAGGCGGAATGTTTTCAAATATAATGCTTGCAGCCAGTTTCAACAGAAGGGGTTCCCCAAAAACAAGCGTCCCTTCTTGAGGGAGAGCAGGGACAACCTTAGAAAGGGAAAGGCCATAGACAAGAGCTGGAACAGCCAGGACAAATCCAGTCAAGGGGCCAGCTACTCCGATATCAAAAAGCTGCTTCTTTCGGGTAATAGGAGATTTTATTTTGATAAAAGCTCCTAGAGTGCCAATTAAAGTAGGAGCCGGGATAAAATAAGGCAAAGTGGATTCAATCTGGTAATGTTGACAGGTCAGGAAGTGTCCTAATTCATGTCCTAATAAAATAATAATAAGGACTAGAGCATAGATAATGCTTAAGTAAATAACCTGAGGATCTTCGAAAATTTTTATTCCAAGATTAACCTCTTGGGGCTGACTGAGAACATCAGCGTATTTAAAGCTAAGACTCCAGCTTATGCCAACGACAAAAGTGGAAACCACGGTCACTGCAAACAAAACAATATTAATCCAGATTTTACCTCTTATATTTATCATCTAGCTTATAAAAAAATAGGAGTGATAAATATCACTCCTACTCTAATTCTAATCAACTACAATAGGTAGAATAATCAGCTTTCTTGGAGCCTCTTATATTTCTCCATTAACTCTTCTTTGGTTTCTTTATGGTTAGGATCAGGCACACAGGCGTCAACAGGACAAACTGAAGCACACTGAGACTCATCGAAATGCCCTACACATTCTGTACACTTCTCTGGATCAATTTCATAAATTTCGTCTCCTGCTGAAATTGCCTGATTTGGACATTCAGGCTCGCAGGCACCACAATTAATGCATTCTTCAGTAATCATATAGGCCATCTATTTCCTCCTCAAAAAAAATTAACAGACTATTATATATTTTTTATGAGAATTTACAAGCAAAACTAGTTATTTTTTTGCTTCCAATTTCTTGGCTTTTTGCGAGGCATCATAACCAAAGTATGTCTGGGGAAATTCAGCTTGAAGTCTTCTATAAAGAGCCAGCGCTTGCTTAGAATCACCTTTCTTTTCAAGAACTTCTGCTTCATGGAAAAGGATGGCATCCAGAGTATAGGCTTTTGGTTTCTCCTCTTCTAATTTTTTATATATTTTAAGAGCTCTATCGAAATCCTTTCGTTTTAAATAAAGCTGAGCCAATAGATCTTGAGACTGATAATAAAAAAGATCTTTCTTCTTGGCTGAAACTTGTTTCAAGAACTTTTCTGCTTTATCCAACTTCCCTTTTTCCAGCCAGTAATTACCCAATATGACAGAAGCCAGTCTTGCATACTGATCTTCACCTTTGGCTAATCTTTCCAGTTCAGTCAAATTCAGGGGATTAGACTCAAGTTCAGAGTAGAGTTTAACTACCTGGCCAATAAAACGGCTTTCCTTTTTTAGGTGTTGACTTTTTACCAATTTAGTGCCCACAAAAGCCAAGATTACCACTACGATGACCACCCCAGCTATAATTAATTCTCTTTCTCTTTTTTGGGCAAAGCGGATTAGTTTAGTGACCGTAGTGACTAATTCATCTTCTTTAAGTTGCTTTCTTTTTATTCTTCTCATTTTTCTCTCTTTGCTTAAATAGTAATTATCTTTCTAAAGAGAGCCATGTCAGGATCCCACCTTTTTTAAGCTGCTACCGTGAATAATGTCTGATTAAAATCTCAGCTAACCGTTTTGAATATTTTATTTATCACAAAAAGAATAAAAATCCAACTATCTTTGCAGAAAATTTGAAATTTAGACTATTCCTTTTTAATAATGAATCAATTTTATCTATCATTAACTGCAGCTAGCTTATAGTTATCAATCGTCCATGCTTATCTGTTTCTAGATTTAGGGCCTGTCGGCTGGAAAGAACCCAAGGCTTATCCCATTTTATAACTTTATTTCCATTCCAATAATAGGTGTCAAATGAAGAGGAAGCTTCATGCCAGATTAGAGCACAGTAATAGCGCTCATTTTTTCTAAGAGTTTTTCTTATATAGCGACGGGCCTTGCGGCGTGATCTAAAATTTTTGTAAAACTCCTGATGTTCAGGATAGTCTCCATAAAGATAAACTTCCCAATCTTTGGCCCCGAACATTTTTCCTTTTTTCTTATTATCAGGAATAACGCCTCATTCCAGACATTTCGTACATGAAAAGATTTGGCGAAGCGGTTATTCTTAAATAGATATTAATCTAATTTAAGCTTTCTTGTCAATCTATGCTAGGCTTTATGCTAGGATTATTTTCAATTAAACTAAAAATTGTATTTTTGGCCGCTTCTTCCCAGGAATTGGGGCTAGTGCCTATAAGTTCAATAACCTTATAAATGCTTTCCATGATTTCCCTCCTTTATTGAAACTTTTTTTGGCTACCTGAAAGACAGTTTAATAGACGTGAAGACTGTAAAACTTTAGGCTATCATTGTCAATATTAGTGAAAATATTGACTCATCGCCTAAAAATTTATATTTCTAGTACAAATTATTTAAGGTGAAAGCAAGGGAGATCGACTGTCCGAATTGCCATTCGGAAAATAGTGACACTTCCGCTTTTGCAGCAATTACGGTATTCCTCTTCCTACACAAGAAAAAATTTTCTGTAACTGAACCGCTCCAAATCCCCAGACGGTGCAAAAAAAATGTGGCCAAATATTTTCTTTCACTTTTAAATGCTAAAAAGCAGGAGTCTAGGAAACATAATTCGTCAATAATAAAACAGTACTCACTAAAAGTAAAAAGTAAAAACAATTAATAGGGTTATTTTATTAGAATTCAAGCATTATTTTCTCAACGCAGAATACGTCCCCTCAGCAAAGCAAGTTTTTTCACCATCATAATATCATTATCTAGATATCAGACTTTCCCTTCCCTTCCTAATAGAACCATCAAAATCAATCTATTTATTCAATTGCTTGTAGTTTGGTCAACACTTGAGATAGTTGCTCATTTGCTTTTTCCAGCTCCTTTGCTGCGGCCAACGCCATATTGTAGACTGGATTCCTTTCTATGTTTTCAACCTTCTCGGACCATCTTATAAATTTCTCACTATGCTGTTTATTATGCCTAACCCAAGAGGTTAAAATTATTTTAAGCCGACCTCTCTCATCTGTGGAAAATTTGTTAATAATAGCTTCAACTGTCTTTCTAATGGTGTGTTCAGGCACAGCTCCAAGGATCTCATGTACTTTCTCACCTTCAAAAAAGAACATCTGCATGGGTATGCTCATGATCTGATATCTTGCGGCAGTCCGCTGGTTTTCATCCACATTAAGTTTGCAGAACTTAAACCTACCATCATATTCCTCTGAAAGCTTGTCATATATGGGTGAAACCATCCGGCACGGACCACACCACGGAGCCCAGAAATCAACTTCAGTAGGTATATCTGATCTAAGGACCTCTTCTTCAAAATTTTGATCCGTAACTTCTACTACTTTGCTCATATTGCCTCCTTTAAAATTAATTCTTGTCTTGGATAATAATCATCGCTGCCATCTAAAACCTCAACTTATTAAAAAAATATGCTTCTTTAAAATTAAGACTTAGCCTTAAAGCTAATTAAAAAACAATTTCTAGTGTTCACTTTCCATTTATCCTGAAGTTTGAACTTATGTTTTCTTTATTGTCTCCTTATTTCATTACAAATTATTATTTAATCGCCAATGGTTCTCATACTAGGAATAACATTTGTCCATTAGTATTAGATAGAATCCTATCCAATTTGACCTTTCCCAACGTCTCCTCTTTTTAATAAATCAAGAAATCGTGATTCTAGCCCCATTTCTTTTTATTTGAAGATACTCAAAAGCAGACATAGCCGCAATAACACCATCACCCACTGCAGCAGCAATTTGGCGAGGTGAACTCCTTCGAACGTCACCAGCTGCAAAAATACCAGGCGCTGAAGTAGCCATCATCTCATCAGTAACTATATGGCCACTGTCGTCAACTTCCAAGATTTTAAAGAAATGCTGGCTATTGGGCATGAGGCCAACGGCCACAAATGCACCATCTACCTTTAACTCGGATTGCTGCCCTGTTTTCACATTGATCAGTTCGAGCTTTTCCAGTATTTCTTCTCCCAAAAATTTAGAGACCACTGTATCCCAAATGAATGCTAACTTTGGATTGGCAAAGGCTCGTTCTTGAAGTACCTTTCCAGCTCGAAGTTGATCACGCCGATGTATTACATACACCTTATTCGCATACTGGCTCAGCTCAAGAGCATCAGTAATAGCCGTATCACCTCCTCCTATTACTGCTACATCCCGGTTACGGAAGAAAAAGCCGTCACAGGTTGCACAATAGGAAACACCATGACCTGAAAGTCTTTCTTCACCAGAAACTCCCAGTCGGCGATACTCCGAGCCAGTAGCTATAATTATAACCGGAGCTTCAAAACTACCTTTAGAAGTAGAGATTTTATAAAATTCCTTGCCAATGAGGTCTGTAACCTCAGCAGTTACGACATCTAAATCGTAGGCAACAGCCTGTTGTTGCATAAGTGAACTCAGCTCAAAACCAGAGATGCCTTTAGGAAAACCAGGGTAATTCTCTATTAATCTAGCATTCATCATCTGTCCACCTAATGCTCCTCGCTCCACCAGCAGACTTTTAAGGCCGGCTCTCGAAACATACAGTCCAGAGGTGAGGCCAGCAGGGCCCCCTCCAATAATAACTACATCATAACTAGCCATTGGCTGTTCCTTTCATCATTGATCTGAACATAAATTCTTCTATTCTTCCTTCTCTATGGTCAATAAGGCTAAGCTTCCATAATAAATATTGCAAGCCTTTCCTAACCTATTACCTAATCACAGCCAGAATATCACCTCTCGCTATGATTAAATATTTTTTCCCTTCAAACTCAATCTCATCACCAGTAAATTTTGCGTAAACTATTGTATCACCTACTTTAATTTTATTAGCAAGCTCTTCATCAGTTCCAACTTCAATAACTTTGCCTCTTCTTGGCTTTTCTTTGGCAGTATCAGGAAGAATTATGCCGGATTTAGTTTTGGTTTCGGTAACCTCCTCCGGCTCAACTAAAACCCGATCCTCAAATGGCTTAATTTTCATTTTTGAATCTCCTTTCTCATTTGATATTTAATAATTTATCAATTTTTGCTTTATTAAACCCTACAACAGGGCGATTATTAATTAAAACAACAGGAACACCCATTATATTTCTCCGCTTAAGTTCCCGCACTCCCTCTGAGTCTCTTTCTACATTTACTTCCCTAAACCTGAATCTTTTCTCTCTTAAATATTGTTTAACTCGGTTACACCAAGGGCATGAAGAAGATGTAAAAATTATAATTCTTGGCTGATTAGGTGCAGACATATTTACCTCTTTATTCTCATTCCAGCTTCTTATTTATTCTATTTTCTACCTTCTCTTCAGCCAATAGGTTTCCTGCTAAACTTTTTAAAATAGTTCTCACTTCTGTTTTCAAGCTTCCGTTTTGACTCTATTTTCATCTAACAAATTTTGTCCTTTACTTAATTTCTCAGCCAATCTACTAACGGTATTAATTGTTTTGCCACAATAAGTACAATTCTAAGGAGTACAATAAATTTAAGATCTGGGTATACCTTTCATCACCCAAGCTTTGCTTTATGAGAGACTTTAACACTCCTCCTGATATCCTCACATTTTTTCCCTGCTTTTTGTTCACATTTTTCACAGTATCCCTCAAGGTACAATTCTGCTCTGGTGACATTAAAGGCAAATTTTCGCTTTACATTGACCACTAGCTTGTCAATTATAGAACTCTTAAACTCTATAATCTGACCACAACCCAGGCATACCAGATGCTGATGATCCAGGGGCTGCTTTATCTCGAAACAACGGCGTCCTCCTCCCAAGTGTCTCTCATCAATTAAATCCAATTTTTTAAATAGATTAAGACTACGATATACTGTAGCTAAGCTGATAGATTCGTCTTTGTTATTAGCACGTCTATACAGCTCCTTCGCATCAAGATGCACATCTGACTGGCGTATTAATTCCAGCAGGACCAGTCTTTGATTAGTAAGAGGATGCCCCTGTAATTGTTCTAAATAATTGCAATTGATTCTCAATCTCATCTTTATACATTTTAGTTTTCTTTTTTCTTCTGTCAAGAAAAATCATTTAAACTTTTTTTATTATTTAGCTTAATTAACTTTTTATAAATTTCTTTTTTTATATCTTATCCTCTGCTTCTAGATTGAATAGAGCTACATGGAGAGAGAGACTTTGATTGAATTTATATCAAATATTTAATTTATATCAAATATTTTATTAAATTATATATTTAAGTAAAAAATAGATCACATCATAATCACTCCAATTAAGAAAAGAAAATATAGTTAACAAACTTTCTTCCTTTCGAGCTAGCAATAATTCTCAAGAATTGAAGATAATTTGCTATCAAAAATAACTTCGCAAAAAAGAAATGGCTAAAATATCCATTTAAACATATATAAGAAGTGCGCCTGACAGGACTCGAACCTGCGACACAGGGATTAGGAATCCCTTGCTCTATCCATACTGAGCTACAGGCGCACCTTCTAAATTCTTAGCATATCCAGAGTAATTGATCTGGATAACCTCACACTTTTTATATTTTTTTAAGACTGAAGCGTCTATTAATTTACCAATTTATAGCCTTTTTTTCAATCAGATGGTCCTGGCGATAAGCATGTCCCAAACTGTTATAGCTAATAATGAAGAAGATAATATTTATAGGCAACGATTTTATTCCATCCGAGCCTATATTGGTGGGATGGGATTTGGCGAAGATGGAGGAAAATCGTTGCTAAATTTAATTTCTTTGGGAGGAATTTCACTTATCACGGTTTTTAGAATTCTTCCCTCCTGGCTTAATCTTGGCTTCCTAACTTAAATCTACAAGAGCTTTCCTCTAAAGGAATACAAGTTGTGATTAAGTTTGTAGATTGAAGAGAATTTCAGCTTATCGCTTGACAAATCTTTTAAGCCATTTAAGAACAGAGCGTTTGCTGCAGCTCCTTTTGATATCTTTTTCGGAAAGTTCTTTTA
>CAZEQD010000005.1:0-62030 GCA_964514305.1 uncultured Eubacteriales bacterium
GCCGAAGCCTTTTTCCCGACCAGGATGGATGTACATCCTTCCCAGTATTCATAACCATTCAGATTCTCCTTTTCATAATCCGGTGCCTGATTGGTAAAAGCGCTTAAGATCGCAAATGCTGTGATAAGCACGCCAATAAGGAGAAGGATCCTTTTAGAACTCATTCTCTTCCTCCTTTTTTATAAATTTAAGGTAAAAAGCTTAATAACCTGGATGATGAACAAGTCAAGGTTGTTGTGTTATTGCGAAGAACAAAGTGATGAAGCAATCTCATTGTGACAAGGGAGCATAAGCTATATCTGAATTTAACATTGGCTTGCCTTAATGGTAAAAAAATGGCGATTAAAATGAAAGTAAAAAATTAGCAACAAAAACATTTCATTTGTCATTTTAATATAAAGCATGCATATCCTTGAGATCAAAACAAAAAAATGCTCATCGCCATTTTTTTATGAATAGGTCAGGTTAACCTGGATGATGAACAAGTCGATGTTGCTTTGATCATGTCAACGGGAAATCTGATATTTCATATTTATCATATCAATAAGCAGGGCGAAGCCGGTCTCTCTTTTCCCAGTGCATCAAGACATTCCACATCCCCCGTGGGATCTGCTTCAGCATATCCGGGTTCCTGAGCTTTTTTCAATGCGTTCTTATAGGTCATTCCCTTCTCCATTCGAGTGATGATGTAGTTCGTGGTCCCGTTAAGGATCCCTTTGAATCAGGTGATTTTTTCCCTCAAACTTTCCAGAAGAAATGGCTAGAGTGAAGTCATGATATGTAAATAGTCGTTTACTCACAGGGAAAAAGCAACAATTCTTGTTCCAGAATCATGTGATTTCTTAAAGCTGGGATTACTGGCCAATATCATAGCGTGGCCAATTGGATTCTTCGTGATGAATCATTGGCTGGATTCCATTTACAACCAGTGCCATAGAGAGCGCCTTCAGCCGGATCGTAAATAGGCTCAAAAGGATAGGAAGGCGGGGGAGTGAGAAGGAGTTTATCAACTGGTTGATGATCGCTTTTCGGAAGATCTATAAACCAGCCCTTTGGAATGAACTTTGGATAAAATATCTTAAAATGCGTAAGCAGTTATTACTTTCTAAATTGAGAGTTTCTTATCTATGGATTTGATCTTTCCTATCACTTTGGGAAAAAGCCTAAAATTTAAAAGTGCACTTTTTCCCGCTAATTATGGTCTTCAACACTATAAATATCAATTATTATCTATTAAACAATTCTCCATTGTTATAACATATTATCATCTATGGCTCCCCTTAAAATTCCAAATACATTTTAGCTGGATTTAATATTTCAATAGTGCTTTGGCCGCCACAGTATTTTATCACTAATTGGCTCAATTCACCTATAATCTGGCCCATCTCTTCCTGACTCACAGGAGGAAGACCCTCAACCACTAAAACTACATTCCTGCTAGCTTCTGTCATTTTGCTTTTATCGCATTCCCGCCAGTTCCAGCGCCGACATAGAACCTCAACCTCATCAGCATAGATAACTTCTCCTTTTTTAGCCGCTGTCATATCGCTTGAGTTAAGCGGCTGAAATGGTTCTCCCCCTTCAGCAAATTTCAAAATAATACTCTTTTCCACCTTGTCAATATCGTCTCCTCCAACTGGAACCATATGCTTAAGGGAAATTAAATTATAAATGTCTACTATCTTGTTGATGGACCTCAGGGGCATTCCCTTTAAGATCATCCAGTAGAGGCTCTCCACCGATGATTTATATTTCTTGGGCTTGGCTCCAAAAGCTGAATATGCCTTCCTCCAGACCTGAATTTTATGCTGCTGGGAGAGTGTCTCCAGCTTATACTTTTCTCTTATCTCTCGCTCGCTTCTCTCTATAAGCTTAGCAATTTCTCTGCTTTGACCTCGATTATTAGCTCCTTTAATGACCACAACTCCGATATTAAGGCCGGGAAACTTGGCAAAGACCTCAGCTGAAATATCAAGTTTCATCTTTATTTCTGAAGTAATTCTTTATCATTAAATTCCTGTTAATTCTATGAAAAGTAGTTTTATTAGTCAAAATTCCCCTTGAAAACGAGCCTTTTTTGACGTTATTAGCCAAAAGCTGTCAAAACAACCCTTTTTAGGGCCTAAAAAGCGGTAAAAACTGGTCAAAAAGGCCAATATAATAAAATTTGTAAAAAATTATTGAATTTAATTAATAAATTATGTTATAATCATAATTGTTACAAAAGGGGAAATAAAAAATTTAATTTGCAACCTTTATTATTTTTCTCTCGTATATATATATATGAGATGGAAATAAAAATAGATACTCTTTTAAAATACAGAAAGTGCCTCCTTTTTGCCCCTCCTTTTTTCGAGGGTTTTACCATAAATCACCAAACCCATTAATTCATCCCCTTTCGTAGGCTGTCTTTTTCAACAGAAAAAAGGCAGCCTACCACCTCAAATCCTCAACTTCTAATTAGAGTTTAAATCTTTGATTGATCCAGAATTAAAGAGAGAGGAGTGGCCAGGTTGTGAGCTTCAAGCAGCTGGCTCTTTTTTAATATATCTAAGGCTTCTCCTTCAGCTACTACCTGCCCTTTATCCAGAACAATAATACGCGAACAAAGCTCGTAAACTAAATCCATATCGTGGCTGGCTATAATCTTTGTTTTTGGTATTTTTTTTAAAAGCTGGATGAAAGCTTTTTTTGTCCCAGGGTCCAGGTTCATAGTAGGTTCATCCAAAACCAATATCTCAGGCTCTAAAACCAAAATTGTAGCCAAACTGACTTTCTTCATTTCACCTAAACTTAAATCAAAAGCAGATTTCTGGGCACAATGCTTAAGCTCTAAGGCTTGGAGAATAGAGAAAACTCTTTTTTCTGCTTTTTCTTTGTTTAAGCCTCGATTGAAGAGACCGAAAGCTACATCGTCAGCCACAGTGGGCATGAACAGCTGATCGTGCGGATCCTGAAAAATAAGTCCCACTTTTGCTCTAATCTCCCTTATATTTTTTTTGGTAAGGTTTTGACCAAAGATTTTAACTTTACCTTCAGCTTTAAGAATCCCATTGAGATGAAGAAGGACAGTTGACTTTCCAGCTCCATTAGGGCCCACTATAGCCAGGGCCTCTCCTTCTTCAACAGAAAAGCTAACATCTCTTAAAGCTTGAGTGCCATCAGGATAGATGTAACTCAAATGTCTGACTTCAATTATCTTTTTTTTCATGCCCAGACCCAAATGGCCGTAATTACCGATAAAAAAAGAATAATGAAAAAGAAATCAGTCTGCTTCAGCTTAAATTGTTTTAAAGTCTGAATTTTCCCTCTATAACCTCTGGCCAGCATGGCTGCATAAATCCTTTCACTCCTAATAAGGCTTCTTAAGAAAATGTGAGGAAGAAGTTTTGTCAAAGTTTTTATCTCTTCAATTTTTTTCTTTTTCCCAAAACTGCGGGCTTCTTTTGCCAGAAGCATCCTTCTGGCCTCTTTCTGCAGAAGGAGGTTGTAGCGGTAAGCAAAAGATAAAAGAGCAGGAATTATCCGCGGCACTTTGAAATACTCCAGACTCCTTATCAAGTCATAAAAATCAGTAGTTAAAGTTAAAACCAGAAGAGAAAAAAAAGTAAGTCCTGATTTAAGGCTTATATTCCAAATAATATCAAAATTTTCTTGGGGCTCATTCTTAGCAAAAAGAAGAATGCTCAAACCTAAAAAGAGCAAAAGCGGACCCAATAGAATTACTTTACCGATAGCTTCCTTCCAGGGAATACGCTCAATCACAGCCAGAAGCAAAAGACTTAAGAAATACATCATAAATTTAAAAGGTTGGTGATAGGGAGTGAAGATGACGGCCACCATAAAAAAGCTTATGGCTACGATCTTTATCCGAGGATCAAAATGAGAGCTAAGCCCTTGTTGCCAGCCAGCTTTCTGGGACAGGAAGGGATCCATCAGGCCTCTCCTTGAGCCAGGTAAAAAGACGGCTCATCTTTTATCCGCACTTTCTTAAAGCCGGCCAGGGAAAAGAGCCCCTCCATTGCTGATTGGTTGGGTAAAAAGTCTTCATTTACCGGCCCTTTGAGCTGAGGGTGTAAACTGTTTAGCTCTTGGCGACTCATAAGGTGGGCAACATACAAACTTCCACCTGACTTTAAAATTCTATGGAATTCTTGTAAAGCAGACAGTTTATCTGGGATGTGAGGGAAAAGAGCCAGACAGATTACAGCCTCGAAACTGACTGCTTTAAAAGGAACGTTTTGGGCATCAGCCTGGAGAAAGAAAAGATTTTTCTGGTGGTGCTTCTTTTTGCTAATTCTAAGCATTTCTTCTGCAAAATCAAAGGCAACCACCAAGCCTTGCTGGCCAACAGCCTGACTCAGGAAGGGAACAAGGCGGCCGCTGCCACAGCCTACATCTAAAACAGCCTCACCTCTCTTCAAAGAAAAATACTGGCAAAGCTGAGCTAATTTTTCTTTATCCTGTTTTTGTTGATGGCCTCTCTCCCAATCTTGAGCGATCTGATTAAAAAAAGCTTTTCTATCTATCACCCTTCCTCCTTCTAAATTACTCTAATAACCAAAAATGCCTAAGCCTTTCTTCTAATTTTTTGACTAAAGGCGGGATGATAATAAAAATAATGACAATCCCAGGCAGCCCGCGCCCAACAGAAGCCAAGCCCAGGACTCCTTCAGGCAATCTGAGCCATCTGGCTAAAAGGATAACTGCTGCCAAAAGCACTATTCTTTCAACGGCTAAGGTAATGGCCAGAGTTGGTATTATTTTTAAATTATGCTTTTGGTGAAGCCAGTAAGGCAATGAAGTCAAGACCAACCCCTCTCCCATCATAATTAAGGCAATGGGCGGAAAAAGAGGGGGCATACCGGTTAAAAGAGCCGAAGTCAAAGGAGCTAGAAAGCCAACGGCTGCGGCCACAGGCAAAGCTAAAAGAAAACCTGCTATTAAAATTGGGTAAAACATAGGTAGGAAGGCACTGCCTAAGCCAACTGCATGAAAAATAAAAGGAAAGATAAGGGCTAAAGCCAGGAGAAGAGACCCAAGCAGCAAATCCTGCCCAGAATATTTCACTGATTAATCCTGAATCCTAAGTTAAAATTTCGGCCAGGCATGGGATAAGCTCCAGCGGCAAGCCCAGGTAAATCCACATAAATCAAATAGTCCTCATTGAAGATATTATTTAAATCCAAAAAGAGACTAACCGCTGAAATAAGCCTAAAGTTAAAGCGAGCGTTTAGAAGGAAATAAGAAGGAAGAGGGCTTTTAGAAAAGTTAGCGGCGAAATAATGGGCTACATATTTAGCTTGAATTGAGGTAAAGACCGACTTTTCCTGGAAGCGGAGGAAAAAATCACATTTGTGGCCAACTCTGCCCTTTGTCTCATGGCCAGGATCAAGATAGCTATAGAAAAAAAGAGCAGCCAGATTTTGGCTTAAATCTGCCCTCAACCCTAACTCAACTCCATAGAAGCTGAACTGTCTGCTGTTCTGGAATTTAAACCTGGGTGGAGGAGAAGGATTGATGACTGTTTGGATAAGATTTGAGCCCTTAAGATGATAGAAAGCTCCCCTAATATTTAGCCATGAGAAGAGCTTCTCATCAAAGCCAACCTCAAAATTCCAGACTTTTTCAGGCTTCAACTCCGGATTGGCAGCAGGAAATATATAGAGCTCATTGAGTTGTGGAGAACGGAAGCCTTTGTTAACGGCTGCCCTTAAGGTTGTCCTCCGGCTAGCCTTAAAAACCACTCCCCAATGTGGGCATCCTTCCCAGCCGTAGATAGAATCTCGATGGAGCCGAAAACCTGCAGATATTATCCACCTCTGGCCGAGAACATACTCATCCTGAGCAAAGATGGCCGCCTCATTTTTATGCCAGCTTCCCTGCGGCCAGTTGTAGCTGCGCCCTCCTAAAACTCTAAAATCAGCCCCTAGAGTAAGCTCATTATTAGCTAGACGGCGGCTGGTATAGTGAAGGATGGCGCCATTGACATAATCTCTGGAATGCCAGTCGTCAGAGAAGCGGTGATGACCGAAATTACTATAGGCTTTTAGATAAAAATCGTCTGTATTACTTTTTCTGGCTAGAGTTAAATCAACAGCTCCCCTTTGATAATCATTCCAATATTCAAAAAGAGGAAAATCAATAGGCCCTGCTTCATATTTTTTGCCCTTAAAATACTTGGTTTCAAGGGTTAACTTAAATTTATAAGGACCAGCATAGGTTATTTTGCCTGTAAAGGAATTACCATTATAACTTGAGTGGGGGCGATGACCATCGCTTTGTCTGTGGTCAAAAGTTAGATAGTAACTGAAGCTTTTTTGCCTGCCACCATGGCGGAGGTTAAGTTGAACGGTGCGGTAACTTCCATAAGAGGCAGAAAAATCGGTAACAAATCTTGCCTTTGGTTCTCGAGTTATTATATTAACTACTCCTCCCATAGCTTCTGAGCCATATAAAACAGAAGCAGGCCCTCTAACCACCTCTATTCGAGCTACATTGTCCAGAGGGAAAGCATGGGTGATAGCACAACCAAAAAGGCCCATTTTTTCTGGACGACCATCAACCAAAATAGCAATTCGCCGGCCTCTCTGGCCGATTCCCCTAATATTAACATCAGCTCTTCCCAGGTCTCCGGTTCGCTCAATAAAAATTCCTGGAAGATAATTTAACAGGTTTAAAGCATTGCTGGCAGCAATTGCTTTTATGTCCTCATCTCTAACCACACTCACCGAAGCTGAACAATCTTTAACTGCTTTCCTGGTGGCTGTGGCTGTAACCACGACTTCCTCATGGGGATGAAAGATGGGTTTTTTCTCTTTTTTAGCTTGAGAATCAGGCGGCTTCGTTTTATCCTGAGCAGCAAAAATATTGAAAAAATTTAAGTTAAAGAATAAAAAAAGAATTAATAAAAGCGAAGATTTTTTGTACATACTAACCTCTTCGTGTTACGAATATAAATATAGTAACACGATTTGTGAAAATATCAACTTTTTTAAGTATAAATTTATTAGGAAAAGAGGTGAGGTAAAAACTAAATTATCCTCTTGAGCCAAGCGAGGCTTTCGCACAATGCCTGAGTTCAAAAAGTTAACTCAGTTTTTGCTTATTATTTAGCCTGGATTATTCATAAAAAATGCCGATGTTTTATTCGGAATTTTACATAGATATGAACAAATCAAAATTATTCAGCCAATTCTACGAAGAATGCTTATAACTAGCTGATATTATTGAAATTGTATTTTGGTATCAGCAGTTTTATTAATAACTCAGGTTAATTAAGAAGATTCAAGGTAAATAGAGGCCGAGATGCCAAAGCTTTGGGCAAACTTTTGCTTTGAATCATTCCAGCTCAGAGCCAGTTGTGGTCATGATTAATTGACCGTGTTTGACGCCTCGGGTACTCAAAAGTTCATCGGCTGTTTTTTTTATCAAGCTGCTTTTTCCTCTCAGCACTATAACTTCCAGACAATTATGGTGATCAAGATGAATATGGGTTGAAGAAATAACCAAATCGATATGCTGGTGCTGGATTTTGATCAGATTTTCTGTCAATTCTCTTATTTCATGATTATAGACAGCCCCCAAAATACCAACCGTTTCCTTGTCTGCTATTTTCCACTCTTCAGCTACAAGTCTATCCCTAATAAGGTCTCGGATGGCCTCGGAGCGATTACTATAACCTATTTTCTCTACTAATTTATCAAATTTTTCCAAAAGGCTGGCTTCAATTGAAACCCCAAACCTTACTGTTTTTTCCATAGCTAAGTCCTCTACCTGTTTTCTTGAAAATAATATCATTAAAAAACAAAGTCAATTAGTAAATGGGGTCAGACCTTCATAAGTTTCATAATTGTTTCTAATAACAGGAATAATTTTACTGTAAATTATTAAATTATAAAACTTATGAAGGTCTGACCCCATAACTATTTACAAAGTTGGAATAAAGTGATAGTATGCAAAAGATCTTTGACAATTTATTTTTTAGGCTTAATGGGTTGGGAAGTCCGTGAGAAGCGGACACAGCCCCCGCTACTGTAATCGGGGACAAATTCCAGAGAAAGCCACTGCCCTCTCTCAGGGGTGGGAAGGCCTGGAAGGAGGATGATCCGAGAGTCAGGAGACCGCCCTTAAGCCTTTGAAGCCCATCTTCGGGAGGAAGGTAGGGTCAATTTTTTTTGCTTGCTTTTTATCAAACAAAAAAAGAAAAACCTGCTCTTCCAGGGCTGCTTGAAGCGGGGGCAAACAAGCTAAGGAGGTCAATTATGACTAAAAAACTATTTCTTATGGTTCTTATCTTAACCATTCTAACAGTTAGCGCCCAATCTCAGTCAAAAAACAAAAAAGAGGAAAATCCTGCCGAACTTCAATACAATATCGTTGTCACCGCTACTCGCCTTGAAACACCAGCCAAGGAAGTAGCCAGCTCTATAACCGTCATCACCAGCCAAGAGCTTAAACGGCTGAAAAAGACGACGATCCTTGAGGTATTACAAGATGTTTTAGGTCTCGATCTTATCCAAAACGGCGGGCCAGGTGGAACAGCTTCTGTTTTCCTGCGGGGAGCAAACTCTGAGCATACCTTAGTCCTTCTGGATGGAGTGGAAATCAATGACCCCATTTCTCCTTCTCGGTTTTGCGACTTAGCTCATCTCAGCCTGGCCAATGTCGATAGAATCGAGATCCTCCGCGGTCCCCAGAGTACTCTTTACGGCTCAGATGCTCTGGCCGGAGTGATAAACATTATCACTAAAAAAGGACAAGGGAAACCTAAAATCTCTTTCTCCAGCCAGGGCGGCTCTTATAGTACTTTGTCCAACCAGACGAGCCTAAGCGGCAGCAGCGGCAGTTTGAGCTATTCTCTTGCTGCTTCTTACTTTAGAGACAAAGGGCCCTCTGCGGCCAGCTCTTCTTATGAAGGAAATAAAGAAAAAGATGGCTACAGGAATTTATCCCTTTCTGGAAGAGTTGGTTTTAAATTTAATGATAATTTTGATTTGGACTTCATCCTCCGTTCCATAAAGACCAAAACTGATATAGATAATTTTGGCGGTGCTTACGGTGATGACCCCAACAATATTCAGGATTACGATGCCTTCTTCTTCCGCGGACAGACGCGTTTTCTCCTTCTAAAAAATAGATGGGAACAAAGATTTTCTTTGGCTGTGCTCGACTATGACCGCCACCATCAAAACTCGCCTGATGATAGCCACCCCCTGGAATCAGAAAAAGGAAGCTTCAAGAGTAAGCTTTTAAAAGCTGAATGGCAAAACAATCTCTATCTCCATGAAGCCAATACTCTTACTTTTGGCCTTGATCTCCAGCAGGAAGAGGGAGAATCTGATTATCTCTCCAAGGGAGCCTTTGGTTCTTTTTCCAGCCATTTCCCTCAGCAAAAGGCCCAGACAGCCGGTTTTTATGTGCAGGATCAAGTAAGGGTAAGCGGCCGATTTTTCGCTACTGTAGGTGCCCGGCTCGATATCCACAGCCAATTCGGTTCTGATTTTACCTACCGCTTAGCTCCTGGTTATTTCATTGAAAAAACCGGAACAAAGCTCAAGGCCACCTTGGGAACAGCTTTTAAATCGCCATCGCTCTACCAGCTATATGCCCCTAGCACTCTCTGGGGGCCTATCGGTAACCAACAATTAAAACCTGAGGAGTCTATCGGCTGGGATGTTGGTTTTGAACAAGAAATTCTAGGGAAGCGGATTTCAATTGGGGCTACTTATTTTTATAACAACTTCAAAAATCTGATCAACTTCGATTACGCTCACGGATATATTAATATCGGACGAGCCCAGTCCAAGGGAATTGAGCTTTCTCTCCAAGCCCATTTTGATGATCAGAGCCTCTTTAAAGTTAACTACAGCCATACTGAGGCTAAAGATAAGGACAAACAAACTTATCTTTTAAGAAGGCCGAAAGATAAATTGTCCGCAATCCTCAATTATGCCTTGACTGAAAAAATAAACCTCAATTTTAATTTCCTCTACACTGGTCAAAGACAGGATATGGACTTTTCGACCTGGCCTGAAACAGAAGTAAGTCTGCCTGCCTACTGGCTAGTCAAGGCGGTAGCTTCTTATAATCTTAATCCCCATTTCCAGCTTTTCCTTCGTCTGGATAACATATTTAACAAGCAGTATGAAATGATTAAAGGCTATGGCACACCCGGCTTTTCCGCCTTGGCTGGATTAAAACTTGAGTTTTAATTGAAGAGACAATACCTATTTACTTATCTTTTATTCAGGTAACGATATAAAAACCAAAATAATGAGGGAAAAATATGAAGAGCAGCCATAATAAGATTAAGCTATTTGATTATTTTTCCTTTAACATTATTGATGCTCACGCCGCCGCTGCCATCATCTTTAATGATGACATCCCCTTCCACTCCATCAATATCAATTGAGCCTGAGCCGTCGCTTAAAATAACATTCTGCCCGACACTGACCAAGTGAATTGAACCAGAGCCATCGTCAACATCAACATTTCCAGTTATATCTAAGGCATCAATCTCACCTGAACCATCGTCAACAGCCACATCTCCTTCAATATTTTTATCAATATATTCCTGAGCTTTGTCCTCGCTTTTCCCACTGACTATAATTCCTGCTCTAACTTCAATGCTCTTAAGGGTCTCATCGCCTGTCACCTTCAGAAAACCTGCTCCACAGTCAATCTCAACTTTAGAAATCCCCTCGGCAGCCAGGCTAAGGGATTTAACCTTCTCAAAAGACAAAACGAAAGAAGCACCCAAAAGCAGTACTGCCAAAAATATAGCTCTAACTTTCAATCCCCACCTCCTTATTCAAGAATTTTATCCTTCATAACAAAATACGCATCCAACGGGCTAAAAGTTCATCTGATAACCAAAAAAGCTATTTTGACAATTGTAATTATAAAAATCCTTTTTTATCTTATTGATTGATAAAATAATAATATTAATTAATATTCTAAAAAATTATTTATATAAATTATAACCTTATAGAAATAATAAAGAGCAGATTAAAATTTCTGCTGTCAACTTAAATGGCTCTGTATAGGGTACGGAGTCAGACCTTCATAAGTTTCATAAATTATGCTTCTCTATTGATATATTTCGTGCGTTTTTAAGGGACAAAAGCTATTAGAATTATTGTAAAAATTAAAGTTATGAAACTTATGAAGGTCTGACCCCGTAGCCCACTTGTATTTGACTTTCTTTACTTTTTATAATATTAGATAAAGCAAGAGAATGATTAAAGGAAATAGAAAGCGAAAGTACTTTAACTTTGCTTTCCTCTTTATTTTTTTGGTAATTACCCTTTTTATTAATTTCTTTCACACAGAAAGAACCATCAGCGATAACGATAATTGTACTGCTTGCAACTTCCTCCAGTCTTCCCTAACCACCAGCCATATTAATTTTTTCCATCTCCCTCCTCCAGAAGTTTTGACCATACTAAAAACATTTGAATCCTTTAATTATTTTTACATCATTTTCATCGAACCTTCCTCACGTTCTCCTCCCCAAATATAAGTTCTATCTAATTAATTCCACTGAAGCTTAATTTCATCTGGTTTTTGTTTTCAAAACCAAGTTGTTAAGACACAGATCAGATAAAAAAGGATGGGACCCAATGAAAAAAAGGAAATTCTTAATATATATTGTAGCTTTAGTTATTATCTCCACCCAGCTTATTTTTGCCCAAGAGCGTCAACAGAAACGTTTCCGCCACGGCCAGCAACAAAGCAAAACTCTTACCTTAAAAGGCAAAGTTGAAGACTGGAATGGCAATCCTGTCAAGAAGGCGGTCATTCTGATACCAGAAATAGGAAAATCCGTTGAAACAAACGAGTTGGGGGTGTTTGAGTTTATTCAAATTCCACCGGGAAAATATCATGTGGAGGTTTATGCAGAAGGATACATGGACTATTCTTCTGATGTTTTCGTTCTTACCAAGAATAATTTTAATTATGATATAGTCATTATAAAAAAGATATCTGAAGAAATAGTGGTTACGGCCACCCGGACCCCTAAGCTCTTTGCCGAAATACCCGTAAAAACCGAAATCATATCTACTAGAGATATTGAAAAAAAGGTAGCTACCAATTTGGCCCAAGCTCTTTATCAAACCACAGGTGTAAGAATCGAAAATGACTGCCAAAATTGCAACTTTTCTCAAGTGCGGATCAACGGCATGCAGGGAAAATATACTCAAATTCTAATTGACAGTTCTCCAGTAATTAGTGCTATGACAGGAGTCTATGGCCTGGAGCAAATTCCTTCTGAAATGCTAGACAGAATAGAAATTGTCAAAGGCGGAGGTTCTGCTCTCTACGGCGGAAATGCTGTAGCGGGAGTAATAAATGTCTTAACCAAAGAACCGCAAGAAAATAAAACTTTTTTAAAACTGCATCAAGAATTCATTTCCCGCAAACCTTTAACTGATCTCGGATTTCGTTCCAGTCTAGTTTCTAAAGACTTAAATACTAAGGCCTATTTATTTGCCAGTTACAAAAAAAGAGATCCTGTAGATCTAAATTCAGATGGGTTTTCTGAATTGGGAACTTTATCTAATACATCTTTCGGTGTAAATTTCTATAATTACTTTCCTTCTTTTAATGGCAAGCTTAAAATCGGTCTCTTTAGAATTTTCGAAGAAAGAAGAGGCGGCAACCTCTTTGATAAACCTCCGCATGAGGCAGATGTGGCCGAATGGATAAAAACAGATCAAACCGGCTTTTCTTCTGAATGGAATCATGCTCTGTCTGAAAAATTGTTATACAGTCTCTCTTTTTCCATGGTTGATGCTAAAAGAAACACATATTACGGAAGTCACAAGGATCCTAACGCATACGGAACAACAAAAAATCCGCTTATTTTTATCAACAGTCAATGGAATTATCAGCTTGGAAGCAATGTTTTTACTCTGGGAATTCAACACAAAAGAGACAAGATCAAAGATGAAGCTGTTGGTTATAACCGAATAATAAACAACGTCTACAATGAAACCGGTATATTTTTCCAAGATGACTTAAAACTGAGTAAATCATTTTCTTTTTTAGCCGGAGCCCGCTTGAATAAACACTCTGCATTAAAAAGAATTATATTTACTCCTAGGTTAAGCATCCTTATAAATCTTTGGAAAGCATTAAGTTTTAGAACATCATTTTCAACTGGCTTTAGAGCACCTCAAGTCTTTGATGAAGATTTACATATCGAACAGGTTGGCGGAGGAGGAATGATGGTCATTAACTCGCCTGATTTAAAAGAGGAAAAATCTTACAGTATAAATAGTGGTTTTGATTACGGGAAACAAATAGGCAGAAGTTTGATACAAATTAGTATCGAAGGCTTCTACAATAAATTATCCGATACATTTGTTCTTCACGAAATAAAACGGATAGAAAAGGCCAGGATTTTGGAAAGAATCAATGGCTTGGGCTCAAAAGTCTACGGCTTATCGGCTGATTTCGGCTTGATACTTGGGCCAAAGTTTTCTTTTGCTTCTGGCTGGACAATACAGCGAAGTCTTCTGGATGAGCCCGAACCTCAGTTTCATTCCCGAGAATTCTTTAGAACGCCTAACATCTACGGATACTCCAGCTTAAGTTACGAAAACAATAGATTATTCCATCTTGATCTTTCTCTTGATTACACTGGCCCCATGAAGGCCCCCCATTATAGAGGATACATTAAGGAAGACAGGTTAGAAAAAACCCACCCCTTTTGGGTTTTAAATGTCAAACTCCGCAAATCAATAAAAGTTTCCACCAGTAATACGATTTCCATCTTTGCAGGAATTTTTAATTTGTTAAATTCTTACCAGAAAGATTTGGATAAAGGAGCTGAGAGAGATTCAGGGTATGTATATGGACCAGCCAAGCCTAGATCAATCTACACAGGTTTTGAGTTTTCGTTTTAATAGCCAATAACACAGCTGTACCACTTTTCGACAATATTATAATAATTAATTTTTATGTGAATTTTACCAAGCATTATCAGCTATAAATTTTTTTCATATTGAAAAATGTCTAGTCGACGACAATAAATTCTGTCCTGCCTGTCATATCCTGAATTCTGCTCTTTCCACTACTCAAATACTATTTTTCCACCTAACACCTCCCGCGGTTACAGGCTTTTTAAAAATCTTCGAATTTTTTCATTATAAATACATTACTTACATCACTCCCGACTCACGTTCTCCTCCCCAAATCTAGTTATCCTCACTCCCTTAAAAGCAAAGGCTAACCTTTGCTTTACCTTTCACAGCCAGGAGGTGAAATGATAAAGATTAGATTTAAATGGGCAGTTGTATTTATTAGCATTGTCGGACTTATCTGTGTCTCATGGAGTCAGCCAGTAAAGCTGGATGACAAAGCTTTAACTTTAGATCAATGTATTTCCCTGGCCCTGCAGCAGAACCCACTTATACTTTCTTCCCTAAAACAGTATCAGGCTTCCCTAGCCCGCATAAGCCAGGCTAAGGCTCTTCCTCAGCCCTCTCTAAATTTTGATTCTGATTTTCAGCCTAAGTTTTTTAATTTTAAAGATGCTGGCGAATTCTATTATGGTTTCAGCCAATCAATCGAATTCCCAGGCAAACGGTATGTCAGGGGTAAAATCGCCTCTCATGAATCAAACGAGATACTATCAGAAATTGAGCTTTTAAAGCTGGACATTGCTTTTCAGGTAAAAGAGGCCTTTTATGCTCTCCTGCTGGCTCAAGAAAAATTAAAATATGCCCAGCAGAACTTAGACCTCTCCCAAGATTTCCTGCAAAAAACAGAACTCAAATACGAGACTGGCGATGTGGCCAAGGTCGAAGTTCTGAGAGCCAAGGTTGAAGCCTCCAAGGCAGCTAACGAACTAAGAAAAGCAAATAACGAAGTAAGATTAGCCAAAGCCAGATTAAATTTCCTTTTAGCTCGGAAAAAATATGCACCATTAACCATAAAAGGGCAATTGAAAAAAGCAGCTCTTCAACTTAATCTGGAAAACCTGCGGCAACAGGCCTTTAAATTTCGTCCAGAGATAAAAATAATAAGATTTTCATTAAAAAAAGAGTCTTTCAAGAAAAAGCAGGGCTATTTAGGTTATTTTCCCGACTTCAGTCTAGGTATCTCAAAACACAGAGTTTTAGGCGAAGCTACTACCTGGGATGTTACTCTTTCCTTTCCCATCCCTCTCTTTTTCTGGCAGCCCCAAAAAAGGAGAAATTGCTGAGGCAGAAGCCAACATTGAATCTCTGAAAAGAGGGGCTGAACATCTCCAGAACGCTATCTCTTTAGAAGTAGAAGAAGCCTACATGAATGCTCTGACAGCCGCTAACCAGATAAAGCTTTTTGAGGATGAAATACTGACTCAGGCAGAAGAGGTCTACAATCTTTTCCTCTTCAGCTACCAGGAAGGAGAAATAGGTGGTATTGAATTAATCGAAGCCCGCAGATCTTTGATGGAAGCCCGCCAATCCTATGCAGATGCTCTTTATAACTATGATCTGGCTCTGGCTGCTCTGGAAAAATCCATCGGACAAAAACTGGAAGGAGAAAAATAATGAGAAAAAAATATATCTTTTTAACTGCCTTTCTTATTGCCTTTTTAATCAGCCTTTTCTCATCGTGTACAAAAGCTCCAGAAGAAAAAAATAAAGCTGAGGACTCCTCAACAGAAACCTTACAAGAAAACATAAGCTCCCAAAAGAGACAAAGAAGAAGGCGTGGCACGCAGATTGCAGAAATAGTGCAGCCTGGTCAAGGCCAAATGAAAAGGAAAGGGCATGCCATAAAAAATAACGATGTAGTAGTCTTATCTGAAGCCGAAAAAGAAACGATTGAGATCGCAACCGTTAAGGCATATTATAACCCCATCGCTTCAGAGCTTTCAGCCATGGGAAAAGTTTTAGCCAACCAGTATAGAAAAGCAATAGTTAGCTATCCGTTTCCAGCCAGAGTTGGCCAAGTCCATGTCAAAATAGGAGATTGGGTAAAGGCAGGTCAGAAGGTGGTGACTCTGCTCAGTGAGGAAGTAGGAAAGGCCAAGTCAGAATTTTACAAAGCCCGATCTGACTATGAATTGGCCAAGATAAATCTTGAAAGAGAAAAAAATCTCTTTGAGCGAGGAGTAGGAGCCAAAAAAAATTATTTGGCCACTGAAGCTCAACTCAAAGTGGCTGAAGCCAGCCTCAATGCGGCTGAGAAAAAACTTCATGTTCTAGGCTTTACTGAAGATGAGGTGAAGGAAATTGCAGAAAAACATCAAATTAATCCAATAATTACTCTCTTCGCTCCGATCAGCGGTAAAGTCATTAAAAACAATGCAGTCCTAGGACTTATGGTCGATCAATCAACAGAAATTCTAACCATCATGGATCCCTCCCTGCTCTGGATCGATGCTGAAATCTATGAAAAAGATATATCTAAAATAAAAAAAGGTCAAAAAGTTGAAGTTTCTATTCCCGCCTACCCCAGTGAAATATTTATGGGGAAAATCAGTTTTATCAGTGATCTTTTAAATGAACAGACACGAAACATAACCGTCCGCACTGAAGTAGAAAATCGTGACTACAAGCTTAAACCAGGTATGTTCGCTAATATAAAAATCTTCCTAAACCACAAAAGCCGCGCTTTAGCCCTACCTAAAGAAGCAGTTTTAGACGAAAAAGATAATAAAATTGTCTTTATTAAGAAAGACGGAAAATATTTCCCGAGAATGGTTAAGCTCGGGGCCGTGGAAAATAATCTAGTGGAAATACTAACCGGTCTTCAAGAGGGAGATGAGGTAGTAACCAAGGGAAATTTCCAGCTCAAATCCAAACTCTATGAACATATTTTAGGGGGCGGCCATGTTCATTAGAGCTCGAAGGCGACCTCAAGGGAGAAACATCTATGATAGATAAAATAATCGATTTTTCTTTAAAACATAGATTACTTACTATCCTGTTGGTTGTTTTGGTTTCTATCTGGGGAGTCATTGCTTACACTCGCATGCCTAAAGATATTTATCCTGATCTTAATGCTCCTTTGGTCAAAATAATAACTGAAAACCCAGGAATGGCTGCAGAAGATGTAGAAAGGCTTATTTCTTTCCCTCTTGAATGCCTTCTCAATGGTGCTCCCCATGTAACGCGAGTAAGGTCAGAATCAACTACTGGCAGCTCAGTTGTCACCGTAGAATTCGACTGGGGGACTAATATTTATTTGGCCAGGCCAATTGTTTCCAGCAAACTGGAACTGGTAGCTGGGCGCTTCCCTCTAGGGACAGTTGGCCCTATTTTAGGACCAGTTTCTTCACGCATAGGAGAAATATTTGAGTTTGCAGTGGTTGGAGAAAACATCAATCCGATTGAGCTCCGCTCAGTTGCAGACTGGACCATTCGCTACAGAATGCAGGGAGCACATGGAGTATCTTTCGTCATCAATCTTGGAGGTTTTGTCAAGCAATTCCATGTGTATCTCAAGCCAGAGATGCTCAAAAACTACAATATAACTCTCAACGAAATTAAGGAAGCTATTGAAAAAAGTAACAGAAATTTTTCTGGGGGCATCATAAAAAAAGGGGCTCAGGAAGATTTAATCAAGGGCTTGGGCCGAATTGAAACTCTTGAGCATATCAGAAATACAGTTATCACTTCCCGAAACAATGTACCTGTTTATGTTAAGGATGTAGCTGAAGTTAGAGTCGGCGGAAAATTCAGACGGGACGCAGCCAGCTACAACGGCCATGAAGCAGTAAATGTTACAGTTGAAAAATAGTACGGCGGAGATACTTTAACTGCCTAAAAAAACACAAAAAACACTCTAACTCAAATCGCCAAAGACATTCCCAAAAATATCAATATTAAGGCCTACTATGACCAGTCAATCCTCATTCTAAAATCAATAAGCCATGTGGAAACATCTGTTTTGGAAGGAGGATTTCTGATTATTCTAGTCATGCTCTTTTTCATGTGGAATTTAAGGAGCTCACTCATAGCCTCTCTGACTATCCCTTTTTCGATTCTAATCGCTATTGTTCTCATGGATATCTTTAAGATAAAACTGACCGTCATGTCCATTGGAGGATTGGCCATAGGCATAGGTAAAATAGCCAACGGGGCTATTATTATGGTTGAGAATATATTCAGAGTACTGAAAGAAAAAAAAGGGCAGGCCTCTACTCTGGAATTGACATCTGAAGCAGCCAAGGATGTAGGAAAATATCTCTTCTCAGCCAATTTGATCATCATTTTAGTCTTTTTGCCATTGCTTACTCTAAAGAGACTGGAAGGGGCTATGTTTCGGCCAACTGCTTTTGCGGTTGTAGCTGCTCTTTTCGGTTCTTTAATCTTGAACTTGACTTTAAAGCCGGTCTTAGCTTCTGCTTTCCTTACTGAAAAACATCTCAAGGACAGAAAAAATCCTGTTTGCGAATTTATAACCAAAAAATACCGTGCTGTCCTGCACGTAACCCTTGAACATAAAAAAGCTATTCTGGTCATTTTTTTAATTCTAATAATCGCCGCTGGCATCCTTTACAATTTCTTGGGAAAAGAATTTGTGCCTCCTCTTGATGAAGGGGCCATTATGGCTTCAACTGTTATGCTGCCTGAAACATCACTTGAAGAATCGATTAAAATGGGAACCCGTATCGAAAAGATATTCCTTTCCTTTCCCGAGGTAGTCTCAGTTACCAGAACGACTGGAACAGCCGAAGCTTCTGAGCACCTCCATCCTGTCTGCCACAGCCATTACAACATGCAGCTTCTGCCCCGGGACAAGCGCAAAAGAGGTTTTAAAGAAATCACTCAAGCCATGAGGAAAGAACTGGATAAACTGCCAGGAGTTGCCTATATTTTCGAACAGCCTATTGCCAATAAATTAGCAGAGATGAAGACTCAATAAAAAATCTGCTGATTGATGCCCCTAACGGTGAAAGGATTCCCCTCTCTCAACTAGCGGAAATAAGCAGAGGCGAAGGACCTCAGACCATTTTTAGAGAAAACTTGATGCGCCGTAAGATTATCCAATGTAATGTTGTCAAACGCGATATAGCCAGCTTTGTCAAAGAAGCTCAGGATAAGATAGATGCCAACGTAACGCTTCCGCCTGGATACTTTATAACCTTTGGTGGACAGTATGAAAGCCAGCAGAGAGCCCTCCACCATCTTACCCTATTGATGATCCTTGTAATCTTAATAATTTTTGTGGTTCTCTTTTCCTCCTTTGGCTCAGTTAGACAGGCCCTTTTAATATTAATGAATATCCCGACTACTTTAATCGGAGGTATTTTAGCTCTACTCATCACTGGTCAGACCATAAATGTTTCCTCAACCATCGGCCTCATTGCCCTCTTTGGGATATGCGTCCAGAATGATGTTATTGTTGTGGCTAAAATTAATGACTACCGAAAACAGGGATTCTTCCTGCGACAGGCTGTCATAGAAGGTGCTTTGACAAAATTCCGGCCAATCCTGATGACGGATATGGTCATGATTGTCGGCCTCCTGCCTCTGGCTCTTCACGTCACCACCGGAGCTGAACTCCACCGGCCGCTGGCTGTAGTTTACATCGGAGGCTTCTTTTTCGCCATTTTTCTCAGGCCTATTATTCTCCCTGTTCTGTATGAAGCTCTGGAGAAGCTGAACCGAAAAAAATAAGGTTCATCACAATAATAGATACCTGAACTCCGGAAATGGAGGAAAAAGGGTCAATCCAATGTTATTGCAAGCTAAGCGAAGCAATCTCAACTATAAATATTTTAACCATTAATAGCAGGAGAAAATGGCTTTTTTTGATAAAAAAAGGGCAAGCATGCAAGCTTCCCCTCTGTTTGTAAGCTGCTTGAACTGTTTAGAAAACTAACCGAAAACCTAGCTGGGCTCTCCGAGGCAGAGTATAACCTCCTGGGGCCAAGTAGACATCGCTTTCTGCATTAGTTTCGGCAACCCAGGTATAATAGTCCTCATTAAAGACATTCCATACGTCTAAAATTAATTTTAGCCTGGCTGTTTTCCAGATTTTAAAGTCTTTTTCTAATCTCAGATCCAAATATGTCTGCTTAGGATATCTTTTACTTCCTCTTGGCTCAGCGGCAATCCTCCGACGTCCTTGGTTCAGTCGAACTGATATCGTGCGGTTAAATGGCCTGCCTTGCTGGTGAGCAAAATAGGCGCTGAATATTATTCCATAAGGAAATATATAGGTTCCACTCATCTTGAACATATATTCTCGGTCATAAGTGTCAGGGACATCGTAATTATTGATTAAACTATTTCTATCTGAATAGCCCTTGGGATATCGACGTGACCTAGATAAGGTCAAACTCCCATCCAAATGCCAATTGTGGGAGAGGCGCTTCCTGAAAGCTAGAATCAATGATTTATAATTCGTTTTATTACCTGGATTTGTGGTCAAATATAAATTTTCCCCAGGATTTGTCTGATTGTAGACTTTAATGATCTGATCTCCATATTCATCATAGTAATCGATAACCTCATATTCTGCCGTCGTATTCATCGTGCCGATAAAATCTTTTGATTCCTTATAAACACCCGTCAATGACAGAGAGAAATCAGGGAATACTTCCCTTTCAATTGCTATAGAATACTGGTCAGAATACGGATTCTTCAGATTCCGGTCAAAGCCTCTATCAGCTATGGGATCTATAACCTCCCACAAAATATCGTACTCACCTGTATCCCAGTTGTATTCCCACCAGGATCTCTCGGATTTCGATGGAGCGCTAGAATAAAAAGTCCGCAAAAGCATATGGCCATAATATCGACCGTAACTAGCTCTTAATACCGTTTTTCTATCCCCAGTCAATTGGTAAACAATTCCTAGCCTTGGCGACCATGTATCCCATCTGAGAAGATCCATATCCCCCGGAATTTTCTCCCCCGTTGGGTTGGCGTTGGCATCCAGTCTATCGAGCTCGGGGTAGCCGCCTCGGGTGTGATCAAATCTGAGACCCAAATTCAAGACTAAACGGTCATTTACAGACCAACTATCATCGAAAAAGGCACTTATTCTATTGGCTTGTCCGGCATATTCTTCAGGCAGCATATAAAACATAAAATAAGGATACCCATACCAATCATAGTAATACCTGTTACTGCAGTAGCCCCATTTCCATCCCGCATAGCTGCGATTGTAAACAACCCCAATTTTGAACTCGTGGTCTCCCTGGAGAAAATCGTCAGCATAATGGGTGATTTTAGCCTGGACTTCATGCTGGTATTGGGGCCACTCACCCCACCAACTATAGTTTCCTGAATACATCCCAGTATAAGCATCATAGTGTAGGGGAGTTATCCTGTCTCCATCTGCAGCTTCCGATATGAGAGTAACCCACCATCCGGCATACTTGAGCTCAAAGATTGTATCTTGACTGAGGACTGAAGTCCAGTTGACACTTGGTAAAGGATTGTGGGAATCTTCAGATCCCACGCACTCATAGGGTGTAAATTCATTAGGACTATCCTCCCATCTGTACCAGTCGAAGTCACATGAAAACATGAGCTTGTTATTTTTACTGATCTGCCAGTCAAACCTCCAGAACATAGTACGGGATTGATATAGGCCAGTTCCATAAGATGGATCTGCTCCTACTTCAGACGATGCATCATCCTGGTACTGGCCGGCAAAAAAGAACCAAAGTTTATCCTTTATTATGGGCCCTCCTAACGTCCCGGTAAGTTCATTATACTTTTTGCGATAGAAAGGAAATTCTTCCTCGGGCGTATTATTTCCTGTTAACTTTTTATGCCGGTAATAAAAATTGAGACTGCCACTAAACTTATTGGAGCCCGATTTGCTGACAATATTAACAACCATACCTTGAAAGTTCCCGTATTCAGCCGGAGCTCCTGAGACAATAACATCCATTTCTTCGATTGAATCGACGTTCGCCCAATACCAGGAACCTGCGTTTTCTGGGCTAGTGGTTTCAATCCCTTGAAAGTAATAGGTATTGGCGGTGGAACTAGATCCTAAGGCCGATTGCCAATTAGCCGAGTGGTCGCCTGACGAGCTGGTAACGCCTGGCGTTGTTCCCACAAAATCGAAGAAACTAAAACGGCGCATAGGCAAGACCTCAATTAATTCTGAGCCGATATTGGTGGAAATTTCTGACTTGGTCACATCTACAGTGGGAGCTTCGGCCGAAACTGTAATGGCTTCCTCTAATGTAGCTTGTGTTAATACTATATCCACAGTAACCGTCCCGCCAATATTTACCTTGAGGTTTGTCCTCTTAGTAGTCTGAAAGCCTTCCAAGGAAACGGTTATCTCATATATTGCAGGCGAAAGGGCTGGAAACCTGAATTTCCCTTCTTCATCAGCTATAACGGAACGCGGACCACCCATAAGTTTCTCACCTGAAAGGATGACTGTGGCTCCTGGCAAAGCTTGTCCTTCCGAGTCTTTGACTGTCCCTCTAATGCTTCCTGTTCTTGTCTGAGCATAGCTCATAGAAACAATGAATAAAAGAGCCATAGAAACAGCTAAAAATGAGGCAGCTATTTTTCTCATTTTTTCCCTCCCTCTAAATTTTGTGGATATTTATGACGAAAATCATAATTAGCTATTAGTCAGAATTATTTCTTTATATGCCTTCTTAATTAAGAAGATATTTATCTAAATTTTATTCGTATAGCACAATTATGCTATAGAATTGTATAATTTAGCTATTTTTATCTTTTTTATATCTTCTAGTGTTGGTTTATCACGATAATAGATACCTGAAGTCCGGAAATGGAGGAAAAAACGGCAACTCTCATGACTATTTCTCATATTTCCAATAAATAGCACCTATAAATTGAAATATATTTTCCAATAAATGAAATCCCCAGCACCATAAACATCTATACTGTAAGAAAAAAGGGTGCTCAAATATCTTGTTAAACGAACAATAGTATCAATCCCAACATAAAAGAAGAGAAATTTTCCAGCGGATTTTTTTCCATATCCCGAAAGACCTGCTCTGATAATTCCATCATTGTCAATTTTATAGTATAAACCTCCTGCCCAAAAGGACATCTACTCCCCTGCGTTTTGGGATATAAATATAAATTTAGTTTTTTTACATACTTCGACTACTTTTTTTCGGGAAAATTCTCAAGGAAATAATAGAAATCAGGTCTCCACTTTTGGCGCTCCAAGGAGCATCGAAGTCACAGCCCAGCATTCTTAGGCCATAATTGACTCTTTTCTTGTCCCAATCTATACTAGGTTTTTGTAAGTAAAGAGCCAAATGGATAAAAAAAGGTTTCGCCAGCCACCACCAAAAATGAAATTCTTCTCTTTGTTTATTGGATATCGTAGTAAAACTGCTATAATATAATTATGAAATTAAGGACAATAACTACAGGCTTTAACCTTGATCCTGCCCAAGCAGAAGATCAAATCAGGAAGATTGGTTCTTTTATGAATGCCGCAAAGAAAGTATTTGAGCAAAACGGATATATTGTTCAAACAATCCGTGTAGCCACTCAACCCTGGGAACAGTATTACACTTCTAAGGCTCAAATATTGAGATTAGTTGAAGATATAGAAGATTATACCAATAGATACAGCATTGATTATTTCAATATTGGGACAACGCTTGATTCCAATAATATTTCACTCATATTTGATTTGATTAAGAATACTTCCAAAGGATTTTGTACTGTTCTTGTTTGTGATGATAAAGAGATTAATTATGAGGCAGCCAGGCAAACAGCTAAATTGATGAAGAAACTGTCAAGGATAGATGAAAAAGGTTTTGCCAACTTGAGATTTGCTGCTATATTTAACACCAAACCTGGAAGCCCATTTTATCCTGCAGCTTATCACAAAGGCAAGACCTCTTTTGCTATAGGAACGGAAAATAGTGGACTTGTGTATAAAGCCTTTTCAGAAGCCAAGAATATAGAAGAGGCAGGGAGGCATCTAAAAAAAATCCTGACCGATGAATTTAAATGTATCGAGGAAATTGCCAATAAAATAAGCACCGAAAGGAAGATAAAATATGGCGGAATCGATGTTTCTATTGCAAGCTCTGTGGATCGAAAGGAAAGTATTGCTTATGCTTTTGAAAAGTTAGGCTTAGGAAAATTCGGTGAATCAGGAACACTGGCTATTGCAAAACTCATTACTGATACCTTGCAAGATTTGAAGGTAAAAAAATGTGGCTATTCTGGGCTTATGCTGCCGGTACTCGAAGATTATGGGTTAGCTAAAAGGAATAGTGAAGGTAGGTATAATTTGGCTAATTTACTGCTCTATTCATCTGTTTGTGGGACAGGGCTCGATACTATTCCCTTGCCAGGTGATGTATCAGAAAAGAAACTTTATGCCTTGCTTTTAGATGTAGCTTCTCTTTCAATTAAACTAAATAAACCCCTTTCAGCAAGATTAATGCCTGTGCCGGGGAAAAAAGCAGGCGAAATGACTTTTTATAAATTTAAATATTTTGCTAATAGTAAGATCATGAAGATATAGAATAGTTTTTATTTTTATTACCCTTTTTTATTCTTTGAACATTTCCTTAAAGTATTTGTTAATATCTTTTATATCCTTACTTTCTTTTATGGCTGTTTTCTCCCTTAGGATAACCACTAGAAATATCCCTTTTTTCTCTCAATGGCAATCCCCATTTGGATGAGTCTGCTGTGGCTCAGTCCCTAGGAAAAATGAGAACCAGTACGACTTGAAAATATTTTATATAGTTATCCGGATTTATTTTGGATTAAGAGGCTATTTTGTCTTCTATCATTAACAAATAATTTCTCGCCGGTCTCCTGTTTTTGATTTAGATTTTATCTTTATTACCAATGCTCAATGAAAATTTTAAGTCCGATAAAGATGAGTATTAACCCCCCTGAAAACTCCGCCCCTTTACCTACTACCAGCTTGAGTAAGGGCCCTATTTTTAGTCCAATAACCGTCATTAAGAAAGCAACCAAACCGATAATAATAGCAGGATAGACAATAGCAACTTGAATGGCAGCCAAGCTGATGCCTACGGCCAAAGCATCGATACTGGTGGCCACAGAAAGAATAACAAGCGAGAGACCTCTGGTCGGATCTGAGCGGGCGAACTCCTCTTTTTCCTGGTGAGCTAAGGAATCATAAATCATTTTTATGCCCAAAACTGAAAGCATAATAAAAGCTACCCAGTGGTCATAGGCCTTGATGAATTTTAGTAAGCTCCGCCCGACCAACCAGCCGACAATAGGCATCATCAACTGGAAAAAGCCAAAATGAAAAGAAAGTCGAAAAATTTGACCTCTCTCTATCTTTTTAAGACTCAAACTTACGCCTACAGCTACGGCAAAAGCGTCCATAGCTAGGGCTAAAGCAATGCCTAAAATAAGGATAAAATTCATCCAAAAGCTCTATCTATGATCTCTCAACTTAGAAGACAGCCAGTCTGTTAAATAAAGGCAGGAGCGACTTCCGTTCATTCAAAGCCCATATAGTTGAATAAAAGATTTTGGCCAGGATGGAGGGAAATCACTGCCTCTTAAGCTAACTTTCTTCATTATGAAACTTCTGGCCACTATCTATCGATTATCTCTTAAATATTCCAAGGCGAGGCTGGTCATAAGTAAAGCTGCCGGCTCAAGGGCCTTCTCGTCGATATCAAAAGCCGGATGATGATGGGGAAACTTCTGGCCATCACCAATTCCGAAAAACAGAAAAGCCCCTGGTACCTTTTCAAGGAAATAAGCAAAATCTTCCCCGCCCATAACTGGATCGATTGCTCTAATCTTGTCCTCTCCCAGGATTTTTTTAGCCACTCTCAAAACAAAGTCAACCATCTTATCATGGTTAACTAGGGGAGGATAGCCCTTTTCATATTTAAGCTCAGCCGTGGCTCCAAAGGTTTTGGCTGTCTCCTTTGAAATTTGTCTTAGCCGCCTTTCGGCCATTACCTGAAGCTTATGGTCAAAAGTCCTGACAGTACCTGTCAGGGAAACTTCATTGGGAATGATATTATAAATTGTGCCGCCTTTGATGGTCCCGAAAGAAACAACCACTGGTTTCAGAGGATCAACATTGCGGCTGACAATACTCTGGGTGTTTATAACCAGATGGGAAGCAACCAGAATCGGATCGACGGTCATTTGGGGAGCAGAGCCATGGCCTCCTCTGCCTCGGACTACAATCGAGAACTGGTCAGGCTGAGCCATCATCACTCCCTTGACTATGCCTACAGTGCCGGTAGGCAGCGGCTGCCAGAGATGGAGTCCAAAAATTGCTTTAACTCCATCCAAGGCGCCTTCTTCGATCATCTGTTTGGCTCCACCTGGAATTCTTTCCTCGGCTGGCTGAAAGAGAAAAATAACTCTGCCTTTAAATTGGTCTCTTCTTGCAGCCAGAATTTTGGCCACACCCATAAGAATAGCCATATGCCCATCATGGCCGCAGGCATGGGTGGCTTCAGGATTTTCTGAAATATAATCCTTGTCTCCTTCCTCTTTTAAAGGCAGGGCATCCATATCAGCCCGCAAAGCCAGCACCTTTCCTGGACCTTGCCCATCGAGTACAGCCTTCAGCCCCGTCCCAGCACAGGCAGAGACTTCAAGACCTAGCTTTTCCAGGAACCCTCGGATTACTGAAGATGTCCTCTTTTCCTGGTAAGCAATCTCTGGGTGGCGGTGAAAATCACGCCGCCAGGCAATGAGCTGCGGTCCCAAACGTTTTATCTCTTCCTTTATATCTTCAACCATTCAAAGCCTCCATAGGTAGCTTTAACCAAATAATGGCCACCTTTAAAATATCATTTTTAATCTTGAATATTAAGCTTCATGGTCAAAAGCAAAGATAATACAAGATTTTTTTTCTTTTGGTCTTCAGGCTTCAGCTCTAACTATTTAACGTTTGTCTCCTCCTATAAAAGATAATCAATGGACTAAGCTTACTCTTAAAATTTCACTCAATTGATTTCCTTCAAACTGCTGCTTGTTCAATTTTAATCGAGCTCGGCTTTTGTATAAGGCTGACAAAGATTGTTATTAGCGAGTTTACAAGCAAGCCTATAAAACCCGCATTCATTCCTAGGAAAGGATCTTGATGACTGAGAATAAGAAAAATGACAATGCCTGTGCCAACCACAATTCCTGAAAAAACTCCAGACTTGGTTACTTTGGGCCAAAATAAACCCAAAACTACTCCTGGAAAAAACTGACAGACTCCATCGTACCCCAGAATGAGAAGGTTAACCAGCTCATTAGGGACAAAAACAGCAAAGATAAGAGCCAGGGTGGTAATAACCAAAACCATAAAGCGGGAGAGACGCATGACCGTTTTCTGACTGGCTCGAGGATTGAATCCAGTCTGATAGACATTTTTGGCTAAAAGAGTTGAGGCAAAAAGAACCAGGATGGCTGAAGGAACCATAGCTGTTACCGCGCCAGCTGCTCCGACAAAGCCCATAAACCAGGAAGGATAGGTCTTATTGACCAGAGCCAGAAATGCCATATCCCCATTTTTCAAGTCGGGAATAACCAATAGAGCTGTGAAACCAACCATAAAGACCAGCAGAATCGGTATCTGATAAAAAGGCATGATAATGGCATTTCTTTTGATAATCTTATCGCTTTTGGCTGAAAAAGCAGAACCAAAAACATGAGGCCACATATAAAAACCAAACCCGGTTAAAAGGACAGTGGACATAACCCAAAGAACATCCATGTGGGCTGTAGCCCCTGGCAGAATTAGATGATGAGGCTTTTGATCAATAAGAGCTTGAAACATCTTACCGAAGCCGCCAAAATAAATATAAGGAACACCGATACCGACTATGCCCACAGCTAGGATCATCATCACATCCTTAATAATGGCTACCCAAGCTGCCCCTCTTATGCCGCTTGTATAAACAAAGGCGCAGGTCAGAAGAAAAGAGATGATTATGGCTAGGTTGGAATTTATGCTGCCATTGCTGGCCACTTCTACGATAAAACCCAAGCCGGCCAGTTGAAGCTGCAGGTAAGGGATGATGGAAAAAACTCCAATCAGGGCTACTATTACTCCCAGAGGACGGCTGTTATATCTTTTTATAAAATAATCGGGCTGAGTGTGAAGACCATAGCGCTTACCTACCTTCCATAAAGCAGGCAGGATGAAAAAGGAAAGGGTATAAGCTAAGGCGCCGTAGATTAAAATATAAAAAGTCGGCGCTCCCTTGGAATAAGCCCAACCGCTGGCACCGAGAAAGGTGAAGGTAGTGTAAATCTCACCAGCCATCAACAGCCAGATAATAACTATGCCAAAGCGCCGGCCGCCAACCGTCCAGTTTTCCAGATTCATCTTCAACTTGCGGCCAGCATATATACCCAGCAGCGAGGAAAAAATAACTGTGGCCAGAATAATTACCAGAGCCGCATTCATTTCTCTTCTCCCTCTGAAGGAAGGTTATATTTTTTTTCCAGCAGATAAGCTGCCCATAGAATTGGTGGAGTGAGGATGACCCAGCCTAGAATCCAGGCTAAAATAAAGGGCAGTCCCAGGATAAGAGGGTAAATTCGATTAACCAAAGGCAGGGCAAAAACCAAGGTTATAAATGGAATAGCGGCCAGGATTAAAGCCAGCTTTGTCCCTTTCTGCATCGAAGCCTCCTTTCTCTAAGTCTGCTCATTATATCAAAAGTCGAAGAAAGTCAAAAAAGGAGGGAAGAACTTGATAAAAGGAAGAAATTGCTTTTCTCTAATCTAACAACAAAGCACCTTCTGTTTATAAGAAAAACAAGATAAATAAATGATTAGTTCCCAATTAAAAAAATATTTTATTATTTATATATATTCTATAATATTAATATATTTAGTCAATTAAATTTTAACATTTTTCTTTTTTATTTCCTATTCCTTTACTTCATAAGCCTTAAATTCTTCTAATGTAGCTTTAGTTGGAGGGCTCATGACTTTAGGCACTATCTCCTCAAAAAGTTGCCAGGCTTGAGGGAGTCTTTCTTTCAGCTCAGCCGCGGTCATAATTGACCACTCAGCCTGCATTGGGCCGTAAATTTTCCTAAGATCCCAGGAGGTATAAATAACCCAATAAGCGAATTCCTGGAGCAAGACTCTATTTCTTGGCTCATCTGAAATACGATTGTACTGGGTAATATCGTAATATTTATTGTTAATGCCTGCCTGCATCACCTGATAAAGCTTTGAAGAAGTGGAAATCCCCCACTCTTCAGGGAAGGTATAATGAAAGCCAACATCAGTCACATGATGCAATATATGTTCAACAACCTCATTAACCTGGCCAGAAACACCTTCCATAATGATATCACAGATGCTGTTCTTACTTCTTGTCTCAGCCCAGTCTTTCTCGTCCTCAGGAGAAAATTTATGCTCTCTGCCTTTAAAAAGAGGAATAGTGGCCCGGTACCTATACAAGTTTCGCAGCAGCTCTTGCTGCAGCTCTCTATCAAGGCCCTCTCCTTCCTGAGGAAACATCTCTTTAACTGTCTTGGCCACTTTTTTCATAAAATCATCTGAAATATCATCCCTGGCTATTAAAGTAAGGCCGCAAACCATAAGTTTCTTGGTAAAAGGCTTATACTCATCGGTAGCAATGATTTCTGTTTCCTGATAGAGATTTTCAGGCACTTGGCCTAGGGGAGAAAGAAGGATGCAGCCGCCCAGCTTAGTCTTGGCAGCCTCGGGCTTTTCCAGGGTAGGTTTTTCAGCTTCTTGCTTTTGTGGGCTGCAAGAAGCCATTATAAAAACCAAAATGATAAACAGATAAAATATTTTGCGATTTTTCACCTTCCAGCCTCCTTTCTTGTCATTTAGTAATATAAAATAAATTATTTACTTTGTGGATAGTATCATATATCTCTTATATATTCAAAATATGATTTTTTAATTCATATATCTGGCAGCATTGACATTCATCGTCTCGCCTGAAACATAGTCGTTTTCAATAAGAAATAAAACCGCATGGGCAATCTCTTCCGAGCGGGCGAATCTTCCATTGGGTGATAAGGCAGCCAATTTCTTTTTTTATCTTTTCCCCTGCTCATTATTCATTAGCTAATTTAGTTTGCCTGGAACAAATTAAAAAAGCAATAAATCGCTACTAAAATGTAAGAATAATGTTTAATTGCCTTCTGCTTTTCTAATCGAAGAAATTAGTTTTAATCTCCAACCTGGAGAAGTCTAATGACAAGCTGTTCTTGACATCTCTTCTGGGCAAATTTATAATTGCCGCCAGTGTTAAACCAGGAAAACTGGAAAGCAGCCAATTCTCATTCTTCTATTAGAGACAAGCTATCTACTGTGACTTTGGACCCAGACATAATAAACATCAGGCAATAATAATTTTACAGGAAAAAAATGAAAAGCCTTTAAATTTCATGATTTTATAAAGAGGAATAGATGAAACAAAATAAGCTATTTTTAAAATATCTAAAATTATTGACTGCTTTAAGCCTGCTACTGTCTTGGGGTTCCATCACCTTTTCTCTGGAAATAACTCCCTACAAAAATCCCGAACTTTCTATAGAAGAGAGAGTAAACGACCTTATTGGCCGAATGACTATCGAGGAGAAAGCCCTACAACTGGCTTCATTTTTCCCCAATGGCAACATCCGCTTGGGTATTCCCCACCTGCAGGCAGGTGAAGCCCTTCATGGGGTATGTCTCCCCAAAGCTACCTGCTTTCCCCAAGCAATTGCCCTGGCCAGCACCTGGGATCCTGAACTTATAGAAAGAATGGCCAACATCATTGCCAAAGAAGCCCGCGCTCTCGGAGTACATCATGTTTACTCCCCTATGTTAGGAGTCGTTCGTGATCCACGTTGGGGCCGAACAGAAGAAAGCTACGGTGAAGATCCCTATCTTGTTTCCCGAATTGGTGTGGCTTTTATCAAAGGATTACAGGGTACTGGAAAAAACCTTTTCGACAAAAACCACATTATAGCTACAGCCAAGCATTTTGTGGCTGACGGTGAACCAATAGGCGGTTTGAATGGTTCAGCTTTTGATGTTTCCGAGCGGAGTCTTCATGAAGTATTTCTGCCTCCATTTAAAGCCGCGGTTGAGGAGGCAAAAGTCGGATGTATTATGCCCGCTCATCATAGTCTCAATGGCCTCCCATGCCATGCCAACAAGCATATCATGGTTGATATCCTCAAAGATACTTACGGTTTTAAGGGTTTTGTTGTTTCTGATAATAATGATATTTTAAACTTGGTGAATTTCATGCGGGTGGCCAAGACAACAACTGAAGCAGCCCGGCTTAGCCTTGAATCCGGCGTTGATACAGAATTGGCTTGGCAACGCCCCTGGGCAAAGGGACGAACCTATGGACAGCCGCTGGTAGAAGCAGTAAAAAAAGGCATTATACCAGTTGAACTTCTGGATAGAGCCGTTAAAAATGTGTTTCGAGCCAAGTTCAAACTAGGTTTATTTGATAATGGCCAGCAGATTAAGCCCTGGCAGGATTATAAGGTCTCTGGAGACAAAGGAAGGCCTGACTATAAAGAAGTAACTTATGCAGATTCAATCCGTGGTCGCGATCTGGGCAACGACTATTTCAACCAACTGGACCATCTCACCAATCCACGCCAAGATGCCAATGAAATTTTAAATGATCCCTCCCATAACAAAATGGCTTTAGATGTGGCTCGCAAAGCCATTATCCTTTTGAAAAATGAAAATAATCTACTCCCTCTTGATAAAGGAAAGTTAAAAAGAATAGCCGTTATCGGGCCTAATGCCGATGAAGAAGTACTGGGCGGTTATTCAACCCCCAAAGTCCGTTATTTTGTTTCTGTTCTGGATGGCATCATAAACCATGTCGGCCATAAAGTGGAAGTGTTCTATGCCCAGGGAGTAAGCCTTGAAGACTTGGAATGGGAAAATATAGATGAAGCAGTAGCCATCGCCCGAAAATCTGATGTAGTGGTCCTGGTAATTGGGGGTAATGAAATAACCTGTAAGGAAAATGAGGACCGTGATTACTTAAGCCTGGTCGGTAAACAACAAGAGCTAGCGGAAGCGGTCTATGCAACAGGAAAGCCAATTGTGGTTGTCCTATTGCATGGCAGACCACTGGCAGTGGAGTGGATAAAAGAGCATATTCCGGTTATTATTGAAGGATGGTATTTAGGACAGGAAACAGGGAACGCCGTGGCTGATGTCCTCTTCGGTGGGGTAAATCCGGGAGGCAAACTGCCCATAACCATCCCTAGAAATGTAGGTCAGGTGCCGACTTACTACAACAGACTGCGGTCAGGTCGGCCTGGCTGTTATTTCAGATCAACAACAAAACCACTCTGGCCCTTTGGCCATGGATTAAGCTACACCACCTTTGAATATTCTAATTTAGAGGTTGTAGTTACCTTTCCTTCCTCGGCCATAGTCAAAGTCGATTTAACCAATACAGGAAGCCGAGCAGGTGATGAAGTTGTGCAGCTTTATATAAGCGATGAATACTGCTCGGTAGTGCGGCCGCCCCTAGAACTTAAAAGGTTCAAGCGAATATCTTTAAGACCAGGGGAAACAAAGACAGTAACTTTTACGCTTGCAAAAGACGCCTTCGCTTTCTACGACGAGAAAAAGAGTGATTGGGTGGTGGAACCTGGCACCTTCAAAATTATGGTAGGAAGTTCTTGCCAGGATATTCGACTCTCAAAAAAAATAGTTTTAAAAAATTAGTGCTAAAATAATAGTATGAAAGACAGCATCATTCTCCGCGGAGTCAGAGTCCATAATCTAAAAAATATAAACCTTGATATTCCCCTTAACAAACTTATCCTGGTGACAGGCGTCTCTGGATCAGGCAAATCATCTTTGGCTTTTGACACTCTCTATGCTGAAGGTCAACGCCGCTACATAGAATCGCTTTCTTCCTATGCCCGTCAGTTTCTGGAAAGAATGGCCAAACCTGAGGCTGATTTCATTGAAGGCATCACCCCGGCAATTGCCATCCAACAGAAAGCCGCTACCAAAAATCCACGCTCAACAGTGGCCACGGTGACTGAAATCTATGATTTTCTCAGAGTTCTTTTTGCCCGCATAGGGATTGTTCATTGCCTGCGCTGTGGCCAACCTGTCCAGCGGGATACCATCGATGCCATGGTAGACACCCTCTATAAACTTCCTCCTCAAACAAAAATATGGATTACTTTCGCCTGGCCGCTAAAGAAAGGCTTAAATAAACTCAAAAAAGACGGCTTTTTCCGCCTCTTTTACAAAGGCCAGGTGATAAATGTGGATCAAGCCTCAATTAAGATAAGCGGTCAAATCGATATTCTTGTTGACCGCCTAAAACTTGACCCAGAAGAAAGAGAGAGGCTGGTTGATTCCCTGGAGATGGCTTTAAAAAAAGGCGGCGGCAAGATTAAAGTTTACACAGATAAAAACAAGCAGTTTATCTTTTCGGATAAACTTGAATGCAAACAATGTGGGATTGTTTATGAAGAACCCTTCCCCAATCTTTTCTCTTTTAACAGTCCTCAAGGAGCTTGCCCGACCTGCCATGGCTTTGGCGATTTAGCCGTCTTGGATGAGGATAAAATAATACCAGATAAAAATAAATCTCTGGAGGAAGGAGCTGTAGAACCCTGGACAAAGCCAGTTTCCAGGGGAATGATGGAAGAGCTCCTTTATGAAGCCCGCCGGAAAGGCATCCCTACTGATGTTCCTTTTAAAGATTTAAAAAAAGAAGACAAAAAGTTTATTCTTGAGGGCAGTAACGGTTATTATGGAGTTAAAGGTTTTTTTGATTGGCTCCAGACCAAAAAATACAAGGTTCAAGTCAGAGTCTTCCTCAGCCGCTATCGAAAATATATTCCCTGTCCTGCCTGCCATAAAATGAGGCTCAATTCTCGGGCTTTAAGCGTCAAGATTGAAGGCCGCTCTATCGGTCAAGTAGTGCAGATGACCGTCAAAGAGGCCTCTCGTTTTTTTAAAAATATAAGCCTCACTCCCTTTCAAAAGCAGGTGGCCGAAAAATTAATAGCTGAGATTCAAAACCGCCTCAATTTTCTCTTAGAGGTAGGGCTTGACTATCTGACTTTAGATCGCATGACATTCACCCTGAGTGGAGGAGAGGCGCAGAGAATAAACCTGGCCGCAGCCTTGAGTACTGCCCTGGTAGGCACACTTTTTGTCCTGGATGAACCCAGTATTGGTCTCCATGCTCGAGATAATAGGCGCCTGATTAAAATCCTAAAATCCCTTAAAGATATCGGCAATACGGTCCTGGTTGTAGAGCATGATCCAGAAATTATTAGGTCAGCTGATTATCTCATAGACTTAGGTCCAAGAGCTGGAGAAGCAGGTGGCAAAGTTATCTTTTCAGGCAAGATGCCGGCTTTCCTTAAGAATTCCAAATCTCTGACTGCTCAATATATAAGGGGAGAAAAAAAGATAACAGTCCCTGCTAAAAGAAGAATCCCTTCTCAATTCATTGAAATAGAAGATGCTACTAAACACAACTTGAAACATATTCAGGTCAAAATTCCACTGGGAGTTTTTACCTGTATTACCGGAGTCTCAGGCTCTGGTAAAAGCACCCTTCTTTATAACGTCCTTTACCAGGGATGGCAAGGCCAGGCCAGAGGAGGCTTTAAAGCAATCAAGGGCAGAGAGCTCATCGATAAGATCATTATGGTTGACCAATCTCCCCTTAGCACCTCTCCTCGCTCGATTCCAGCCACCTACACTAAAGCTATGGATGACATCCGCGAAATCTTCAGCCAAACCAGAGAAGCCAAAGCTTTGGGATACAAGCCAGGCTTTTTTTCCTTCAACACCTCTGGCGGAAGATGCGAAGACTGTAAAGGTGCCGGCCAGCAGATTGTGGAAATGCAGTTTCTTTCTGATGTGGTCTTAACCTGTGAAACCTGTAAAGGCAAACGTTTTAAAGATGAAATTTTGGAGGTTAAGTATAAAGGCAAGAATATTAATGATGTCTTGAATATGACTATCGTCGATGCCTGTCAATTCTTCTCAGAAAGACCGAGAATAAGAAAAAAATTAGAGCCTTTAATAAAAGTTGGTTTGGGCTACTTAAAGCTTGGCCAGCCAACTACAACCTTATCCGGAGGAGAAACTCAGCGGCTGAAACTGGCCTATCATCTTGTCCACCAGCGGCAGAAGCGGGTGCTTTATCTTTTTGATGAACCGACTATCGGGCTTCATTCCGACGATATCTCGGTCTTGCTTCGCTGCTTTCAAAAATTGGTTGATGAAGGCCACACAGTGGTGGTTATTGAGCACAACCTGGATGTCATCAAGTGCGCTGACTATGTCATTGATTTAGGGCCTGAAGGAGGTGAAAGAGGCGGAGAAATTGTAGCTGAGGGTACTCCTGAGCAAATAATTAAAGCCCGCCGCTCTCACACCGCCCGCTACTTGAAGAAATATCTTCTTCGACCTCAGACCTTTATCTGAAAAAATTGACTTCTGCCCAAACTCCGATTAAAATAACAACAATGAATAGAGATAAAGTCACTATCAAAATCCCTCGACCCATCTACAATAGAATCAAAAGTATAATAAAAGAAAGCGGATTCAGTAGTGTTAATGAATTTATAGTGTACGTCTTGAGAGATCTTATTTCTATGCAAAATACTGATAAATCAGAACTTACTAAAGAAGAAATAGAAGCTATCCGACAACGCCTGAAAAATCTCGGGTACCTCTGAGCTTCATTAAATCTCCCATTTATTTTAAAAAAGGTTGATTTTAGTCCAAAAAACAATTCTTTAGGACAAAAGTTTAGATAAAGGAAATTAAGCTTATAAAAATACACGCATTCACACACCTGATAAAAGGAATTATTTGACAGTAGCCTCTAAATTTATTACATGTGGGTGAATATTCAAGAAAACACACCATTTATCTTTGGCAAACTGAATTTTAGGCAAGAAAGAAACTGCAAAAATTAATAATAAAAAAATTAGAAAAAAGAAATATAAATTGTCCTTAAGCTCAAAAGCATTATCAGAATCCCGACAATAATCATTAATAATTTTGTAGGAAGTTTTTTGCACATAAAAGCCGCAAGCGGAGCAGCAATAATTCCACCAACTATTAAGCCAACAATAACTTTCCAATGGGTTAATTTAATCATGGTAATAAAAGTTACAGCCTCAGCCAGGGTTACAAAAAATTCTGCAAAATTTACTGAGCCGATAGTAAGCCTGGGATTATTTCCTCTGGCAATCAATGTAGAAGTCACAATTGGCCCCCACCCGCCTCCTCCTATTGCGTCAAAAAGGCCGCCAGCAAAACCGAGAGGCAGAAGTCTGCTTTTTATTTCCTTTTCCTGAATGGGCTTGAAAGACTTTACTAATATTCTCAATCCCATTAGAAACAAATAGGCAGCTACAAAAGGTTTTATCTTTTTCCCAGGGACTGAAGATAATAAATAGGCACCTAAAATCCCGCCTAATATGCCAGGGATAACTAATTTTACGAATAATTTTTTTCTTACATTCACAAAAATCAAATGAGATATTCCTGAGACGCCCGTTGTAAAGACTTCTGCTGTATGAACACTAGCGCTGGCTACGGCTGGCGAAATTCCAAGGCTTAATAAAAATGAAGTAGAGGATACTCCATAGGCCATGCCCAGAGCTCCATCTATCATTTGAGCTATGAAGCCAACTATTATGAAAACAATTATGCCTAAATCTATATCTTCATGCCTCCTTTTCAATTATTTTAATTTTCAAAAAAATCTTCTCCATCTGTTTTAAAATTGTTAATTAAAGTCATTTTATTGACTTTTATTTTTTAATTTTTTATGGCTTTTTAAATTCAAACATCGATTGTTTTAAAAGCCAGCCTGAAACTGGGCTAAAATTACATTGTTAGAGATTTTACCAGGCTCTTCTTGGTGAAAACTCATAATTGATTTGAAATTTTGAAGCTTTTGAAAAAAAATAATTTAACCCTAAAGTGATCACTTCACTGTGATTCCCATTAATATCCCTATCCACATCTATGGAGTCACACTTAACTACTGCTTGGAATTTTTCCGGAAGGAAATAATAACTTGCCTGGATATACCACCCACACTTTCTAGCTTGTTCATCTTTTCCTAAAATGTACTCTCCCTTCAGAGAAAAATAATCACCGACGAAAAACATCTCAACTCCAGTTCTATTCCTATTAACATGATTAGATCTATGATTTGAGATATATCTGCCATTATAGTTTGATAAAGCAATATGAACGGAATTTAGAGGCTTAAAGACCAGTCTTAGAGCAATATCTTTTTGTTGGTTATAATCCGTCTTATTTATTCCAGACCCATTAAAAACTCCTAAACTGTATTCTATCTTTGGAAGTTGACCATAAATCTCAAACCCAATATCTCTTCCCTTCTCTCCCATATCGCGCCCTGGACATAATTCTTCCACTATTCGAGACCTATTTATGGTATCCAGGCCAAAACTTGAAACAAGATTTTCTAGACTAAAGGGGATTTTGAATTGACCAAATTTTAGATTAGCATAAGGCGAAAATTTAAATTCAACTTGAGCATCTAAAAGAATAGGGTTGTTAACTGTATCAATTTGAAGTTTATAAAATAAATTTTTTAAGACCTCACCTGTTAACTTTATTCTCGCCCGTTTAATTCTGAATCCATTTATACCTGCATCCAAATAAGCATAATTAACCTGAGTGTATCCACTAAATTGTAAAAATCGATCCATAAAATCAGACGTTTCCTTTCTTATTTCAACCGCTGAAAAAAGTCTGTTCAGCAAGAAAGAGCAAAAAATCAATACAGGAATTATTTTCTTCATCAATTTCTATTCATCCCCTTTAAAAAAAGGCGATTAAGTCCTAAAGAAATAATCATATTATATTCCTAATATATTCTAATCAGGCTCTTATTGTATTACTTATGTAAGCTACGTCAAGTTTTTTTAAAAAAAAATTAAAAGAACAAAGTAATCTCCATGGTCTTACCAAAAATCATGATAAAAAGCAGATATCAATGAAAATAAATAAAGGATGGGCAGATTTTATGAATAATTCAGGTTTATTATTTAGGAATAATAATAAAGAGAGTAAAAAAAGCTAATAAAAAGGTTGATTTTAATCTTACTCTCTTAGCAGAAATTTGCCTGACTCCATTCTCACATAAAATTCTGTCCCCCAAAGGCAAAGGGTATGATTTTCTGAGGTCTCGACTCCACAGGTTATAATTCTGGGGCCCATAACCAGGCAGTCTTTTGTCTGGCTGCGGTGGCCAGCTAATAGTTTGTAATAACTTAAATTTTTACTGGTGGAAATGATGATTAAGCCGCCCCTTCTCTGGGCCGTTTCTTTTTTAGAGGAAGAAAGAGTGGCCATGATTCTGCCATCAAAATAAGCGTTAATGCTGTTAAATTTATTCTCAAAAGGTGAATGAATAACCTGGGAAATCCCTTCATTGAAGTCCAAAATTCTTATTTTAGAGCCCGCAATCTCTTTTTCTGTCCCAGGTGAGTCATCCGCTTCAGTCAGAGCTAAAATTCTTTGCTGGGGAAATATTTTAATGAGGGTAACAGGTTCTGTCAGGTTTTCGACGATAGTAGATCTTCTCTTCTCTATATCCCATCGTTTCAGGGTGTGATCAACACTTCCAGAATAAATACGGCCATAATAATCTACTGCTAAAGATGAGATCGGCTGGTGATGCCCCTCCAGAATGAGAAGATATTGATTTAAGAAATCCCAGATTCTAATTGTTCCGTCTTTATGTCCAGTTATAATCTTTTCTCTGGGAAAAGAGGCGATTGCTGTTATAGGCGAGACCGAATATCTGAATTTAACTTTTTCATTCCTTTCAAATGAGATATTTGTCATTTCCCCCTTGTTGTCTACTAAAAATATATCCCGGCCCAGCAGGGTGAGATCTCTGTTATCTCCTGTAAAAGTATAGAATATTCGATTATCAAGGAGGGTGAGCACGAAAACACTTCCTTTATCTCCAATGCCAGCGATTTGATCTTGGGCATAGAACCTTATTTTTTTAGGCTTCAAATCTTCAACGTCGATGGTCTGGAGAAGATTAGGTTGGGAGCTGAGGTTTTTGTTCAATTGAGGTTTGAATATTATCTCTTCGGCTGAGAAGAATTTGGCTCTTGATTTTGGCCATTCTTCACTCTTTAAAGAAAAGCTCTTTTCTCTCAGATGAAGTTTTCCAGTTTTCATTTTTAAGGATTCTGATTTCTGGTTGAATTCTCCGATCCTTATCAATTCTCCCCAAGAATCTATTTTTCTTTTTCCAAACAACTCTTGAATTTCTTGGCTGCTCAACCTGGAGGAGATGGAGTTGTCGAGGTCATACAGAATTGCCATCCCTTCCTGATAAAAGTGGGTGTCCTCGAGAGAAGGCTCTTCGGTGAAAGAAAGATGAGTCTTGACGCTTTCCAGAGCTATTTCTCTGCTCTCTAAGTTCAATCTCCTGGTAGAGAAGGCGCTCCTGAAATTGACTACAACATCCAATTTTCCTTGAAAATAGAATAAATCAATCACCCTCTGGAAATAGCGTTCATCGCGACAGCCATCCAGAATGATCAGTTTTTTCTGGGAGTTACCATCCAGGAATTTTTTAATAAATTCCTGGGGGTCATCCTCTTCCTCAGAAAGAGGATTATCTTGATAATAAATGGGATCGATATATTTTTTTAACCATTTAAGCCCCAGAATCTGGTTGAATATCTTTTGATCTCTTCTTCTATCTCGCATCAGATAAAGTATTTCTTCTGGCTTTAAATTTCCGAAACCTTTAATGATTGATTGACAGAAATAAGTCTTTCCCGTACCTGAGTCGCCGGTAACAGCGATGATGACTTTCTTTTTGTTGTTCAGTAGATAATGGATTGTTTCAGAAAGCTCGTATAATCCCTTTTGGGCCGGCTTCAGTCCCAGGATACTAACAGCTCCAATATTATAAAGATAAAGAGAGTGAGTGAATTCAGGCATATCAATTTTTTTTAAGGCAGAGACAGCTTCTTCAAAAACTTGCTTATTATTTGTTTTCAATAAATTAAGGAGAGTAATAGCAATATCGACGCTCACTCCTCTGAACTTTTCTTTTTGTGCTTTACCGATTTCTCCTAAAGTCCAGGCTAAATATGTTTTTATTTTTGACCTGGGGTGATCAGCATATTTGACCAGGATGGAAAGATGGGGTAGCGATTTTAAGCCTATTTTTCCAAGGGCCCAGATAGCTTCTTCTTTTTGTTCAACTATGGGAAAAATCTTTCTTTTTTGATTTCTTCTTGGCGAGATCTCTATGTAGTCAGGTTCTTCCAGGACCTGAGCGATAGCCTTGGCTGCTTTTTTTTCTTTTAAATTCCCGAGGGTATAAATTAAATTCTCTCTTATTTTTGTGTATTGGAGAGGGAAGCTGTTGAGGGCTTTCAATAATGTTTCTGTTGAACGAGGATCTTGAAGGATGCTTAGGATAACGGAGGCATTGTATTGGATGCCGCTTGAGATATCAATTTCCTCGTCCATAAGCAGATAGAGACAGGGAAGAAGCAGAGCAGGAGAGGTATGCGTGACTATTCCCATCGCAGGTTGAATTTTTTCGCAGATTAAGGAGTAAATTTCATCCTGAGAGCGTGTATCTTTTGCTTTCATCAGCAGATGATGAATGGTTTTCATCAGCCTGTCTTCTTCAGCAGCTATCTTCAGAATTTGTTCGAGCACTTGAGGGGCGCCCTCTTTTATTTCAGCTATAATAGAAGGAAAAAAACTCTTCTTTTCTTCCTCGCTTAGAATTTCATTCAAAAAATTATTCAATGAAATGAAAAGGTTTTTGTACTCCTGGTTTTGAGATTTTCTGAAGGAGTCCCACCTGGGGACGAAAGATTCGCTGTTTACCCCAATGGCTTCATAATGAAGGACAAAAGACAAAACTTCAAGAATGATTAGAAAAGGATAATCTTTTTTTGAATAGTGCGCCTCAGAATAGGATTGAGTGATAAAAGTATTGATTTCTTTTTCTTTTAGGCTGGGGAAGGCCAGTTTTGATTTTTCCTGAAGAGCAAGCTTTATTTTTTTGGTGATTGTCCAATATTTGCCTTGCGAGAAAGGAAAAAAGATATTCTGGATGAAGGCCATTTGTTTTTCTTCATCCAGAGACCAGAATTGATAGAGGATTTCATTTGAAATTCGCTCTTTCAGAGATTTTGGGTTGTCTTCCCATTTTCCCTTTGAATTGAGGAATGTGAATTTTTTTGGCTGGAAGTCATTGATGATGGTTTTTGCCGTCTGGATGAGATTATTTAGGGAAGGCGGTGGCAGAAGCTGTTTTCTCATGAAAGTCTAATTAAAGGTATCTATTTTGATATAAGAAGCCCTTTTTTATCTTCTTCCCAGTTGGTAAGTTCCAGCTTGAAAAGCCATCCATCATAATAAGGATCTTTCCTTAATAAAGAATAGTCACTTTTTATTTTCTCGTTAACTTCTACCACTCTACCAGAGGCAGGAGACCAGATGCGATGAGTAAACTTCTGCCTGTCAATAATTTTGGCGCAGGGTTCTCCCTGATTGAAGCTGGCTTTCAACTTTGGCAGCTCCAGATAGGCAATTGTTCCTACTGATTGGAGAAAATCAAAAACCACACCTACAAAACCCAAGCTGCCTCCTTCTATTCTCAGCCAAGTGTGCCCAATGATGAAGTAGAGGCCTGGAGGCATCTCGATTTCCGGAGGAACCTCCATACCCTTTTCTCTGACTTCAATTTTCTTGAAGGCGCGGGAGACAAGTCCTCTCAATTCAGCTGGAGTAAAAGGTTTGGGAATGTAGTCGAAAGCTCCGATTTTTACTGATTCCACTGCGGTTTTAATGGTCGGATAGCCTGTTATCATAATAACTTTGACCTCAGGCCTTTTCTTTTTTAGAGATTTTAGAAGATCAAGCCCGCTTATCCCAGGCATCATTAAATCGGTGATAACCAAATCATACTTTTGGTCCTCATCTTTTTTCAGGGCTTCTTCTCCACTTAAGGCCATGTCCACCTCATATTCTTTAGATAAGATAGCCTGACGGATGCTTTTGCAGACATTTATCTCATCATCTACAACCAAAATATTTTTCTTTATTTTTTTATTCACTTTGCTCCTCCATTTTATTTTTCTAGGTTTTTATTTTTTCCCTTAACAGGCAGGTAGACTGTAAATACAGTTCCATAACCTGGATCGCTTTTAGCTTCAATTTTTCCTTGATGTTGTTGAATAATGCCATAACTCACGGCCAGGCCAAGACCGGTACCACCGCTCTTGGTTGTAAAAAATGGGTCAAATATCTTATTAATATTTTCTTTGGGAATTCCAACTCCATTATCTTCGAATGATATTTGGATATATTTTTTATCTTCAGATAGTTGACTCGTTATGATTAATACCCCTCCCTCAGGCATAGCTTCTGAAGCGTTAATCATAAAATTCCAAATAACCTGCTTGATTTTATCTTTGTCAATTTTGATTTGGGGTAGATCGGCAGATAATTTTTTTATGATTTTGATATCCTGAAAAGCCACTTGATTTTCTAAGATTTTGATTGTGTGCTCAGTTATTTCATTAATATCGGCATATGACATTTGAGGAGGATTCTGTCTTGAAAATTCAAGCAGGCCTTTGACTATATCACTGCATCTTGATGTTTCATCTGCGATCAAGCTCAGATTTTCATAAAAGGTATTATTTTTTTCTGTTTTTTCCAGCATAAGGTGGGTGTTAATCAGAATAGATGTCAGAGGATTGTTGATTTCATGAGCGATGGCAGCAGCCAATTTGCCCAGAGAAGCTAATTTTTCTGATTGAATCAAATGGCTTTGCATTTCTTTCAGCTCTTTTGTTCTTTCTTCAACTCTTTTTTCAAGTGTTTTTCCCCATTGAACGAGTTTTTCATTAGCTTTTTTTAAATTTTCTGTCATTTGGTTGAAGGCCTGAGCCAGTTGACCCAATTCATCTTGAAAGGCCATATTGACCTTCTGATTTAAGTTTCCCTGGGCTATTCTATTGGCTGCAAGGACCATATTCTTGAGAGGATTTATAATAGACGAAGTGATGAAGAAAAGGATTAATAGAAGAAGAATAACGCAGCCTACGGCCATGGCCGTGAAAGTAGCCATTACTCTGTTTCTTAAATCGATGTACGGCTTTTCGAGCATTCCCACATAAAGGATGCCAATAATTTTCCCTTCAATATCTTTTATAGGCTCGTAAGCAGATATATACCAATCGTTGACAACAAAGGCTCGAGCTATCCATGGCTTTCCTTCTTTAAGAACGGCTTGATTGACTTCTCTTGAAACTCTAGTTCCAACAGCTCTTTCTCCATTGGCTTCTTTGACATTGGTAGAAATTCGAAGGTCATACTGGAAAATAGTTGCTGTGCCGATTTCTTTCCCTTTATACTTTTCTCCCTTATAGACTATTTCCTTTACTCTATCTACGATTTCGTAGTTGCGGTTAAGAAGGACCCCGCCGTAGAGGACACCGAGCAGCTCGCCATTTTCATCAATGAGAGGAGCGGCTGCTTTAAGCATCATTCCTTTTTCTTCAAAATCTTCATAACGTGGGGCAGCCTTCGGAGTGGGAACAATCTTAAGATAGGCATGCTGAGCCAGTTCTTTTCCCTCTTTGAGAAGCTCTTGCCTGGGGATGATTTGGGTACCAGCTGCTAACTCTCTTTTCAGTGCTCTTTTAACCAATGGATCATTTGATTGATCATCTCCCAAGATTTCAGATTGAGTCGTCCTTAGAAGAACTTTTCCCTGAGCATCTGTCAAAGTGAGTATATCCAAATTAAATTCTTCTCGGACACGCTTGAGATATTTAAAAAGTATTCGTTTCTGTTTTTGTCTTATCGCCTTTTGCAGGGATTCTCGGTGGGAATTCAGGAGGATGATATCTCTGATATCATTCAACTTTTCATTGTAAACCATCCAGGCCGAGGCTAAGTCATGCCGTACTTTTGCCTGAGCCAGAGAAAGAATAGTGTTATGCTCCAGTCTTGTCCCGAGAGTTAATGTCAATATGCCACCAAGGCTGATTACGAACAGAAAGCTTAAAATAAATTTTACTCTCAGAGGCAAGTTGAGGAAAGTTCTAAGCATTTTTTTTGAAAGGCACGTTAAATGATATCTACCCGTTACGTTGAATCTTCCTCAAAGATAGTATCTAATTCTTTTCCCCTGCATTTTTTTATACATATCAGCATTCTTTACTATTGAGGCGAGCTGACCTTAATGTATCTGTTTTATTACAGGGCATTTGCGGTGGATAACCACAGCTTCATTCTCTGTACCTCGCATCTCCACTAACCTCGACTTGTGAATAATTCAGGCTAATTAGTTGAATAAACTCACCTTATTATACCGGCCTATATTTATTCAAACCACTTCTTTATGGCATCAGCCGTGGCATTAATTACAGGATATGCAATCGGAGAAGCAGTGAGCAATGGATGAGTGCCTATCTGAATATTATCAATATCCATATCAGTCATTTTATTTAGAATCATGACAGAAATCATATTCACCAGTTCACCAACAGAATTTCCTCCATACATCTGGGCTCCTAATAGAGTATGTGAATACTTCGAAAATAAAACCTTTAAATATAGCTTGGAGGCTCCCGCTAATTTTCCAGGGTGTCTGTCCACAGTTACAGCCTCTCCTACTGTATAATTCAAATTCATATCTTTGGCCCCTCGCTCCGTAAGTCCACTTGCACCAAAAGCAATTTTACCAATTTTTGTTGAAAAAGAACCCAGAACTCCAAGGAACTTGCGGATTACCTTTATTTCAAACAAATTGGAGCCAACCAAACGACCTTCGGCCATAGCAGTAGAAGCCAGCATAATATTTGAAAACTCACCAGTGAAGAAATTATATTTGGCCGCACAATCCCCAATGGCGAAAATATCCTTTTCGGGAGTACGCAAGTATTCATTGACCAAAGTTCCCTTTCGAGGATGGACAGCCAGGCCGAATTTACTAGCTAAAGATACATTAGGTCTTGCTCCAACGGCAATAATGACCATGTCTGCCTCTAATTTTTTACCATTATGCAACTTTACGCCTTTGATAATTTTGTTACCTAAAATAGCATCTACTCTATGACCAACAAGAATTTTTGCCCCTGCAGCTTCCAAAATTTCTTTAGCCTTTCTGCCAAATTCATGATCCATGGTAGTCGGGAGTAATGAATCCAGCATTTCAACTATGTAAACCTCTTTCCCTTCTTTTAAAAGTTCATCGGCCATCTCTACGCCAATATAGCCTCCTCCAATTATCACTATCTTAATTGATTTTTTTGAATAGTCTTTCATCCTCGAAAGGTAATCGTAATCCTTTTTCACAGCAAAAACACCTTCTTTATCAATGCCTTCTATTGGGGGCAAAATGCTTGTAGAACCAACAGCAAATACAAGCTTCTCATATCCAATTTCCTCCCCATTTTTCAATATCAAAGTTTTCCCTCTTTTATCGATCACCTCATTAATGATCAAATCGGCACCTGTATTGGTAACCAACTCATCAGGAATCATGTCTTCATCCACTGATTTTAGAGTATGCATGATATAGGGAATACCGCATGGAATTAAAGCGATTCTTTCCTTCCGAATTAAAGCAATACTCTTATCCGGATAGGTGTTGTGGGCGGAAATAGCACAGGTAACGCCGGCTGGGCCGCCACCTATTATGACTACATCATATTTTTTCATCTTAATACCTCCTTATTTTTAAAAAAAATTAAATTGATTTATTTTCATTTATACCTTAGGTAACATAACCTTAAAAACACTCCCCTTTCCTAATTCGCTCGAGACTTGAATTGAACCTCCATGAGCCTCCACAATTTTTTTAGCGATGTAAAGTCCCAATCCTGTACCTTTTATCTTTTGGTCTTCGCCTCTTTTCACACGGTAGAACTGGTCGAAAATAAAAGGGAGATGCTCCTTGGCAATCCCTATTCCTGTATCTTTAACCTCTACGGCAATGAATTCCTTTTTTTCTTTGATGGTGATTATCACTTGCCCTTTTGGCTTGTTGAACCTGATCGCGTTGGTGATAAGGTTGGAAAAGACTTGTTCCAGTGTCTCCTTATCACCTTGGACAAGGTCATTTTCAGAACAAGACCCTAGTTCCAGAGAAATGTTATCATCTTGGGTCAAAGGCTTCATATCCTCTATTAACTTTTTTATGACTTTTTTCAACGATAAAGGTTTGAGCTTATCAACAATTTGTCCGCTGTCCAACCTGGCAACATCTAACCAGTCATTGATTAAATTCAGAAGGCCTTCCAGCCGGTCCCTGCACCTTAGGATCATTTCTTTTTGCTTCTCTTGAACCTCACCTGCCATTCTGGCCAGAATAACTTCAAAGTATTGCTGGATGGCGACTAAAGGGCTTCGTAGCTGATGGGAAACCATGGTGATGAAATTTTCTTCCATAAGTTTCTTCTCTCTACGCAGGGATTCTGTCTCCAGGATAAGCTTCCTTCTTTCTAAGCCTCGTCTGATAATTATACGCAATTCTTCTGGAGTAAAGGGCTTTGGTAGAAAATCATAAGCTCCTTTTTTCATGGCCTCAACTGCTGATTCCACCGTGGCATAACCAGTGATAACAACAGGTATAATTTTAGGATCGGCTTCGGTGAGCTTCTCTAACACCTCCATGCCACTTATCCCAGGCATTTTTAAATCAATGAGAACTAAATCGGGCTTAATTTCTTTTATTTTCTGCAATCCCATATTACCATCTTCAGCTGTTTCGGCCTGGAATCCTTCCCTTACCAGAATCTGTGAGCAAGAGTCTCGCATAAACTCTTCATCATCAATTACGAGTATTAAAGGTTTTTTTCCTAACATATTTATTTCTTTAATGAAATTAGATTATTTATTAGTTTGTTAAATTTATCTAAAATATTCCTTTTAAAATCACATCTGTTTTAACTAAAAATTCCTTATTGAAGAAATTCCCAACTGTAGCTGAAAGAGATAGAAATACATATAATTCCTGTTGTGTGTATCTACTCTTTCATCTCTTTAAAAGTTTTTCAATGCGAGCAAGCAGATCACCAGGTTTAACGGGTTTATCTATATAGTCGTCAGGTCCGACCATTCCTTGCTCTTCTCCTTCGAACTGGAATCCTGAACCAGCCTTCTCTTTTACTGCTGAAACAAAGATAATTGGGATATCGTTGAACTCCTTGTATTCCTTTGAAGTTTTAATAGCATGGCATAAGGAAAAACCGTCAAAGAGACTGTCCATCATGATGTCGAGAAGAATCAGGTCTGGTTTATCCGAGAAGATTTTATCTTTTCCTTCTTTAGGGTTTGAGGCGGTAACAACTTCGTACAGGGCTGTTTCCAGAATAGGAGTCACTGCGTCTATGAAATCCGGATCATCATCGATAACTAAAATTTTCGTTTTGTTTTTTTTCATTTTTTCCTCCTTTATTTACTAAAGGCATTATTGATCGCCAATTTTAACTCTTCTTTATCAAAAGATTTTATGAAATAAAAAAAGATTTCCTGTTTTCTGACCTTGGCTTCGAGGCTTTTCGTGTTTTTCTTTGTTGTCATAATGATCTTGATTTGAGGATCGATACTTTTTAAGATAGGAACAGCTTCATATCCTTTCATCTCAGGTAGCTCAATATCCATAATTAAACAGCCAAAATGACCCTCAGATATTTTCTTTACAGCATCTTTAATCCCTCTTCCGGTTTCAACATAGAAATTTTCGCTTTTTAAATATGTAGCCATAACTGTCCTCTCCGGAATATTGGAGTCGATGATAAGAACTCTTTTTTCTTTATCCACCATTTACAATTTCCTTACGTTTATTTAATAGCAATTAATGTGCCAAGTACACCGAATTAGATATGAAAGAAATCATTAATTATCTCATTGTTTTTAAATAAATTATAATCGTATGGGTTAGATAATTGAAAAATTCATATGGAAAAATTCCGATGTGGGGAATTATTCCCCGTTTGTGTGGCATTCATTCCTATTACAAAAAGAGAGGTTGGCCTTGTTAGATAAGCCACGCATCTAGCATGGTAGAAATGTAGGGCCAGTTCCCCGAACTAGCCTTCGATATAGGCAAAATAGGAGTAGCATATGAACCAAAGTGCCAACTGCAAATCTGAAATAAGCAAAAAAATATTAAAATTGAAAAAGATTTTTTTGTTTTTTGCGCAGGAAAAAAAGGAGCGAATTGATTATGATTTAATCACTTTGGTTTTATCACCATAAAGGACAATTTTATAAAACATTGAGTTTATTTCAAAAGTATAGCCCATTCCTCAAAAGGCTTCTGTATAGTCCGATGTCCCCATCGGGCCTTGAAAAATCAATGTTGTATCTTATCAAGGACTTTTTCTAATGTATGTCGAACTGCCCTTGAAATTTCTCTGCCCTCCTTGATTGATTCAGGTTGAATACCAAGAACGTAAGAATTTTTTAACTGCTTATAACTTATATGCCCTGAGATAAAAGGTAAAAATTTATGGCTTAAAGCAACGTTCTGGATAACATAAGAGAGAGGAATGAGAGTCGCTTTGCCTGGTTTTTCTCCAAATTCCAAAGCATCAAGGAAAACAAGGCATTGATAATTACTGTTCTTCCAGAGAACTTCTTTATCTTTTATTTCCTCTTCAAGAAAAACGTATTTTACACCTCTTCTTCTCAGTTCGAGTGCCAGGGCTATACCAGCTCCATCATCAGAGAGGTTTTGGTTGCCTACTCCAATGAAGATTGGTGAGCCTTTTTCTTTGATTTCATCAAGCCTTAACCTCCAATCTTCTTCAGGAGCTTTTTTGACTTCAGCCATATGAACAGAACAACTGATGCAAGGATCATATGCCCGAACGATCAACTCCATTCTCTCCTTAATTTTTTCCTCATTACCCGTTTCAAGGAGTTTCTGAGCGGCAATATAACAATATCTCTCAATATCTTCTGTATTTTGAGCAGTAGGTGTAATAATGTCAGTGTAAGAGACAAGCCCATCTAATATTTCATAAGAGTGGATAAGAAGGCCGCGTGGAGCCTCTACAATTCCTATACCCTTGGCTTCCTTTATATTATAATTTACGATGTCAGGATCTGAGAGCTTTAGCATTTCATCTATAATTTCGGGTATTCTTTCGAAAGCGTAGAGAATTTCTAAAGCTTGAGCTGCATTGTTAAAAAGAGGATTTCTCTTCCAGCGGGAATTGAAATATTTTTTATACATCATTCCAGCTTGACTTTTTAACCTTTCACCAAGGTTGTTGATTCTGGCTAAAGCACCAACAGAATAAGGTTTTCCTCTATAGCGGCTATGTTTTGCATACGAATGAGAGACCACAAATTCATTTGTAAGGCTTTTATAATCATCTTTATTTATTATTTCTCCTGTGGAAAGGATAATTTCATTTCCCTCAAAGCCATATTCATTCTGGTCCGGATTACAGCAGGCATAAACAGTATCTTCTTCAGGGCAATCAGGATAATCGAGCTCACAGAAAAGTTTCGCTGTTTTTAAAACAAAAGGCATGAACTGGATCGCCCTGGTTCTTATCCTGATTAAATCTTCTTTTGTTGGGAATTTACCGAATCCCCCGATAACTGGATTCTCTCCGTGGATATAACGAGCACTGGCTGTCTTCATGATGTGGTTTCCGAATTCCTTCATCTCAAGGGCAATCTTGACTTCAAGCTCGAATTTGGAAGCCATGGCAATGGCATTCGGAAATCCAACATAATCAGGTAGGGCCAGGTAATAGACGTGGAGAGAGTGGCTTTCTATCATTTCACCCAGATGCATGAGCTCTCTAAGGAGAGAAACCTTAGTGGGAACTTTTATGGATAGTGCATTTTCCATGGCACGGAGGGCTGCGTATTTGTGGGAAATGCTGCAAATTGCACAGATTCTGGGCGCAATATTGACAACTTCCTCAGGAGTTTTGCCTATGGTTAACCTCTCAACAAGGCGAGGGCCTTCGTATATTGAAAATTTGACATCTGTCACGACTTTGCCGTCAATGGTAGCGGAAATTCCTCCGCTTCCTTCTACCCTGGCCAGATGGTCAACAGATATTATTTTCATTTTTTCTCTCCTTTGAGTTTACCCAAAAACTCAGCTATTTTTGTGCCGCTGAAATTGGCCATTTTCCTCTTGATAAAATCATAATCAAATCCCTTCTCTCGCAAAAGTTGAAATTCAGAAGTGAGGTTAGCTTCCTCCACTAGGCCCCAACAGCCTACACAAGGAAGGTTATGGTTGGGACAGATTGAACCACATCCTGCACGAGTTACAGGTCCTAAGCAAAGAATGCCTTTATTGAGAAGGCAGTCGTTCTCGTTCCATTTGCATTCCATACAGACGGGAAACCGGTAGAGCTCGGGAGGATTCCCACTCAGGATTCGGTTGAAAATAGATAAAAATTGTTCTTTACCGATAGGACAGCCAGGCAGATAATAATCTACTTTTATGTAGGCATCGATAGGTTTGGAGTGAACAGGCTTGGTATGGGTCATCTTGATCTCTCCATAGACCTCTTTGAAGTTCTTTTCCCATTCTTTTTGATTAAGGAAGGCAGCCTGGATTCCCCCAAAACAGGCACAAGTACCGATAGCGACCACTGTTTTTGCTCTTTTTCTAATGTCCAAGAGTTCCTTTTTTTCTCTTTCTGTTGACACAGAGCCTTCCACAAAGGCAATATCCAGTTCTCCATCGATATTATCACTTTTTGCCATTAGAAAGGACTGAATATCTGCTGCTTTGAATATATCAATAAGCTCTTTTTCACAATCGAGGATAAGGAGTGCATCACCCGCGCAGCCCGTCATTTCGTAGATGCCTATTTTCAATCTATCTTTTTTTCCCTTTTCCATCTTTTTCTCCTTAAATAAGTTCCCTCATGTGGATAACATCCCAGTAAGTAAAGACAGGTCCATCCAGACAGGTATAAATGTAATCAATGGCACAGTGACCACATTTCCCAACCCCGCATTTCATCCTTCTCTCCAGTGTCATCAAAATTTGATCTTTTGGAATGTTTAATTTGACAAACTCTTTGATGACAAATTTATACATGACTGGTGGGCCGCAGACGAGTGCATAGGTGTTTAAAGGATCTATCTCCTTGAGCAGAGGAAAAAGGGTGGTGACAACGCCAATCTTTTCTGTCCATTTTCCCGTATCATCTGCATCTACAGCTAAATAGCACTCAAAGTCTTCCCTTTCCTTCAAAGAAAAAAATTCTTCACGGAAGATCATTTCAGCCGGTCTTTTAGCCCCATAAAGCAAGGAAAGCCTCCGGAATTGGTCACGATTATCAAGGCAATACAGCAAAACAGAGCGAAGGGGAGCTACACCAAGACCTCCTATTACGATGAGAATATTCTTGTCTCTCATCATTTCTACAGGGAATCCGTTCCCATAAGGTCCTCTAAATCCGATAAGACCATTTTCTTTCATTCGGAAAAGGGCATTAGTAACAGTTCCAGCTTTCCGAATGCAAAATTCCAGAATTCCAGGCCGAGAAGGTGTTGAAGAAATAGAAAATGGAGCTTCTCCTGCACCCAGGACAGAAATCATAGCAAACTGGCCTGGACGATATTTAAAGGATAGAGCTTTTTCCATGTCCATAATTCGGACCTGAAAAAATTTGACATCTTGCGTAAGGTAATAACTACGGACAATCCTTGCAGGCTGGGAAAGAAAAGGGTTAGTTTGGGTTATATTTTTATTTTCTTCATTCATTTTGTCACCTCTTCGTTAAATCTTGCCCAAAAAGCATCCACTTCTTCCCCAAGAAGAGCTTTTCCTACTGTCCGAACATTAATATCTACTGGGCAAGTTACAATGCAACGGCCGCATCCCACACAGCTTGGTTTTCCGTATTTTGAAATATAAGCTTGCAACTTATGCGTGTACCAGAGCTTCAGCCTGTCTGACCTTTTTTCCCTAAAATTTTCCCCGCCAGCGACCTCTGAATATTCTTTGAGCATACAGGAATCCCAGTGGCGGACCACTTTTCCGTCTTTTCCGCCCAAGAACTGTTCATACAAAATATTGTAACAACTGCAGGTCGGGCAGACACTGGAGCAGGAACCACAGGCTAAGCAGGCATCACCCAATTTCTTCCAGAGTGGATCCTCATATTTTAGTTCCATTAGTTTAGGTAAAGCAGTGAAATTTATATTCCACTTGTAAGCTTTATCTCTCTCGGCCTGCCAGTTTATGTAGGTTCGGATATCTTTGTCCGTTACCTTTTCATCAAAGAACTCTGGCTTGAGGCGAATAAGATCATCCCCTTTACTCGAGCCAACCCAGATGAGAAAAAAATCTTTGATATCGTTAAAGAAAAGATCGAAGCCTTCTTCGACGATATGGGTGTTAGTAGATTTGGCAAAGCAATATTCATCAGGCCAGCAGGAAAGACCCAGAATTATAGTATTTTTTCTGGCCTCTAAGTAATAAGGATCAGGGTAAGTTTGCTTGAAGAAATTATCTAGGATGAGCAAACCATGGATATCACAGGGATGGATACCAAAAAGGATTCTTTTTTTGATGTGGGAGAAGTCTTCTTTATAACCTTCTTCAGAGATATTGAACATATTAAAAGAAGGAGGAAGAAAAATTTTCCGAGGTGGAAGTATGGTCCTTGTGGTGTTCAATTCAATCTTCGAAAAATCATGGATAACTCTAAAAACGTGCTTGTCTCCTTTCTTTACTGGTGCCCAGAGCTCGCCCTCCTCAGAAATTATTTCTAAGAAGGGGAACAAATTATCCTTTTTTAATTTGATTATCCTCATTTTTTGTTTCCTTTAGTATTCATTAAATTGCCTTACTTCTTCTTTTAAAAGAAGGAAAAAGAGCCAAAGACAGGAAAAGAAATATAAAAGCTTTCATCCTCTAAAAGTAATAAGCAAATTTCATGCCTGATTTAGCTGAAGAGGTAATATTATTATACTTATTTAATTTATTTAATCAAAAAGAAATAGAATATTCTGAAGTTTATGAATCTTGTGTAATGTTTCTTATGGAGGATAATAATGGGGCATTTTTCCCCAACAACTGTGGGGTTTTTCTACTGCTTCTGGCAAATGTCAAACTCAAACCTTTTCATTTGGATATAATTACAAAAAAAATAATCTAGCATATATTTTGCTCTTTATTGATGAAGAAGATGGAGCGGGCAAGATGATGCTTCAATCTACCCACATAAAATAGCAAGGAGGCTTTTTTATTTTTATTTTAGTGGATCTCGTTATCAAGGAAGTAAAACATTAACAAGAAGAAAAGCAATTTAACTCAAACAAGCTACAATTAAGAGCTTATAAGCCCTTTTGGAAATTGGTTTATGCTAGAGAATTTATTTTTGCAAAATGACTTTTTTTCTCTAATGACATATCATGAGTAGGATTCTGCCTCAAGGAGATGTAAAAATTGGCATAGATGATTTTCCGATTAAACTTCTGGGAAAAATAGATAAAACCAAGCTTCATAACCCTGGAGAACGATTAAACAAAAAAGGAAAGATGTGCGTGATTCAACAAGGATAAGCAATACAAAAGACAAAGAGTTGGTAAATTGTGCATTGCTTAGAGTTTGAGATTAAAATGTTATCTTTTTTTAAGGTTGTATTTTTTGATTTTTGCCCACAGGGTTTTGCGGTCTATCCCTAAAATTTCTGCTGTTTTAGTCTTATTTCCTAAATGAGATTGAAGGACTGATCTAATATATTCCTTCTCTATTTCATCTAAGGTCTTTGACTGATCACTAAGAGGATTTATATATGAATAATTGGCACTTATTCCATGATAGACTAAAGCATCAATATCAATCTGGTCTCCCCTGGAGAGGACAACGGCCCTCTCTATAGTATTCTCCAGTTCTCTAATGTTGCCAGGCCAATCATAATCCATAAGAGCCTTTTTAACTTGAGGAGATATAAACTTAATGTTTTTCTTGGCTATCTTGTTATATTTCTTCAAAAAATGATCGACAAGAATAGGTATGTCTTCTTTTCTTTCTCTTAAAGGAGGAAGATGAATGGGGACTACACTCAAGCGGTAAAAAAGGTCTTCTCTAAATCTTTCCTTTTTTACTGCCTCGGCCAAGTTTTTATTAGTAGCAGCAATAATACGGACATCTACCTTGATTGGCTTAGAACTTCCAACTCTGGTTACTTCCTTTTCTTGAATAACTCTCAACAACTTAGCCTGGATATTAAGACTGGTATTGCTAACTTCATCCAGAAAAACTGTGCCACCATTGGCCACTTCAAAGCGGCCATGCTTGGTTTCATAAGCTCCTGTAAAAGATCCTTTGACATGGCCAAATAATTCACTCTCAAAAAGACTTTCTACCAAAGCTCCGCAATCAACAACAACAAAAAGACCTTTACTCCTGCGGCTGAATTTATGTATTTCCCGGGCTAACATCTCTTTACCAGTGCCGCTCTCTCCAGTTATTAAAACAGTACTTTCTGTAGGACTTACTTTCTTCACAATTTCCATAACCTTCTCCATAGCTTTACTCCTGCCAACAACTATATCAAATCCGCTTTTTGCTTTCAGCTCCTCTTTAAGATATAAGTTTTCCAAGATTATTTTTCGGTTTTCCAGAGCTTTTCTAGTAATGACTCGAAGCTCTTTCGGACTAAAGGGTTTGGCCATATAATCGAATGCCCCTATTTTCATGGCTTCTACTGCTGATTCTATAGAGGCATATCCAGTGATTATAATAACCTGTGTTTCAGGATTTTCCTCTTTTATTTTTTCCAATATTTCCATCCCATCCGGACCAGGTAGTTTTAAATCAAGAAAAACAAGATGAAAAGATTCTTTATTAAAAATCCGCAATCCTTCTAATCCATCTCTAGCTTTTCTGACAGTGTAACCTTCTTTTCTCAACACTTGGCTACAGGAATCTAAAATAGCCTCATCATCATCGATAATTAAAATATGTGATTTCTCATTCATTTTTAACTTTTCTGTTTATAGGGACTTTGATAGTGAAGGTAGTTCCTTTGCCCAGTTCACTCTCAACTTCGATTTCTCCCTCATGCTTCTGAATAATACTGTAACAAACGGCTAGCCCTAATCCTGTTCCAGTTCCTACCTGCTTAGTAGTAAAAAAAGGCTCGAAAAGCCGGGGTTTATCTTCTTCCTTTATACCATGACCTGTATCTGTAATAGAAATATTTACATATTTATTATTTTCATCTAAATATGTCCTGATCGAGAGCACCCCATTTCCCTCCATGGCGTCCACCGCATTGAGGATGATATTAATGAAGACCTGTTGAAGCTGGGCTCTATCAGCAATTATATGAGGGAGAGAGGGAGAATATTTTTTCTCAATTTTTATATTTTGAAAAATGGCTTGAGATACTAAGAAATTAATTGTGCTTTCTAAAACACTATTAACATCAATCTCAGTTGTTTCAGGTTCTTTTGGTCGTGCAAACTGAAGCAGACCTTTAACTATATCTTTACAACGAGTGGTTTCCTTAACGATTTTCTCTAAATTTTTATAACGCGGATCGCTTTTATCTGTATCCTCCAAAAGAAGGTGGCCATAAATGAGTATTCCTCCTAAAGGATTATTGATTTCATGGGCAACTCCAGCAGCTAATTTTCCCAAAGAGGCCAACTTTTCATGCTGGATTAAATGGGCCTGCATTTCTCTTATTTCCTTAGTTCGTTCCTCTACTTTTTTCTCTAGTGTTTTTCCCCACTCGACAAGTTTCTCATTAGCTTTCCTCAGCTCTTCTATCATCTTATTAAAAGAATCAGCTAATAAACCAACCTCGTCTTTTGATTTTACCTCAAGTTTGTGAGATAAATCGCCTTTGGCAATTTCCTCTGTAGCCACAACCATCTGTCTTAATGGATTGATGATTCTAGTGGTGGAAAAATAAAGAATTACCAATAATAAGATCACAAAGAGACCGGCAATAAGAGTAAAAGTTGCCATAACTCTTTTGGTGATATCAATATAGGGTCTTTCCAGCATTCCAACATAAAGGATGCCAATGATCTTACTGTTTATGTCTTTTATGGGTTCGTAAGCAGTTATATACCAATCATTAACAACAAAAGCTCTGTGAATCCATGATTTACCTTCCAAAAGAACAGCATCATTTACCTCTTTAGAAACTCGAGTGCCAATAGCTCTTTCTCCTTTTTCATTTTTTACATTGGTTGAAATACGCAAATCATTCTGAAAAATAGTAACCGTCCCAATTTCCCGCCCCTTATATTTTTCCCCCTTATAAACTATCTCTTTGACACGATCAACAATTTCATAATTCCTGTTGAGTAATACCCCACCATACAAAACCCCCAACACTTTATCTTCTTGGTCTAAATCTAAAATTGAAGAAGCAGCTTTCAGCATCAAGCCGTTTTCTTCATGATCTTCAGGCCGAAGAGCTGCCTTAGGTGTCTCCACAAATCTTATATAAGCTTTTCTAGCCAGATCTTTGCCCTCTTTAAGAAGCTCCTGGCGGGAAACAATTTGAGGATAAGCATAGTTACCTCCGTTGAGAGCTCTTCTTATTATCTCATCCTGGGATTGATCATCTCCCACTATATCAGGATTCCTGGTTCTAATAATCACCTGCCCTCGGTGATCAGTTAAAGTAAGCATGTCTAATCCATATCGGTTCCTTACTCGTGTTAGATATCTTTGAAGAATATCTCTTCGATTATCTCTCAGGGCTTCCCTGATGCTTTCTCTCTCTCCAGTACAAACTACAATCTTTTTTATATCATTAAGTTTTTCATTGAAAACCATCCAGGCTGCCGACAGGTCATGCTTTACTTTCAATTGAGCCTGAGAAATAATGGTATTTTTGACCAACCGCGAACCAAAGACTAAAGACAAAAGGCCACCCATAATAATCACAACAAGAAAACTAATGATCAGCTTTATTCTTAGAGATAATGGCCTAAAAGTCATGATAAATTCACTAGAAAATTTATTTCTATGATTAAATATACTAAAAATAATGCATTCAATAAAGAGCTAGTTTACAATTTTGTTCGCAATTTTTGAGGAGTACAAATCTAAGCGATAACTTCGACTTGCCTCACTGATTGCGACTCTCCTAATGCTTTAATTAGACTAATAATATTTTTTCTATAGCCATTGGAAGATGCTTACCACAATTCTAGAGTTTTAGCCTTAGCTTTGGTAAAATATTAACGTGGAAAAAAGGATAAAAAAATTAACCATTGAGGAAGCCGAAAAAGAAGATATCACTTACTGGAAGTCAAAAACCTCTGAAGAAAAACTTGATGCACTTCAGCATTTGAGAGAAATTTACTATGGTTTAAACAATGAAAGTCGAAAAGGATTTCAGAGAATTTATCGCATTATTAAACAGGCATGATGTCCACTACTTAATTATCGGGGGATTTGCCTATAGTTTTTATGCAGAACCCCGTTATACCAAAGATATCGATATTTTAATAGAACAGTCCAAGAAGAACGCTAAAAAAATCTTAGATGCCCTCAAAGATTTTGGTTTTACTGATATCGGCTTGACTGAAAAAGACTTCCTAGAGAGTGGACAGGTTATTCAACTGGGAGTTGCTCCTGTTAGAATAGATATTCTGACTTCGATTAAAGGAATGGATTTCCAAAAATTCTGGAAGAATCGGGTCGTCGGGCGCTACGGCGACATCGATGTCTTCTTTATTTCTAAACAAGACTTGATAAAATGTAAACGAGCTTCAGGAAGAAAACAAGACCTGGCTGATATTGAAAAATTAGAAAATATGTGACGATAACAAGATAGAGTTTCCACCCCTCTGAAGCTAGATCAAAACAAATATTTTAGTCAATCCTCACAAGATCACCTTCTTATTCTCTATCTCAAGTTCCTTTTTTTTGCTGAAAGACCTTTCTTCCCTCCTTTTTGCCCAGTGCAGACTTCTGTTGGATGCTAAAATATAGGATCAGCTTATCTTATAATTCTCTTTTTGACTGGGAAGAAAAGCCAGAGTGATTTCGACCTATTTGGGGCCTCAGGGTGTTTCTTTGAAGCGGCCGAGGGCCAAAAGCTTGGCTTGACATTTCTTGGTGGGGTGATTTATTCTTCTTCTGATTAATTGAAAAGCTAAATAGGTACAAAAATTCTCACCCCAAAGTGCAGCTTAAAAATCAATTTCAAACATATTGAATTCCGGCCTTCTTATCGCCTTCTTAACCCTTCCAACCAATATTGTGGTTTTTGTGGCTGAGCACTTGGCAGCGGCTGGCGCCCTATGATTAAAACATAAATCATGAGAGGAGAGCATGGATAAACGGACACCTTTTCCGGGCGTTATTTGGGTAGCAAACTCGATCGAAGTCCTGGAGCGTTTCGCCTACTACGGTATTTACATTCCCTTCGGAATTTACATGCAGCAGCTCGGCTTTTCCGCCGGAGAGCTGGGCGTTGTCCAGAGTATTTTTCTGTTTTTTTCCTACGGAGTCCCTGTCATCTCAGGCACTTTTGCTGACCGCTTCGGCTTCAAAAAAGTCTTAATAATTTCTTACCTGGCCTACCTGCCCTCAATTCTGCTTCTGATCTTTACCCGATCTTTTTCAGGAATCGCCTTGACCATGCTCAGCATCGGCCTGGCCGCAGGAATTTTCAAACCATTGATTGCAGGTACTGTTCGAGCTGTGACTGACAAAACGAACAAGACTCTGGGCTTTGGTATCTTCTACCAGATGGTAAATATAGGAGCCTCTTTCGGACCGATTGTTATGGGTAAACTCAGAGTCATATCTTGGAATACGGCCTTTGTAGCTGGGGCTGTTGCTATTGGCTTGATGCTCCTCATCACTCTCCTTTTTTACAAAGAGCCTGAACGTAAGATTGAAGGTCTCACCCTGGGAAAGAAATTCAAAGATATCCTTATTGCCTTTTCTGATTGGAAATTTGCAGTTTTCATCATTCTTCTAGGTTTGTTTTTCTGGCTTCCATTTTGGGCCTTTTTCAACTTGTGCGCCTTATATATAGACAGCAGTATTAATACAGCCCAGCTTTACCTCAACATCAAGGCCATTTTCGGAGCTGGTTTAGCCAACTTTTTATCTCATGATGTGGATGGGGTGAGGAAAGTTTTAGGTGAGACGATTTCCCATACTGGCTACATTATTATGATCTTCCAGTTTCTGGTCTCCAGGGTAGTAGAGCGGTTTAAAGCTATTCCTGCTTTTCTTTCTGGTTTGTTCCTGGCTGCTGTGGGCTTGGTTATTCTGGGATATGCCCGCATCTCGGCTCCGGCCTTCATCTTTCTCGGCATTTTCTTCTTCGCTGTAGGAGAGATGGTCTCCTCTCCCCGGATACAAGAATACATCACCTGGATTGCTCCCAAGGAAAAAGCCGGTCTTTACATGGGATTAAACTTTCTAGCCCTGCTCATTGGTTCTGCCCTGAGCGGGGTGACCTACACTTCCCTTTTCGGCATTTTCCGCAAGGGAGGACATCCCGAGTTTATCTGGTTCACGCTGGCCGCTCATCTTATCCTGGGAATAGGCTTCATCCTTGTTTTTATAAAGATAGCAGGCGAATTCAAAGAGAGGGAGGAGTAAAAAAAGAAAAGAGGAGGTTATGATGCTTATAAGGGAAAAAGTTAACCAGGCTATCCAAATTTTGAAGGAGTATGAAATAGACTGCTGGATTACTTTTGTCCGCGAGAGCAGCATCATGCACGACCCGATGCTGGATTTCCTCATTCAGTCGGATGTCACCTGGCATTCGGCTTTTATTCTTACCAACACTGGCCAAACCTACGCTATTGTGGGACAGATGGATGCCCAGACCATTGAAGACCTGGGAGTTTACGACCATGTACTCAGTTACGTTAAAGGCATAAAAGAGCAGCTCTGCCAGACAATCAAAAAGCTTAATCCCTCTAAGATCGCGGTCAACTACTCCCGAGACAGTGAAATTAGCGACGGCCTGACTCATGGTATGTATATGACGCTCTCTGAATTTCTTTCAGAAATTGGATATGCAGACAGGATCATCTCGGCTGAGAAAGTAACCTCAAGCCTTAGGGCCAGAAAGACATCCACAGAATTGGCCCGCATCAAAAAGGCCATCCACCAAACAATGGCCATTATTGAGAAAGCCGCTTCTTTTATTGCGCCTGGCCGCAGTGAAAAGGAGATCGCTGCCTTCATGATCGCCGAGGTGGAGAAGCGAGGCCTGGATTTTGCCTGGGAAAAGTCCCACTGCCCGGCTGTTTTCACAGGGCCTGAAACCGCCGAGGCTCATTATAGGCCCACCGAACGAAAGGTGGAGAGGGGTCACATCCTCAACATGGATTTCGGCGTCAAGGTCGAGGGCTACTGCTCTGATATCCAGCGCACCTTCTACGTCCTCAGAGAAGAGGAGAATGAGCCGCCTGAGGAAGTCCAGAAGGGATTTGAGACTATTGTCACGGCTATCGAAAAGGCCCGCCAGTCCATTCGACCTGGAGTCCAGGGTCTGGCTGTCGATAAGGCTGCCAGAGATTACATCACCTCCCAGGGGTATAAGGAGTTCCCCCACGCTCTGGGCCATCAGGTAGGGCGCTTTGCCCACGATGGCACAGCCCTCCTCGGTCCGGCCTGGGAAAAATATGCTCAGAAGCCGTTTCTGCCTCTTGAGACGGGCATGGTCTTCACAATTGAACCCAGGTTAAAAGTTCCAAAACATGGCATCGTAACTATCGAAGAGATGGTAGTTGTAGAGGAAGACGGTGCCGAATTTCTGGCTCCGCCTCAGACAAAACTTCTCCTGATTAAGTAACGTTTTTAAAAGATAACTAAAGGCAGGAGCAAAAAATAACATTTAGATTTCTTTTCCACCTGCCTCTCATTCTGCCGGCCGCACGCCTTTTGAAAGAGATACGCCCTTTACTATAGGGGTAAAGCATAAAACCGAAAAGCCGCAGGATCCCCAAGAATTGAATACCCAGATATCAGATGACCTCAGCCGGGTCATCATCAGATGCCTGGAAAAGGATAAGGAGAAAAGGTTTCAGAGTGCAGGTGAATTACGCTCTGAACTGATAGCCTCAGACCAGGGAATTCCAGCCACAGAAAAGCCTATTCCTAAACAGAAACCCCTCACTTCGCGGGAGTTCACAGTCAAGTTCAGCCTGCCTGGACGACAGGCTGGCTGACCGCATTATCCTACGCCGAATTAAGACTGAGTCATCCAGAGCGGGTGCTACCAACAGGAAAACGGCAATAAAAAGCAACGGATACTACGGCTGCGAGCTGGGTTCAGGAACCTATACATTCAGCTCTGTATACAAATAAGGCTGATAAATTCGATCTGATAATACCTCTCTCATTGTGACAATGCGTGAAAAGTAGAGAAAGAAGGTAAAAAAATAAATATTAATGTTTTTTTTCTTGACAAATCCTCTATATTTTTACAATATTTAATAAATATGACTAATTTAGTAACTTTTTACAATTTTAGTAAATTTTCTCAATTGATTAGAAAAAGCAAAAAAGCTACTCAGCTAGTGGATGAAGCTGAGAAATTATTCCTCCGCTTTGGCCTGGAGAAAGTCTCGGTTGAAGAAATCTGCCACGTAGCCAAAGTAAGTAAAATGACTTTCTATCGCTATTTCCAGAACAAAATTCATCTCTTTCTTTTTATCATTAACCGCATTATGGCTCGAGCAGAAAAGAGATATTATAAGATTATGGCTCAGCAAGTCAGTTACCAAGAAAAAGTTCGGCAAATTGTCCAGATGAAAATTGAGATAAGCCAAGACTTTAGTTACCAGATGCTTAAGGAATACTTAAATAGTCCCTATCCGGAAATAAAAGCTTTCATCCATCAAAAAACCGAGGAATATTTCAACCTCTTTCTTAAAGACTTCCAAGAGGCTCAGCAAAGAGGTGAGATCAGGAAAAACATAAAACCTGAATTTATTCTTTACATTTTGAATCGGCTCGTTGACTTTGTGGGGGACGAGAATCTTCTTCAATATTATTCTTACCCCCAAGAACTAATTGAAGAGTTAATCAACTTCTTCTTTTTCGGTATTCTCTCCACTAAAACTGGGCTCTCCTTAAGAAAC
>CAZEQD010000006.1:0-60129 GCA_964514305.1 uncultured Eubacteriales bacterium
CGACAAAGTATGAGAAAACTGCGAATCGTCCTTGGCGGCTTTCGTCTTTTCGATAGGGAAGATATTCAAGAAGTACAGGGAATTTGGCCGATTGGTCTCTATCTGCAGGCATGAAAAGACTGACAGCCAGCCGCACACCATCAGGCGTAGGAATCCAGGCTTCCTTGATCTCGATTCCTTCATAGGTGAGGTCGGGCAGTCTTGCTTGGTTACTGGCAACTGCAGTGAGGGCCAAGACAACTATTGTTAGTTCGATTAATAAATTTTTTCTCATCTTAGGCGTTAAAAAGAACCATAAAAATTTAATTTTTGGCTTTGACAATTTCCCCTCCTTGGTTTTCAATATCTAACATTTTAGCTGTTCCATTCACTATATTACAAAAAATAGATTTATTTGGTCAAAAAGAAGTATCAAGTGAATAAAAACTTACTATAGATTTTTCAGTCAGCGAAAATAGGTCTATCAGCCTGCACTAAACACCACAATCCTACTCCAACCAGGGCAAACACCGATCCAGTTGCCAGTGCGGGCACCCAGCCAAAAGCTTTGGCTGTAATCGGGACGAGAAGAGCTCCGATACCACCCACAGCATTGCCACCTGTGTTCATTACTCCAGTGGCTGAGGAGGCATGAATGCCGGAAACATAGATTGCTGCGGCCCAGTATGCCCCCTCAGTGAGCTGAGTGGCTCCAAAACTTAATGAAAGGTAGACTACGGCCAGATAAGGATTTTTGGCTGTGGCCCCAAGAAAAAGTAGTCCGGCCGCAAGACTGAGGCCAACAATACCAGGAATCCTGCAGCCCCAGCGAGGCCCGATTCGTTGGCAGAGACGGTCGCACAGAAGTCCTCCGATACTCGCGGCGACTGCACCAACCATCCAGGGAGCGGCAGCCAAATAACCTCCTTCCAGAATGGCAAATTTCCGAACGTCAACAAGATAAATGAAAAACCAATTAAAGAATATATAGAACACATAGTTCATGGAAAAATAACTTGCGGTAAGGAGCAGGATATTCCGATTTTTGAGCACGCGCTTCCAGGCTTTCTTTTTATTGAATCGCTGTTGTGGCAATATCCGGTTGGCCTTTATTAATTCCAGCTCTTTATGGTTGACGTGTGGGTGATCAGCTGGATTGTCCCTGGCATACCATTGCCAGACGCCTGCAGTTATAATGGCTAAGGGTGCTGTTAAAATAAAAGATTCACGCCACCCAAGCGTTTCCATCAACCACGCTATCAGCGGTCCTGTAGCAGCCGCACCAAGGGTCAGCCCGGTACTGGTTAACCCATTGGGAAAGGCCCATCCTGAGACCGGGAACCAGTTTCCAATTGTTCTCCCACAGGCCACTGGAAACAAAGGTGCCTGGGCCATTCCCATCAAGAACCGCAGCGCGATGAGGGTGGTAAGAATGACGGTCGTTGAAGCGAGAGATGTTCCTGGCACTAATCCCGTGGCCAAGGTCAGGATTCCCCACAATAAAGTGATAGTAGCAAGTGCTCGGCGGGAGCCGACCATATCGCCGAAGATGCCGCCAGGAAATTGAAAAATGGCATATCCCCAGGCGAAAGCTGAAAGGACCATACCTAATTGGATTTTGGACAATCCGAAATCAGCCATAATGCTTTTGCCGGCAATGGACATGTTTGTCCGCAGCAGGTAGGCCACGAAGCTGGCTATAAATAAGAGCGCCAGGATCAACCATCGCACGTGCGTAGGTTTATGATCTGAATTAGCTGTGGTTGAGGCCTTCTTCATCTCTTTATAATTTTCTCTCCCGGACCTTCCAGAACGAACATATCATACTCAAAATAACCAGGTCAATTCCTGTAATATTGTCATAAAAATATAATAATTCAAATTTTTTTTTTGATTTCTATCTTCGATGACTATTTTTTCCTCTAATTTAATAAGCGAAACTGTTGTAAAAGAAACAACTTGACAATCGAAATAATTAAATTTATAAAAAACATGCACATGGGATTAAGGAAAATAATAAGAGGAAAAGAATTTTTAACTAAAGTCTTTTCACAGTTGCTGAGCGATAGAAAATTTATGATTACCCTGGGAAAGCCATCATCAAGAATGAAATAAAGTCGAGAGATATAATCTTTTTTTTTAAGAAAGAGATCATTGCCATATTTAATTCAAGTACAATTCCCGTTAAGTATAGGTAAATGCTAAAAAACCTTCTTCAGAGGAATTTGTCGAAATCTATCCTTATTCATAAGCAGCTGTTTCGAAATTCCCAAAAAAATGAATTGAAATACTTTCTTGGATAACTTAATTAAAACTGGTGCAAAAGGAGACTTCTAATGAAATTAATCAAATTTTTATCTATAGGTGTACTAATTTTGATTGTGGTTCAATGCCGTCAGGAATTACCAATTAAGGCGGCTGATTTAGTTCTCCTTAACGGCAACATTGTGACTTTGGACAAAAACAATCCTCACGCTGAAGCCCTTGCCATTAAAGGAGATACAGTTATTGCCGTGGGTTCCAATAGGATAATTAAAAAATATATACAAAAGGAAAGGACAAAGGTTATAGATCTCCAGGGGAAACTTGTTTTGCCAGGGTTTAACGATAGTCATGTGCATTTTGTTTATGGTGGACATGCTCTGATGTCCATATCTTTAGATGGCGTTACATCTTTTGATGAAATACAAAAGAGAGTCAAAGAAAAGGTTGAAGAAAAAAAAGACGGGGAATGGATTACAGGACGCGGCTGGGATCAGGAAATATTACCAGGAAAAAAGTGGCCAACAAAGGAGCTCATTGATGCTGTGGCTCCTAATAATCCTGTAGTCCTGGAAAGAATTTGTGGGCATTGTGCCTTAGTCAACAGTTATGTCCTCAGAATTTCGGGAGTCACTAAAGACACTCCAAATCCTTCTGGAGGATTCATAGTGAAAGATCCTGCTTCGGGTGAGCCCAATGGAATTCTCCATGAGAAAGCAATGGATCTCATTAAGTGGCCCCAACTCTCGGATAAAGAATCTCATGATAGGGATAAGCAAGCTGTTATTTTAGCCATGAAAGAAGCGGCAAGATTTGGCGTGACAAGTGTACATGATTTAGACTATAAAATTGGGATTTTTAAAGAACTTTTAGACGAAGGTAAACTTACGGTGAGAGTTTATGCTGGAGTTCCTCTTGCTTCATCTTTGGGAAAAATTCAGGAATATAAAAAGTGGAAAAAGATGCTCATCGATAATAATCATATGTTAAAGTTCGGTGTAATCAAAGGTTTTATCGACGGATCACTCGGTTCATCAACCGCATTACTCTCCGAGCCTTATAAGAACAATCCTTCTACCTCAGGGCTTTTACTCATGACGCAGGAAGAACTCAATGACATTGTTTCATTGTATGATAAAGAGGGTTTTCAAATCGCCATTCATGCCATTGGAGACAGAGGAGTCAACGTCGTTCTCAACGCTTTTGAGGAGGCAATAAGAAGAAATGGCCAAAGAGATTCACGGCACCGGATTGAACACGCTACAGTAATCATTCCCGAGGATATTCCTCGATTTAATAAATTAGGCGTTATTGCCTCTGTTCAGCCTGTATTCGGGCCATCCTATGGACAGACCATTCAATCCTTTTTCGAGGATAGATTAGGGGAAGAAAGAGCAAAATACACAAATATCTGGAAGACTCTGGCACAAACCAAAGCCCGACTGGCTTTCGGTACAGACTGGCCTGTGGAAAGCCTTAATCCGATGGAAGGAATTTACTCGGCTGTTACTCGAAAAAGTATTTCAGATAAAGCCGGAGAAGCCTGGTTACCGGAGGAAAGCATCTCTATGGAACAGGCGATAGAATTCTATACGCTTGGATCTGCCTATGCCTCTTTTGAGGAGGATATCAAGGGATCTCTCCAAAAGGGAAAACTGGCAGATATTGTGGTGCTTTCCAAGGATCTATTCACCATTCCTGAGGGAGAGATCTTAAACACAGAAGTCGTTTATACCATCCTTGGAGGGAAGATCATTTATTCCTTAGAATGTGAATAAAAAGTTCGGAGGAAAATATGAAAAGATTGAGATGGTTTAATTTTCTTTTATTGATTTTCATTCTTTGCTCGTCCAATTTCTTTTATGCCCAAAATCTAGCCAAAGGGAAGTATCACCGAAATCGAGAACGAGTGATAGATATTATTCACTATAAAGCCAATTTGAATTTTGATTTCAACAAAAGGGAAGTACGGGGCGAAGCAACAGTGGTTTTCTCTCCTTTGGTCAAGATAAATTCTTTCCCTTTAGATGCATATCGGATGGAAATTAAAGAAGTAAATTTTATAGAAAATGGTGCAACCAAACCATTGAAGTTTACTCTGAATGAGGAGACTGTAGAAATAGACCTTGGTCGTCTATTTTTACCAAAAGATACCTTGACTGTAACAATTCTCTATTCAGCTCAACCTAACGCAGGTATGTACTTTTTGGAGGATAAAGTAAGTAAAGGCAAGTTTATCATTTACACTTACGGGGCAGGAGAGATGAAAGCGAATTGGCTACCCATATACACAGGCTATAACGATAAATTCTCATCAGAAATGATTGTGACTGTGCCACCTCCTTATACTGCTATTTCAAACGGAAAATTGGTCGATATTCAAACACAGGAAAACGGAGATCAGACGTTTCATTGGAAACAAGATTTACCTCATTCTCAGTATCTCATTGCCCTTTTTATCGGAGAATTTGAAAAAGGAGGATTGGAGCCTGCCTTTGGCACAATCCCTATAGATTACTGGGTCCCAAAAGGCCGCTTGGAAGAAGGTGCCTATACATTTCGCAATACTACGAAAATGGTCGAGTTTTTTTCTCGGCGGTTTAATTACAAATATCCCTGGTCTAAATATGATCAAATCGCCATACCAGATTATGGACCTGGAGCGATGGAAAACACTTCGATAACTGGGCATCTGATTTCTGTGTTAAGGAAGAAGAATGCGCCCGAAGATTTCGGGCCTCCGGATTTCACCAGTTATTACTCCCTATGGACTGCAGAAAATTTGATTTCTCATGAGTTGGCGCATCATTGGTTTGGGAACAATATCACCTGCCGCAATATAAATTACCTCTGGCTGAATGAAAGTTTCGCCACATATTGTCAAATGCTCTGGGATGAAGAATCACTCGGTAAAGAGAGATTTTATTTCGATAGGCAGAAGGCTCTGGATCAGTATCTTGATTACGTGAAAGAAAATCATATCATTCGTCCTTTAGAATATGCGTATTATGACACTATTTCAGATATGTACACTACTCAGCTTAACTACTTAAAAGGAGCGCTTGTCTTACATATGCTGAGGAACATTCTGGGAGACGAGGAGTTTTTTCAGGCATTGAGTTATTTTCTTCACAAGCACGAATTTTCCAGTGTGGTAAGCTCTGACTTTAAAACTGCAATTGAAGAAGCCGTGGGGAAAAATCTGGATTGGTTTTTTGACGATTGGGTATACGGTGGGGGGTATCCTATATTCGAAGTCGCTTACACATTTCTAAAAGACCGTAAGCTCATTGATCTTTCAGTCAGCCAGGTCCAACCAATCATAAAGGGCCAAGATTTGTTCACTTTACCCATAGAAATCACAATTGTTACTTCAAAAGGAGAAAAAAAGGAAACCATCTGGGTAAAAAACAAATTTGATCAATTCTTGCTGCACTGTGATGAAGAACCTTTGATGGTAAGTTTTGATGGTAGCGGCGAACTGGTGGCTGAAGTCCATTTCGACAAATCGCTCAATGAATTGATTTATCAGGTTTTTAATGATGAAATCCCGGGACGCATATGGGCGATGAGATCGATGGCTCGTCGATTCCCGGTTCATAAAAAAACAGTACAAGCCCTTTCGGATATTCTCTCCAAGGAATACTTTTGGGGTTTAAAAGCCGAGGCAGCGTATTTATTAGGAGAGATTCGTACCTCAGAAGCTGAAAGGGTTCTTCTTCAGGTTTTGAAATCGTCAGATTACCGAGTTCGGAAAGCAGCTGTTCTGGCACTGCGGAACTTCAGAAAAAATTTCGCCAAAAAAACATTGAGAAATGTCATATTGAAAGATAAACACACTGATGTAGTTGGGACAGCGATTGTTGCCCTAGCCCAAACGGATCCAACGGAAAGTAAAGATTTTATACGCAGTCAATTGAATCGTCCTGCCTGGTATGATGAGATTAATCTTGCCTGTTTGAATGCTTTCGAGATTATAGGGGATGAAAAGCTGATTCCAGATATCGAAAAATTCACAACAAATGAAAACTCTGTTCACCTCCAAATAGCAGCCCTGGCAGCCTGGAGAAGTTGTGCTTCAGACGACCAGAAATTTCATAAAGTGTTGATGAATTATGCAGAATGCGGAAAGTATAGTGTAAAGTGGTATTGCATTGAATTATTGGGTGGTCTTCTGGTTGAAGAGGCTATGCCGATCTTAGAAAAAATTTCTAAGCAATCAGGCGATAATGATCTGCGTGTTGAAGCTGGAGAGGCATTATTCAAGATCAAAAGAGTAGCTGGAATAAGAAAAATTAACTGAGCCTTGTTTCATTAATCTATCTTACTTAAAGAAAAAAATGATTCCGTCTTAAAGAAAAACATGATTCCGTATGATTATTCATTCGTTATGAATACGGTGTTTTAGTTTGAAAGGAAAGTTCAATTGAAGTAGATGTCTATGCCTCATGGTCGTTATTAAACTGGAGACTTCGGTTGGGACTGAATTCAATTTAGTATAATCTAGATTATAATTCTTTTCTCGTCTTTCAAGCTTGATGAGTATTTTTCCTCCTGTAATTTATATGAAAATATTGAATTCGAGTAGTTTTACCAAAAAAAATCACAAAACAACTTGACAAAAATTAAATTTATATAATAATTTTATAATATAAAACAAAATAAGAAGAGGAAAATAAGAAAAAGGGAGTGCCTCTTAATAAATTTCATTCAAAACCGAAACCGTTGAGTGAGGTAATTCATAGTTATCTGAGGAATGCCATCATCAAGAATGAGATAAAGCCAAAAGAGATAATCCGAGAAAAAGATATTGCTGCCATATTTAATTCAAGCACGACTCCTGTTAGGGAGGCAATAAAGAGGCTTGCTTCAGAAGGATTTGTCAAAATTAATCCCTACCGTCGTGCAACTGTTTTAGAAGTCACCTATAAAGAATATGAAGAAATAAGTGAGACAATGTATGTGCTGGACAGTTATGCTCATAAGCTCGTCATCCACGAGTTGACCGAGAAAGACCATCAAGAACTTCGAGACATGACTTTTGAAATGGAAAAGTATTGTCACCGTGATACTTTAGAAGAATATTTAGAAATAAATGTTAATATACACATTTATATATGGGAATCCCTTAGGAACGAATTTTTGTATACCACCATAAGACAGATCTTTGACAAGTTCCTTCAAGGTCAACGTCACATTCTATTTGCCCAGTGGTCTCGCCATGACTCTGCTCTTAAAAAATCAATGCGCATACATAAAAAAATAACAGATGCACTCATAGCGAAAGACACATCTCATATCAATAGTATACTCAAGAAGCATTGGTCACTATAGGCTAAATTATCCAGGTTAACTGGAAATATGATAGATTAGGAAAAAACAAAGATAATAAGGAGGAAAAGGATGATTAAAAGAAAAATTTTTAGGGCACTTTGTATTTTCTTGATCCTTAATTTCGCCTTGCTCAGTGGTTTATCTTTTGCCCAGCGTATCACTGGAAAGATAATCGGTGAGGTCACAGATGAGGAAGGAAACCCACTCCCCGGCGTAACCGTTGGAATTTCAAGCCCTTCTTTAATGGGAGGTGTACATTCCCAGATAACAACAGAAAAAGGGACTTACCGTTTTATTAATTTGCCTCCTGGAACATACAAGATTGTATTCTCTTTAGAAGGATTTCAAATGGTTGAAAGGCAGAATTTAAAAGTTTCGTTAGACACAACCGTCACCGTGGACATAGTTCTGAAACAATCAACTATTGAGGAATCAATTGTAGTCACTGCAGAGGCCCCAGTTGTCGATGTGACGAAATCTGGAGTGTCTGTAAATTTCACGAAAGAGCAAATTGAGGACATTCCTGGCGGGAGGTTTACTGTTTACGATATTATCAAACAAGCACCGGCAATTCCTCAACAAGAGCAGTCGGAATGGACGAATACAATTTATGGATCCAACACTCCATCAAATGCTTACCTGATTGATGGTATTGATGTCAGCAGTCCTGCTCAGGGACATGGATGGAATTGGCAACCCCAAGATATGTTCGAAGAGGTGGAAGTTTCAGGAGTAGGAGCCTCAGCAGAGTATGGAAACTTTACAGGAGCTGTCATCAATATTGTAACCAAATCTGGAGGCAACACGTTTTCAGGAAGTATTAGTTATTATGGTCAGTTTCAGAGCCTGACCGATGACAACAATCCAAAAGGAAAAATCGATTTGAACCTCCCTCCCGATAAAATTTATTCCTACCACCGGGATAAATATCTGAATGCCTCGTTCAATTTGGGTGGACCAATTATAAAAGATAGACTTTGGTTTTTTGGATTATATGAGAAAAATGAGGATAGTTATTCACCGTGGCTAATTGATCCTGAACATCCCACCAAGTGGTTAGGAAATAAGGCCATTTTTAAGCTGTCGTCCCAGATAAGTAAAAAGCACCGACTCGTAGGGTCCTTTTATTATGAGGATTTTGAATTTCCTGAATCTCCTGATGAATACAACTTGCCAGAGACAGTTAGTAATGAAGTTGGCCACACCAACCAATGGACTTTTCTCTACACATTCTTGATAAGTCCCGAGGCCTTTTTTGAACTTAAATACTCTGGGTGGAGGACTTACGATGATTATCTTCCCTCCATGGGAGGAGATATCAATGATCCAATCATCTGGGATGGATATTTTGGTGTTACTTCTGGAGCCCCATGGTGGGCATGGATGGGGGAAATGTCCAGGGATCAGGCTAATTCTAACTTTACCTATTTTGCGGAAGATTTTTTAGGTGGGGATCACGAATTTAAGGTAGGAGTTCAGTATACAAAAGCAAAATCTGAATGGACGGGAGGTTATTGTGGAGGAAAGTGGTACTATTTATATTATGGCTATCCGTATTACCTGTATGAGCAGGATCCATTCATGTACGGTGCAACCTCCAACGCCCTCGGTGTTTTTATCGATGATTCTTGGAAGGTCGGCGACAGACTTACAGTGAATTTGGGGTTGAGATTCGACCACAATGACGGCTCCATCCCCTCTTGGTTTGAGTATGATGGTTGGGAAAGAACTTCAGAGAAAGTTCCCGGAATTGATAATATTGTAAATGTGAATGTATTTTCGCCCCGACTTGGCTTGGCCTTTCAATTAACCTCTGACAGAAAGACTCTGCTAAAAGCATCCTACGGCCGTTACTATGATGCCAATCTTCATGATAATTGGTGCTATCCAGGGCCTGCAGTCTCTGACATGAATATTTACTATTATGATTGGGAGATTGAAGACTATGTATTATGGTATACCATTCCAGGAGAAATGGGATACATCATTGATCCTGAATTAAGAAATCCTTATGCTGATATATTTTCCTTAGGCCTGGAAAGAGAGCTCATGCCAAACGTATCTGTAGGAACTACATTTATTTATAAAAAAGAAAAGGATTTAATAGGATGGGAAGATAGAGGGGCTACCTACGAGCAGATCAACCTTGTGTCTCCTGATAATGGTAAAACTTACCTTGCCTACAATCAGACCAGCAAATTGGGAAGCAACGAATACTGGATCACAAATCCATCTCGTTATGGACAAACATATAAGGCAATAATTTTGTCTTTTGCTAAGAGGTATTCGAATAATTGGCAGCTTTATGCCTCTCTTACTTGGTCTAGAGCTGAAGGTATAAACATTGTGGCCAATGAAACACACTCCTGGGCATTGGCAACACGTGGAACTTTTGGGAGAGATCCTAATGACTATATAAATGCCGGAGGTCCCTTAAATCATGACCGAACCTGGATATTCAAACTTCAGGCGAGCTATTCTTTTCCTTGGGGTATTCTGGCCAGCTTGAATTATCTTTACCAGACCGGGGCGCCAGTCCCTACTTTTGTAAGAATATTTCCTTATCAAGCCCCTATCCAGGGATTGCCAATTTTAGCCGAGCCTAAGGGCTCAGATAGACATGAACCATGGAGCCTCTTGGATTTCAGATTACAAAAGTCATTTAATATTTATAAGTCACTCAAATTTGATGCTATGATTGATGTTTTCAATCTTTTCAATTCAGCCACAGTGACAGATTATCGATCTCACAATCTTTGGGCCGAGGCTTATAATGAACCGAGCTTCATATTTTATCCGAGGAGATTACAGATTGGACTTAGACTAAGGTTCTAAAAGATATCAAAACTCTTTATAATTGATATTCTTATTTCATATTTTTATCTCTTCAGTTAAAATGAGAATATATATAAATACCTTTCAGAAAAAGCGAGTGCTTTGTCTCAGTGGGTGGATATCTGGGGCCACTTGGGTAAATGTACTTTTTCGTGATTATTCCCTTTCTTTATTGCTTTAAGGCTTCTTGGATAATATATTAGTTATCGAAGATTCATAAAACATAAATATTGGAAATATCAGCCAGGAGGAATGACTTGGAAAACACAAATACAAAAAAAACAAATTTCAACGTTTTCAATTTTCCTCGCCTCTCTGAAGAGAAGTGCCGGAAGATTCATGAGGCAAGCTTAGAAATCTTAGAACGCATTGGAGTTCGCCTCTTCCTGGATGAAGCTGTCCAGTTGATTAAGAAGGCAGGAGCTCAGGTTGAAGACGGTAGTCTTGTCCGCGTTCCCCACAAATTAGTGGAGAGAGCTTTAGAGACTGTTCCTAAACGAGTAGTTTTGTATGACCGAATGGGGAATCCAGCTATGCCCGTAGAAAACCATAACTGTTTTTTTGGTCCTGGTTCAGATTGCCTAAATATTATCGACCATCGCTCAGGCCAGCGCCGAAAACCCGTAGTTCAGGATGTAAGGGAAGGCGTCATTCTTTGTGATGCTCTCGACAATATCGATTACGTAATGTCCATGCTTCTCCCTTCTGATGTCGATGGGACCTTGGCTGACCGCTACCAGATGGAGGCTATGCTCAGCTATACAACCAAGCCCATCATCTATGTCACTTACGAAATGGGAGGATGTAGGGATGCCGTCAAAATGGCTGAAGCAGTGATGGGCGGTGAGGAAGCATTGAGAGAAAAACCCATAGCTGCCTGTTACATCAATGCAGTTTCGGGGCTGCGACATAATAAGGAGGCTTTAGAGAAGCTCCTTTTCCTGGCTGAAAAAAACTTGCCTTCCCTTTACATTCCTGCCTCAACAGCAGGAATCACCAGCCCCGTCACTCCAGCAGGATCTGTGGCCTTGGATTATGCTGGTGTTCTGGTGGGTTTAGTGCTTTCCCAATTGGTGCGGGAGGGTAGTCCTGTTATTGTCTTCGGAATGCCGCCTGGTGGTACTCTTGACATGCGAACCCTGGTAACTTCTTACTGTGAGCCTGAAAGAACAATTGCCCAGGCAATTGGCCATTTCTACCATCTTCCTATGTTTGCCCTTGGAGGAGCCTCTGAAGCAAAAATTAGCGACCAGCAGGCTGCAGCCGAAGCAGCTCTCACGTTGGTGGTAGAAGCTCTTGCGGGAGGTAATATCATTCATGACCTTGGATACTTGGAGAGCGGATTGACATTTTCATTTATCCAATTAGTCCTATGTGATGAGATTGTGAGCTGGATCAAAGCATACATGAGAGAATTCGAGGTCAGTGAGGAAACACTAGCTCTGGAAGTGATAGCTGAGGTTGGACCCGACGGAGAATTCCTTAAAACTGACCATACACTCAGGCATTACCGCGATCGCTGGTATCCCACGCTTTTTGAGCGGGATACCTACGAGACCTGGCTGGACAAGGGTGGGAAATCCTTTTATGAGCGTTCTAAGGAAAGAGTTGATGAGATTCTAGCCCAGCATAAGCCTGAGCCTTTGCCTAGGAAGGTTAAAGAGGAAATCAGAAAAATAATTACTCGGGCTGAGAAAGCATAAAAGTAGGCCTCAAATTTCCAAGCCCAGCATCTTAATCTCGCCAATCCAGACATAAGCTTACTAAAGAAACTATGTTCCAATTCAGTTTCCTTCTAGCAGATATTAGAGGGAAGGACTAAGGCAAATTTTCCCTTAACCTCTCAAGAAGGCAATCAGAAAAGGAGGGAAGGCCTCCATCATGTCTTATCATTTTACATCCTTTCTCCTTTTTCCAGAAACTCTTTGTATTTGGCTTGATATTTTTCTTTATAGTCCTGGACAAAAAATTCATAGCTCCAGGCACCGACGGGCCTAATTTCCCACTTGAGTTTTAGCTCTTTGGTTTGAGCGCTGAGGTAAAGATTCTTGTTTTTGGCTTTAAGAGGCTGACCATCGGCCGAAGCTTGCAATAGATTGACAAACCAGGGAAGGTGAACGACAATTTTTTCAGGAGCCTGACGAAAATCTGACTGGAGGCGCAACCGGGCCTCTCCCTTCTCTGCTTCGAATGAAAAATTCACCATTCCAAAATTTGTGGGAGCATCTGAAACAGAAATTCTTTCTCCCTCCCTTACCCAGAAGGGAGAAATAACAGAAAGAAGATGAAGTTCATTTCTTTCTTCTCTAACCAGCATGTTGCGCAGAAGAGTCCGGAACTTGGCTGCAAACCAGCCATGAGGAGTAAGATTATAACCGAAATCTCTGTCTCCCCAGGGAAGGATGCTGAATTCAAAGCCGGCCTGAGTTGAGCTGGTATGGACCAAAATTGAGTAAAATTCCTTGAGAACCTGTTCTTCATCACCTCGAATGACCTCAGTTTCAGTATTTTTCATAGTCAGATAAAGATGAAGCCAGCGTCCATCGCCGTAGGTCATAATTCCTTCTTTGTATTTTTTGTGGGTTTCTTCTAGAGTTTTGGTGACTAAAGGGTCGAATGGCTTAAGAATTTGCTCAGGATAGACAGTCAGCATATTTCCCCAGTCCTGACCTCCTAATTCATCCAGCCCAGGTGGAATATAACCTCCCGATTTTTGAGCAATTTTTTTTATGGCTTTTTTTAAATAATTTAAATAGTCATCATATTCCTGGTGGTATTGTTGAGCCAACTCCTCTTTTCCAAGGCCCTCGGCCATGGCTATGGCTTTTTTGAGTCCAATCAAGGCCCAGAAATTGTGGCCGGTCACATGGCCGGTAATATCTTCATTATCTCCGGGTGTAGTAACGGGCATAAGGTGAAGAGGATCTCCTACTCTGGCCTCTTTCAGCCAATCTACAGCCTTTTTTATAGGAGGAAAAAATTTTCGGGCAAAATTAAGATCATGAGTGATAACGAAATGCTGACCTATTGCCCATAAAGCTTGGCCCCAACCATCATACTGCCCTTGTTGGGAAAGAAAGTTGCCGTCCTCTCTCTGCCATTTTAAGAAAAAATTCAGGCACTGCTCTGCAATTTTGTGGTAGCCGGTAACATCATAAGCTCTTACAATATAAGCACTGTCTCTCAACCAGAAAGCATCGTACTGAAACTCATTTACCTTCTGAACATAATCTTGGCCTATTTTATCCCTGGCAATGAGGTCATATATGAGGTTAGCTTTAAAAGTATTGGTAACCTTTGGTTCAGGAAGATAGATTTTCATGCCCTTAGCTAAGATGTTTTCCCAGAAATTTACTGTTTTTTGGAAATAATCGTCAAATTTGGCTTGCCTGACGTCTGCTAGCGCTTCCTCAGAAAGAGAAAGAGGCCTGTAAGGCATTATGAAATCAAGAGATTTTTTCTCTTCTACTCTCAGCTTTATTTCATATTTAACCAGTCCCACCGGTGAGGTGGGCAGAATATTAGGTTTTTTCCATTGTTCACTGTATGGAGTTTTGAGAGTGATCCATTTAGTGGGAGACTTATCAGTGGGGAAAAGATAAAAAACATGCCCATCCCGCAGCATCATATTTTGCTGAAAACTATACTCCCATTCTGATGAGAATTCTTCTCCTTCCTGTTCATAATAGCCGGATTTAGAAGCTGTAGCCGGCCTTTTAAAACGGTGGTCCGGAAGGCCGCTGGCACTGGTACTGGGAGCAGTATACCTTGTTCCCACCCACCAATAGGCTGTCCGAGGAGATGAGCTCGTGTTTTCCAGTTGAACTCTAATAAAATTAAGAAGAGGGCTTTCAGGATTTCCATCCAGAGTATAAGCAAAGAGTGTAACAGAATATCGTACTCCTTCTTGAGTGAAGCAATAGCTGATAATCGGCAAATATCCCTTATAAAGAGTTTTTACCCGTTGATTTACAGCTTGAGGTGGACTGCCATAGAAAAACATGAGTTCTCCATAACCGGTAAAGAGATAGCCTTCTGGAGTTATTTCAGTTCCTTCTCGGCAGTCCATAAAACCGATAACATCCACTGGAAAAGAAAAATAACTAAATGGTTCATCTGCTTTATCTATTTTGGGGTTTACCATCTGGCAGTATGAAGCAGTGGCCGTCATCAACAGAATAAAATAAAGAATTAAAATGATTCTAGGACCTAATTTATAACAATCTTTCATGATGGCTCCTTTTTAAACAATATTTTCCCATTGATCATTTTATTTGGCATTTTATTAAATTTAGAGGCATAAGACAATATCCTTGCTCTTGAAAAGGTAGATGGATTGTTCCCAGGTCAACTAAAAACATTATTGCAATTAAGAATTAAAGCGCTAAAATAAGGAAGAATGATTTTGATTTTAGAGGAGGATTTTAAATGAACTTCAAAAAAAGATGGAGAACTCTCTGGTTAATTTTACTTATTACTCTGGTAGTAACCCCACTTCTGGTTAAAGCTGATATTTATCTCAAGCAAAAAAGCCATACTGATGCTTTCAAGGTAATGGGGCGCACTCAGCCGGCTAAAGATGAGATGGTGGTCATGTGGATGGGCAAAGATAAGGGTAGGATAGATCAGGGAGAAAAGATGTCAACTATTATCAGGCTTGACAAAAATATCATGTATATGGTTGATCACAACAAAAAAACTTATAGCGAAATGCCTTTCAGTGACTTAAATGATCTTATTTCCAGTTCTCTTGCCAAATCCGATCTCTCTAAAGAAGAGCAGGCTGAAGCCAAGAAATTTATGGGCTTTGCCAAATCTATGATGAAGGTTGAGGTTAAAGTTACCGATACAGGTGAGACAAAAAAGATAAAAGCTTGGAATTGCCGCAAATACTTAATGACCACAAAAGTAATGATGACCAGTTCCACCTCAGAAATCTGGGCTACAGAAGATATTAAGCTCAACGCCGATCTGTTTAGAACCCTTGGCTTTTCTCTAATGGCTAAACAACCTGGCTTTGATAAGGCCTTTGAAGAGATGAAAAAGATTAAAGGTATTTCTGTCTTGACTACCTCGACTTCCTCAGTCATGGGAGCTGAGGTGAAATCTACCCAGGAGCTACTGGAAGTAAAAGAAGCCAGACCTCCCGCAGGCATCTATGAGGTACCGGCCGGCTATAAAAAAGAAAGTTAGTTAAATTTTTTATTTTTCTTCTATCTGAAATTTTTCCATAAGAAAGTCCACAGCTTGTTTTAAAGTCGTGTGTTTATGGTTTACATCCCGATCATAATTAATAACAAAACTAAAAACGTCTCCCTTTATTCCTTCACAAATACAGAAGTACTCTTTCCTATCAGCATCTATCAAGAAGGATGATTCCTCGTTATGAAAAGGACATTTGGCCAGATATTGATTATCGATACTGATTTTTTCTCCAGAGATTCCGAAGGATTTCATTACCTCCAAGAAGTCAATAGATTTAGCGATTAATTCCATCTTCTCATTAAGGTGGGTATCGGCGTTATTTATCATTTTTAAGTTGTGAAGGACAGACTGAAGTCCTTCCTCCCCGCACTCTTGGCAGATTAAAGCTCCTTCCTCAGTTTTAATAATATTCTTATGACCGTTTTCCAAGATTTCTTTATTGAAAGTAAGAACAAAATGAGGATTTTTAGGATCAATTTCTTTTCCACATATCTTACATTGATTCATTAGAACTCCTTTCTTTTAGATGATTTTTGAAGAATATTAGTTTATTCTTTTTATTCAAAAAATCAATAGATAAATAAGATTAAAGACTTTTATCCAAGTATCTTAAGGTCTTAGGTTCTTTTTCTAGATTGAAAACGATGATTTCTTCTAAGACTTTTCTTAAATCTTTAATCTCAGTTGAGGTAAAGGGAAAATTTTTTATATGGCCAGGAGGATTTTTTTGAATCCACAGGATAAGTTTATTAGCCTTGGATGATATTTTTTCTTTTTTATAATCAGCACATTGCTGGCAGTAAATACCATCTTTTTTGGGGGAAAGCCAGGCAAAACTTGTAATTTTTTTGTGACATTTTTTACAAACACTTAAAGCTGGCAATAAGCCATTAATTTTAAGAACCCAGGTTTCAAAATAAGCGATTAAAAAATTCAAGTCTCCTTTATTTTTGATGGCCAGAAGTACAGCTCGCAGCAGGCGGAAAAGAATATCCTCTTTGGCTCCCGAAGGAAAGAATTCTTCTACTAGTTCAGCAAAGTAACTTAAAGTAAAATTTATTTTAAGATCTTTTTGGATTTCAAAAAAAGACTCTATTAGGTCACAGTTACTGATGGTAAGCAGTTCTTTTCTTTCTTTTTCATAATAGAATATTTTTACCAAAGACATTGGTTCTAGGCTGCTGCCAAAACGATTACCAAATTTTCGAGCACCTTTGGCCACCCCTTTTAGTACTCCTTTATCCCGGGAAAAGAGAACAACAATTTTATCCTGTTCTCCAACATTAAAACTGCGCAAGATGAAAGCTTCAGATTGCTGGAGTGACATAGAAAAGTCAGGTTAGGTATTTGAGGAATAATGTGCCAAAGCCAAGAAAAGAAAGCAAACCAATCGTATCTGTACACATAGTTAGGAGGTTAACTGAGGCCAAAGCAGGGTCGAGGTGAATTAATTTTAAGAACAAAGGAATTAAAGTGCCGAGAAGTGCGGCATTGAAGAGATTGATAATAATGGCCAAACCAAGAACTAATCCTAAAAATGGATTGCCGATGATTAAGTAAGAAATAACAGCCAGCACCAGGCCAATAATAAAGCCATTACAAATGCCCACTAAAGTTTCTTTGGCCAGAGCTTTTCTGATAGTCATCCAGTCAGTTTGGCCGATTGTTAATTCTCTTACCATAACAGCAATGGTCTGATTACCGGCAATTCCTCCTAGAGCTCCTACGAGAGGCATAAAGACAGCTAAGGTGACAAATTGTTGGATGGTACCCTTAAAATAATTAACGACAAAGGGAGCTAGCGAAGCAGTCAACACACTGAAGAGAAGAAATGGAAGTCTTTTTTTGATAGAGGTTAAAGGATTATCCTGAATTCTATAGGACGAATCCAAGGAAACCATCTTATAAATATCTTCGGTAGCTTCTTTATCGATAACATCAATGACATCATCAACGGTCACTACTCCTACCAATTTGTTATCGGAATCAACAACTGGGACAGCCACCAGATTATAATCAGCTACAATTCTGGCTACTTCTTCTTGGTCTGTTTCGGTGCGGACGCTAATTACATCCTTGGTCATAATATCCTTAAGAGGTGTATTAGGACGGGCAAAAAGCAGCTGTCTTAAAGAAACTACTCCGACAAGACGACCCTCGTCATCGACCACATAGAGATAAAAGGCAGATTCCACATCTCCCTCAAGCTGCATAGCTGTTATAGCATCTGAAACATTGGTATTCTGGTTTAGAGCATAGAAATTAGGGGACATGATGCGCCCAGCTGTCTCTTCTTCATAGTGGAGGAGACCCTTTACTTCTTCAGATGGTTCTTTTTCCATGGAAGCTAAAATGGAGGTTTTTAACTCTTCGGGGAGAAAGTCTAGAATCGGGACAGCATCATCAGAAGGGATAACTTGAAAAAGATCAGAGCTTTGCTCTAAAGGAAGTTCTTTTAAAATTTTAGCTGCATCCTCTGGATCAAGTTCACTTAAAACTTCAGCTGCTTTTTCTTTATCTCTTTCATAAAGATTATTAAAAAGAATCAGCCTTTCTCTGAAAACCAGGTGTTCGATGATGGCCGCAATATCGGCTGGATGAAGTTTTTTAACTAGATTCCAAAGGCGGTGGAGAGCCCCCATGTTTATGAATTTCCGGGCTGAACTGGTAGCTATTCTAAGAGATTCTAACTTCATTTTTTTCTGGCTACTCTGTGCTTTTCACCATAACACAAAAAAAAAGAGCTGTAAATCAGTGTTTTTTGTAAAAATATTTATTAGTTTCAGCCACAATTATACTACTTAAGCCAATCAACCCCACTAAATTGGGGAAGGCCATAAGCCCGTTCATCAAATCAGCTGCTGTCCAGACTGTTTCTAATTTTAAAAAAGTGCCTATACCTACAAAAATTACAAAAAGAATTCGGTATATTTTGACCACTCTTTCCCGGAAAAGATATTCAATGGATTTTTCTCCATAGTAACACCAACCCAGAATGGTGGAATAAGCAAAGAAGATAAGTCCCATAGTTACCACAAACTCCCCTAATCCTCCAGGGAGAGTGCGGTCAAAAGCCAGGGCTGTTAATTCTGCTCCAGTTCGGCCTGAGTTCCAGAGACCACTTAGTAGCAATACTAATCCAGTCATGGTGCAAACAACCAGAGTATCAATAAAAGTCTGAGTCATGGAAACCAAGGCCTGTTTGACGGGATTAGGGGTTTTAGCTGCAGCTGCGGCAATGGGGGCTGAGCCTAAGCCAGACTCGTTAGAAAAAACGCCTCTTGCCACGCCGATTCTTATGGTCTGCATCAAGGTTGTACCCAGAAATCCTCCAACGGCAGCTGTAGGAGTAAAAGCTGACTTTATGATTAGCAGAAAAATTTTAGGAAGAGCTGAAATTTTTAAGAGAATGATAAGGAGGGCACCCGAGAAGTAAATAATAATCATAAAAGGAACAATATATTGGGTGACTCTGGCTATGCTTTTAATCCCTCCCAGGACAACCATTGCTGTTAAAGTAGCCAGGACAATGCCTGTAACCCAGTTAGGGATGCCGAAAGAAGTTCTGACAGCTTCGGCCACTGAGTTGGATTGGACCATGTTGCCTATACCAAAAGCAGCAACAGCTGCAAATATGGCAAATAAGATCCCCAACCACTTCCAGCCCAGTCCTTTGGAGATGTAATACATAGGCCCACCACTCATAGTGCCAAATTTGTCCTTCTCTCTAAATTTTATAGCTAGGAGAGCCTCAGAGTATTTGGTGGCCATCCCGAACAAGCCTGTAATCCACATCCAGAAAAGTGCTCCTGGGCCTCCAATCACTATGGCTGTGGCTACCCCAGCGATGTTTCCGGTGCCGACGGTGGCGGCCAGAGCAGTCATCAAAGCTTGAAAATGAGAGATATCTCCAGCTTCCTCATCATCTTCCTTTCTTTTAATTAAAGCTAAGTAAAGAGAATAAATTAATCCCCTTAGCTGCAGTCCTCTCAAGATGACAGTTAAGAAAATTCCAGTACCCACCAGGAGGACTATAAGAGGGACTCCCCAGACGAAATCCCTCATTGAGGTTATAATCTTTATTATTTGATCTTCCATTCCTGTCAAATTCCCAAAAAAAATTTCCTCTATTATAACAATCAAAGATAAGGAGGTCTATAAAGAATGTTTATGAAATTTATCCCAGGAAGGAGAGGCCTAAATCTTTTATCTTCTGTTGGAGATGTTTAGGTTCAACTTTTAAAATAGCGGCAGCTTGATCAAGATCCCAGCTATGATTAATTAATATCCGATGGATGTATTCTTTTTCGAAATTTTCTTTGGCCTCTTTTAAGGATTTATATTCATTTTCTTCAGATATATATTGGAACTCCCGGGGTTCGACTAGGAGAGAGAGATGAGAAGACTTTATTTGTTCATCTTCGACCATAATTACGAATCTTTCGATTACGTTTATTAATTCACTGAGATTGCCAGGCCAAGAATAATTGAGAAAAGCCTTCATCGCCTCCTGACTCATGGTTTTAGGCTTTTTGCCGTATTCATGAGAAAAATATTTTAGAAAATAATCAATTAAAAGAGGAATATCTTCCTTTCTTTCGCGAAGAGGAGGAATAACCAAAGGAATGACATTGAGTTTAAAGAATAAATCTTCTCTGAATAATCCTTGACTCACCAGCTCTCTAAGGTTCCTGTTGGTAGCAGCAATAAGCCTAGTATTGATTGAAATCGAATCTGAAGAGCCTATAGGTTCAAATTTTTGGTCTTCAATTACTCTGACTAATTTGGCTTGAGTTTTTAAACTCATATAACCTATTTCATCTAAGAATAATGTACCTCCATCGGCCAGCAATAATTTCCCTTTTTTGCTTTTTTCAGCTTGAGGAAAGCTTCCTTTGACGTAGCCAAAGAGCTCGTTTTCAATCAAATCATCAGGAATGGCCGCCGCATTTATTTGGATAAATCTTTTATTTTTTCTGGGGCTTTGCTGATGGATCAAACGGGCAATGAGCTCTTTACCAGTGCCGTTTTCCCCGTAAATGAGAACACGGCCATTGGTCGGGGCAGCCTTCTTAATTTCAGCCCTTAGTTTTTGGATGGAGGAGCTCTTGCCAATTAGGAGATACTTTGTCTTGATTTTTTCTTTAAGCTGGATATTTTCTTCTTCCAGCCGTTTTTGTTTGAGAGCATTCTTGGCCGTTAAGACTACCTTTTCTAGAGATAATGGCTTTTCTAAAAAGTCATAAGCTCCCAGTTTAGTAGCTTTTACTGCTGTTTCCACCGAACCATGGCCGGTGATCATCACCACCTGGGTATTAATTTCGTTACTTTTTATTTGTTTGAGGACTTCTATCCCGCTCATATTGGGCAGCCAAATGTCAAGGAGGATAAGGTCGAAATTTTCACTTTTCAGCAGTTCAAGTCCATCTTCTCCGCTTTCTGTGCTCTCGACAGCAAAACCTTCATCTTCCAGTATTCCCCTTAGAGTAGAACGGATTCCCGCCTCGTCATCAATTATTAGAATTTTATCTTTTATCATGCTGGTAATTGGATTATAAATTTAGCTCCATGAGGTCGGTTATTAGCCACCTCAATAGTGCCGTTGTGCTCGGTGATAACCTGATTGACTATAGCCAAACCAAGCCCTGTCCCCTTTTTTTTGGTGGAGAAATGAGGTAGAAACAATTTCTCTTTTTCTTTAACAGGAATTCCCGGTCCTGAATCAGACAGTTCAATTTTAACTTTATTGTGAGGTTGGTCATAAGAAGTCTTGATTTTAATTTTCCCTTTTTTATTCATAGCTTCAATAGCGTTGTCAAGGAGATTTATAAAAACTCTTTTCATCTGTTCAGGGTCGATTTGAATGAGCGAGGGTACATCTGGAGAAAGAGAAACATCAAACTCAACCTTTGTAAATATTCCTTTAAATAGAGAAATAGTCTGTTCTAAGATCTCGTGAAGGTCACCTGATTGAAGATTTACATTGGGCATGCGGGCAAAGTTTGAAAATTCATCTATTAGACTTTTTATGGTTCTGGCTTCAGCAACAATAGTGGAGGCTCCTTCTTTGATAATGGCTTCCTGTTTTTTATCTTTTTGTTTTAAATTTTTGATTATTCTTTCGGCTGAAAGCTGGATAGGAGTTAGGGGGTTTTTGATTTCGTGAGCCACTCTTTGGGCTATTTCTTTCCAGGCAGCAATTTTTTGAGCTTTGATAAGTTGAGTGAGGTTGTCAATAACAACGATCATACCTGCAAATTTATTATTAGATTGTCTAAGAGGGGATAGAGTCAAAGCCAGAGTTTTATTTTGACTGTCGACACTTATGTTTATTTCTTTGTCCATCAACTTGAATTTCTTTTCCAGGCCTCGTTTAATGTAGGTGACAATTTCTTTATATTTGGCCTGGCTAAGAACATCTTGATAGCTTTTACCTACTAGGTCTTTTTCTTGAAGACCTAACATTTCTTGGGCAGAAGGATTGATCGTGGATATGGTACCTTGAGCATCCAGAGTGATAACGCCAGTAGCAATATTATTGAGGATGGCCTCAATATACTTTTTGCGGGCCTCTAACTCTGAGGTTTTCTGGGCAATATTTTGCTGGCTTTCTTTAAGATCTGAAATCATTTGATTGAAAGAATCAATAAGAATTCCTAATTCATCTGAAGCAGGATCCTCAACTTTGACTTCAAGATTTCCCCGAGAAACTTCTTTTGTAGCCTGGGCCAACTTTTCTATAGGGACAGTAATGCTTTTGGCCAGGTGAAATCCTATCCATGAAGCAGCAAAAATAATAAGAAGAGTAATAAAGACCAAAGTAATTAAATAAAAGGTTTTGACCGGATTTTTCTGTATTTTTAGCTGATGATACCTCTGGACATAGGCACTGATATTATTTATTCTTTGAGCGTAATTTTGGGGAAGAAATTTTCCAGCTATTACTAGGACACTGCCAATATTGGGGACTTTAAATGATATTCCCCGCCGAATCATTTCTCCGCTGCCCATGGGTTCGATGCTCCTGAATTTTTCACCTAAATGGGCTCTTTTGACGATATTGGTGGTTAGATCCCGATAATATTGACGAGGGAGATTGGAACTTAAATAGGCAAATAGTTCTTCATCTTCCAGATAAATCCCTATTTCATCCAATCTGTATTCTGTCAATTTTTGTTTTATAAAATTCATAAGAGCCAAACGGCGATTGGGATCTACTAAATTTTTATCTTTAATGACACTACTCAGCTGTTGGGCGTAATGAAGAGTTATTTCCTCACTGTTGAGATAAAAACTGTCAGCCAAGCTTTTAGTATCATTCAAAATTTTATCTATTGGCGTTTTAAACCAATTTTCGATATTACGGCTTATTAAGTCGCTGGCAAAGAAGAAGAGAAGGAGGGTTGGAATTAAAGATAAAGCTGTGAAGAAAAGGAGCAGCTTGGTTTTAAAATGAGCCCCAATCACTTTTCTTTTACGTTCTAAATAAAGTTTGACTAAATTCCTGCCTAGTACAAAAAGAAGGATAAGAAAAAGAAGAACGACGATAATCTGAAGCATAGAGAGCAGAACATTGGTTACTGCTGTTGGCGAGAATTCTTGAGATTCGCGGATGAAATATTCGATGGCGAAAAAAAGAATAATAAGAAAGACAATGATGGCTCCAATAAAGCGTGAGCCTTTTTTCTTGCTGTTTTCCATCTGTTTTTTTTAATAGACTGAATTATTCATAAAATCTTCGGATCTTTTATTTATTTTCATTGATATTTTTATCATGATTTTTCGTAAACTCATGGAGATCGCTTTGCACTTTTAATTTTATTTTAATCATAATCGGCATCTTTTACCCTTAGGGCGAGCCGATCTTGCTGGATCTGCTTCATTACAGGGCATTTGCGGTGGATGACCACAGCTTCATGCCCTGTGCCTCTCATCTGCAGCAACCTCGACTCGTGAATAATCCAGGTTAATTATTGGCTATTTTTACTTGTATTATCCTTATTTGGCCTTGAATATAAACTGTTTAATATTGTCAGGAGTAATTTTGATGTTTTTAACTACAGCTCCTGGTCTGCCAAAAGGTTTTCCTTGGTGGTGGTTTATGGTATAAGTTAAACCTCCAGCATTTCCGAGGTGAAGGATGATTTCTTTTGAAGCCCTGATAGCTGCTTTTTGGCCACTGTTTTTTATGCCGTTTAAAGTCAGACGCCCATCAGCATAAACCTGAATCCAGGTTTTATCAAGAAAAGAAATTTCTAGAAGAATTCCTTTTTCTATTTTCGAAGCTTGTTGGTCTATATCATTTAGAAAGGTAGAAGTAAATTTTTCTCTTTGCTGTAGAGTTGGAACTCTAGTCTGGTCTAAGATGGATTTTTGCTCTTTTTTTGTCAAGAAGAGAGATAAAGATAAGGCAATAAGAATCAAAATAACAATTAAAATAATATATTGGAGAAGCTTCCTGACATCTTTGGGGATTAATTTAAGGGGCTTCTCTTTTTTCTTTTCAGTTTCATCTGCCTCCTCTTTGAGAAGCGAATCTTCATAATATTTATTGAGAACAGTTTCTTCTTCAAGGCCTAAGTAATTAGCATAGGAGCGGATGATGCCCTTAGTAAAGAATTTTCCAGGAAGCATATCCAGTTGATCATCTTCTAAAGCTCTTAAAAATCTTAAACTGATTTTAGTAGAATCAGCTATTTCCTTTAAAGAAATTCCCCTCAGCTCTCTTTCTCTTTTAAGTTCTTGCCCTAAAGATGCCATTACTGGGGGAATTTTATGACAAGTCTCCTTTCATGTCAATCTGTTCTCGCCTTACCTAGGATTAGATATGAACTTCTTGCTGGGCTTGATATCTATAAAAAAACAAGACTTAAAATAGCTACCAGCCACATTAATAAAATATAAATTAAATGTTGTTACCCACACAATATGGAAGAGAACCGCTTTATTTTCCATAATTTGTAGGCTATTAATCTAGCCTTCTTTAAATTATTAATATTTCTCTTTAGATGTTTTTTTAAATACGGATATTTTACTAAGGTAGATTAATTAAACGATTTTTCTGGGAAAAAACTTCTTGAAGTCTTTAGAAAAAGAGCAGTTGAGAGGGTTTTATTTCAACTAGGGCGGTAATAACCTTGCTGTGTTATTTCAGTTGACCTTTCAAGATTCAGGCCATAGACTTTAATAAGAATAATGAAAAAAGCGGTCCTAGAGCGTTTAGCTCGTTCGCAGCTTGAACTTTCTCGGCGACTTAAGTTAAGCTGGACAGAAAATTCAGTTGAATTGGTGGCTGGAGCTGATTTCAGCTATGACTTGACTCGGAAAAAAATTACGGCCTGCTTGGTGGTTTTTAGATTTCCTGAATTAAAATTAATAGAAAAAGTCTGGGCTGTCAAAAACATTAGTTTCCCTTATATTTCTAGCTATTTAGCTTTTAGAGAAGCACCTGCCTTTTTTGCTGCTTTCCAGAAGCTTAAAGTAGTTCCTGATATTACCTTAATCGATGGCAATGGCATTGCTCATCCCAGGAAAATGGGTTTAGCCTCGTTTGTCGGAGTCATTTTGGATATTTGTACTGTAGGTTGTGCCAAAAGGCCGGTTTTTTCTTTTATCCCTCCCGGGGAAAAAAGAGGGAGTTATACTTACTTCTTTAATGACAAAAAGGAAAAGATTGGAGTATGCCTGCGAACAAGGACAGAAGTTAAGCCAATATTTGTCTCGCCCGGTCATAAAATTGATTTTAAAAAGTCAATTCAGTTGGTTCTTAGATGTACCCGCTACAGGATTCCAGAACCGTTGCGGCAGGCTCATATTTTAGCCAAAAAGGGGCCTTAGCCAGGGATATAGACTATATTTTAAGGAAGCGGGCTAAAGAACTCAGGCTGCCGAAGAAACCGATAAAAGCCCCACCAGCTATAAGCAGCAAGCTTTGAGTCCAGGAAAGGTATCTGAAGTTAATAAGATCTTGCAAAGCGCCTAAAGGCGTCCCTAAGTAAAAGGGAAAAATCTTTATAACTAAAAAAAGAAGGAAAAAGGAAAATAAGACACCGATTATGCCCAAAATTATTCCCTCTAAAAGGAAAGGAAGTCTGATGAAGGAATTGGTAGCACCTACTAAGCGGAGTATTTCAATTTCTTCTCTGCGAGAAAAAACATTAAGTTTGATGACATTAGAAATAATAAAAAATGAAGCTAGGATAAGAATTCCTCCTAAAAACCCTCCTCCTGCTTTAACCAGGCGACTCAGAGATTGCATTTTTTCAATTAAGTCCTGGTTGAACTGGACATCTTCAATACCCTTGATATTTTTTACTTCCTGGAGAAAAGCCTTTATTTCTCCAGGGGAAACGTCTTTTTCTTGAATAGAAATTCCAAAGGAGGCCGGGAAAGGATTGATGTTGAGATTATCTATTATCCCTTCCAATTGGGGAAAATTTTGTCGAAATTTCTGAAGGGCTTGAGCTGAAGTCGTAAACTGGATTTTGGTGACTAAGGAAGATTTTTCCAACTTGGTTTTAATCTGTTTGATGTCTGTAAGAGTCAAATTCTTCTCAAGATAAAGAACAGCTGATAGATCTTTAGCTAATTGTTGAGCTGTGTACTGAAGGTTGTTAGACATAGACAGGAAAATTCCCAAGATAAGAAAAGATAAACAAATAATAGTGGCTGAAAATATATTCCTTAATCTATACTGCCAGAGACTGTTGGCTGTTTCTTTAATAAAGTATTTCAGTTTTTGAGTAATCAGATTGTTTCCTTTCGAATTAATTTCCCCTGATAGAGGAAGAGAATTTTATGACCGAAATGTCGGATTAACTCTCGGTCATGAGTTCCGATAAGAACCGTAGCCCCTTTCTTGTTGATTTCTTTGAAAAGTCCCATTATTTCAAAAGCAAGTTCGGCATCCAAATTTCCAGTTGGTTCATCAGCCAGGATTATTTTGGGATTGTTCACAATAGCCCTGGCGATGGCTACCCTTTGTTGTTCACCATAGGAGAGTTGGGATGGATAATCCCACATTTTGTGGTGAAGGCTCACCATTCTTAAAGCATTGAACACTCGCCTCCTTATTTCTTTATGAGGTACGCCCAGCACTTGGAGGACTACAGCTACATTATCGAAAACTTTTTTGTGGAAGAGGAGTCTAAAGTCCTGAAAGACAATACCCATCATTCTCCTTAAGGTATAAATTTTGTGATCAGGGATTCTTAGAATGTTGCGGCCATCAATAATAATCTGACCTTGAGTAGGATGGAGCTCTCTGAAAATAATCTTAAGCAAGGTTGTTTTACCCGAACCACTGGGTCCGGTTATGAAATAAAAATCACCTTCTTTTACATGGAGAGAGATGTCGGACAAGGCCCAATGAGGTTTCTGGTACTGTTTCCAGATATGATAAAGCTCAATCATCTTCCACTGAGCAGGATAAAAAACTGAGGTTATTTTTGATAACCATCTAAAATTTGTCTTAATATTTTGTTGACCAACTGGGGATTGGCTCTGCCTCGAGTTTCTTTCATAACTTGACCGACAAAGAAACCGGCTACCTGAGTTTTACCTCCTAGATACTGCTTTAAAGGTTTTGGATTATCTTTAGTAACGCGGAGAATGATGTTTTTGATCTGCTCTTCGTCGCTAACCTGGGTCAGTCCTTTTCTTTTAATGATAGCAGTCGCTTTTTGCTTGGTTTTTATCATTTCCGGGAAAACCTCTTCTTTAGCTGTTCGCAGCGAAATTTCTTTTTTTTCAACCAGCATAATAAGTTCAGCTAAATTTTGGGGAGAAACGGGGAATTCAGAGATAGTAATCCCTGAGTCTTTAAGAAATTGCAGTACTTCTCTCATTATCCAATGACTTGCCTGCTTAGGTTGCTGGCATATTTTGGCTGTTTGTTCAAAATAATTAGCTAGCTGGCGGGATGATGTCAGGACTTTAGCATCGTAGGCGGGGAGCTTATATTGCTGTTCGAATCTTTCCCTTTTCTCTTGAGGAAATTCCGGAAGAGTGGCTTTAATTTTATTAATAAAGTTTGCGGAGATGACTAAAGGCGGCAGATCTGGCTCAGGGAAGTAGCGATAATCATGGGCTTCCTCTTTAGTCCGCATAGGGCGGGTTTTATTTGCCTTTTCGTCCCAGAGGCGCGTTTCTTGACTGACGCTTTGGCCGGCTTCTAAAAGGGCAATCTGACGCTGGGCTTCATACTCAAGAGCTTTATGGAGGAAGCGGAAAGAGTTTAGATTTTTTATCTCTGTTTTTATTCCCAGTTTGGAAGAACCTTTTTTCCTTACAGAGAGGTTGGCATCGCATCTGAGACTGCCCTCTTCCATATTGCCATCGCAGATTTCAATGTATTGAAGGGTTGTTCTAAAAAGCTGGAGAAACTCGACTGCTTCAGAAGGGGAATTGATTTCAGGTTTGCCCACGATTTCCAACAGGGGAATGCCACTCCGGTTGAAATCAAGATATGTTTTTTGAGCTGAATCTGGCATTCCTTCATGGATGGACTTTCCAGCATCTTCTTCGAGGTTAATCCGCTCAATGCCAATAGTTTTATAGGTGCCATTACTTTCGATCTTTAAATACCCGTTAATTGCCACCGGCAAATGGTATTGGGTTATCTGATAGCCCTTGGGCAGGTCTGGATAGAAATAGTTCTTACGGCTGAAGACAGAGCGGAGATTAAGCTGGGCCTTTATGGCCAGAGCAAGTTTAACAGCCATAGCCACAGCTTCTTGGTTGAGAACGGGTAAAGCTCCAGGTAGCCCTAGACAGACCGGACAGGTGAGTGAGTTGGGTGGATTTCCGTATTGAGTGCTACAGCCGCAAAATAGTTTAGTTTTGGTTAAGAGCTGGGCATGAATTTCAAGACCGATAACAGATTCAAAAGACGAAGTTTTCATCTTAGAGAGATGGATTATAACACATCAATTTTGGGATTCAAAGGAGGAATGGAAAAGGGGAAAATTCTCAGGAAATGAAAAGATACATAAACCAGCCAAATATTAAAGCTCCCAAAATCATAAAAAGAAAAAGAGAAAGTCCATATTTTATCTGATCCTTTCTCTTTTCTCTTCTGATGAGAGCTAAGACGATGCAAACAAAAAAAGCGTAAAGAACCATAGAGATAAAATGGCTTTTTAACATCATTTCTTTTTTCCCGAAGCAATGTCGAAAGCATCAAGAGCTACTAAGTAATTTAAAAGGCCAGCCCCTGCCAAGTAAGCGGTCCCAAATTCAAAGGTATTTTTCTTGAGTTCTCCTAAGCCAAAAGAAAGAAGTTTGGAAAGAATGTATAGCAAACCGTTACCTATATCTGAAAAGAAAGCAAGGACAGTTAGTGGATTTTCGGTCTGAAAGGAATAAATCCGCCCGCCCATTATTAATCCCATAGCGGCCATAGCTGAAATACAAATAAAAAAAATTAGTCCCCGCCAGAGTCTTTTTTGAAGGACATGTCCTAATCCAGGCACTAACCAACCCAGCAATAGAAAAAATACTGACTTGCTTTTCATTTTATTGAATAAAAATAATAAAGCAATAATATTTACAAATCAAGGAAATTATGGCTCTATGACAAAAAGTGGGGTTATTGATGCTTATGTGCTTATGGGGTCATACCTTCATAAGTTTCATAACTTTAATTTTTACAATAACTGTAATAATTTTTGTCCCCTACAAACCGACGAAATATATCAATAGAGAGGCATAATTTATGAAACTTATGAAGGTCTGACCCTATGTATATTACCCACTTTTTGTTATAGAGCCGGAAATTATTGATAATGGTAGATTTTCTTGATTTGCCTTATTGTCTAGATTAGTTAATGATTGTTAAGTATATTTTTGAGAAGATATGAAAGTTATGAAGGCCTTAGCCTATGCCTGAATTGCCTGAAGTTGAAACCATTGTCCGTGGCCTTAGGGCAAAGCTTACCAGGCAAATGATTAGTTCAATCAACCTTCGGCTGCCTTCTCTTTTAAAAGGGGTTAAAGAGGCAGATCTCAAAAAGCTTCAAGGTAAAAGGATTCTCAGGTTGAGAAGGCGGGGGAAAATAATAATTATCGAATGTGAGGGAGATATTTCTCTTCTTTTTCATCTAAAAATGACAGGAAGCCTGCTTTTAGTTGATCGGAAATCTGAAGTGGATAAGCATACACATCTAATCATCACTTTAGAGATGAAGTCAAAAGAATTACGTTTTCGGGATGTCCGCAAATTTGGCTATTTTTATTTTCTGCCCACTTCAAAAATCTTTTCTCTGCCTCCTCTTGATAAGCTCGGTCCTGAAGCCCTGGAGATAAATTTAAATGAATTCTTGGCCATGTTTAAAGGTCGTCGGGCAAGAATAAAAAGCCTTCTTCTAAACCAAAATTTTATTGCCGGCGTTGGCAATATTTATGCTGATGAGATTCTTTTTCAAGCAAAAATTCATCCTTTAAAGCCAGCTTCCCAGCTCAAGAGTGAAGAACTAAAAAGGTTGTGGACAGCCATGAGAGATGTTCTGCTCAAGGCTATTGAGAGCAAAGGATCTTCGGTTCGTAATTATATTGATGCAGATGGCCGCCAGGGGAGATTTCAAGATTACCATCAAGTCTATGGCCAACAAGGCCAATCTTGTCCTCGATGTGGCCAAAAGATTAAAAGAATCCGTCTCGGAGGCAGAAGTACTTTTTTCTGTTCCCGCTGCCAAAAGTAAAAAAGATATTTTGTAGTTATAGATTGTTGCAAACTGAGAGAGGATAAAATATAATGAGCAATCGGATTTAAGGGGAAAGAGAAAATTTCTCTGGCCGAGAGGAAAAAAAATTTCATTTTAAGATCAGAGATAAAGAAATAATTATGGAATTTTCAGGTTTTGAAGAGATTAGAGTAGTAAACAAGCAAAAGGGGATTTATAAGAAGGTTGTTTTAAAACAAGATATTATAGTTGGTGCGATCTGGATGGAGACTAAAAAGGGGGCCGATGATGTAGCTTGCCTGATTGATGATAGAGTCAAGGTGAAGAAGTGGAAAGAATCTCTGCTTGAAGATGATTTCGATTTTTCTTTAATATGAAGTTAAGAGTATTTCTTGGATTGAGTTTATTAATTTTCTCCACTACTCTAGTCTCAGCTGATATTAACGGTTATCTTTCTTTTGATTTTGTCAAAGGTCAAGCGGAGAGCAATTCAGCTCAAGGTAGTTTCCAGAGAGCCCTCTTAGGTCTAATTATTTCTGGAGAGATTGGTAACAAAGCTAGTTATAATTCTGAAATAAGAGTTGGCCATAAAGGAAAAATTGAGTTTGATGAAGCTTATATAAGCTTGAAGCCTTCCAATTCGTTTTCCCTTCGGCTTGGTTTGTATCTTGTTCCCTTCGGAAAATATAACATTTCTAATCGACCCCAGCAAATGATGTTGGTGGTTGCTCCTCTTCCAGTTAAAAATATTTATCCTCCCAGGTGGCGGGATATTGGACTTCTTATTGAAGGTAATTGGGGAGGTTTCTTTTACTCGGCTTACCTAGGTAATGGTCTGGGCGAAGGAGGTTATTTAAGCCAGGGCCAGCAATTTGAGGATAATAACAAGAACAAAGGCAAAGGAGCCAGAGCTGGTTTTTCATTTGGCCGGGGATTTGAAGCAGCTTATTCTTTTTATAAGGGCAAATATGATGATCTTAATCAGCGAAATTTGTCTCTCCAAGGCTTAGATGTGAGCTGGACTACCCAGGGTTTTCAATTGTTAGCCGAATATTCCCGAGCTAATCTTGATAACCCAGCCGGCTTTAAAAAGGGAAAGGCTGAAGGTTATTTTATCGAATTTTCCTTTGACTGGGAGAGTATTCGTCCGGTGGTTAGTTATCAATATTTGAAATATAAGGATGCCTTTCATGGCCGGAATTTTAGCTGGCCGGATCAGGAAGGTAATGGAATTGACGATATCAGAAATTGCTGGAGCCTGGGTTTGGTTTATTCCATCTCCAAAAATGTCTTCTTTAAGCTAGAATATGAAATAAACAGAGAAGAAAAAATTGAACTTAAAAATAACTTGTTTCTCTTACAGCTGGCAGTAGGCTTTTAGCCTTGTTATCAACTGAAGCTTCTGCTAAAATTCTGTGGTTGATCAAACTTCTATTAGGTATCAATAAATAAGAAAATAAGGTATTAATGGCTAATTTACTGGTAGTTGGAACCCAATGGGGCGATGAAGGTAAAGGAAAAATTATAGATCTACTGACTCCAGCCTTTGATATAGTTGCTCGCTACCAAGGAGGCCATAACGCCGGCCATACAGTTTATGTCAAAGGCAAAAAAATAATCCTTCATCTCATTCCTTCTGGGATATTACATCCAGGCAAACTATGTGTAATAGGTAATGGAGTGGTTTTCCACCCCCAAGCTTTTTTAGATGAAATTACCGAGTTAAAGCGTTTTGGTCTAAAAATAAATGACAATATTGTCATCAGTAAAAACGCCCACCTTATCCTTCCTTATCACTCTCAAATAGAGAAAATAAGTGAAGAAAGAAGAGGAGCTAAAAAGATTGGCACTACCTGTCGAGGTATTGGACCTACCTATGAAGATAAAGCTGGACGCTGTGGCCTCCGGGCTGGGGATTTGCTTGAATCTTCTATCTTGAAAGAAAAGATAGAAGCCAATGTTAAAGAAAAAAATCTTTATTTTAAGGCTAACAACAGCCGTCTTTTTGATGCAGCCGAAATTTTTAAGAAATACAAACAATATGCTTCCCAATTGAAGAAATACATAACTGATGTTTCTTTTCTTCTTAATAACAAAATTAAAGAAGGGAAAACCATTCTCTTTGAAGGAGCCCAAGGCACCCTCCTCGATGTTGACCATGGCACTTACCCTTATGTAACTTCCTCTAATTCTTCGGCTGGAGGAGTTTGCACTGGATTAGGAATTAGCCCGGACAAGATAAATTCTGTCTTAGGAGTAACTAAAGCCTATACCACTCGAGTTGGGGGAGGACCTTTCCCGACTGAAATCTTCAACCATCAAGGTAAATTCATTTTAGAAAGAGGAAATGAATTTGGGGCCACTACCGGCCGGCCTCGCCGCTGTGGCTGGTTTGATGCCTTAGCCGTCTCTTATGCCTGTCGGATTAATGGCATTTGCCGTATTGCCCTGACTAAATCTGATGTTCTGGATGGACTTATGGAGATTTCGATATGTGTTGGCTATAAATATAAGGGACAAAGAATAAATAATTTTCCTACCGAAAGCTGGATTTTAGATAGAATAGTTCCTGTCTATAAAACAGTTAAAGGTTGGAGCCAATCTGTCCATAAGAAAAGAGATGTTTCTTCTTTGCCGCAGGAATTTAAGGATTATGTAAAGCTTATTGAAGACCTGGTTGAGGCCAAAGTAGTCCTTATTTCAACTGGGATGGAAAAGGCAGATACTATTTTTATCGAAGATGAACTTAGAGATTGGTTTGACTTGGGACAAGTAGAGAAAGAACTTCATTAATTTTTATTATCTCTTTTAAAATAATAATGAATTCTGAGAAAAAATTTATGCAATGGATAGAAATAGATAAATCAGCTTTAGTTTCTAATATAAGCCAGTTCCGCCGATTAGTTGGGGAAAAGACAAAGCTTTTGGCTGTAGTTAAAGCCAATGCTTATGGCCACGGCCTTGGCCTAGTCTCCCAAATTGCTTTGGAAGCTGGAGTAGATTGGCTAGGGGTTAATTCTGTCGAAGAAGGAGTTTTTCTTCGTCGGCAAGAAGTGAAGTGTCCGATATTAATTCTTGGCTACACCCCTTTAAATAAATTACATGAGGCAGTCTCAAATCAACTTCATTTAACTGTCTATAATTTTGAAACCTTAGATAAATTAGCTCGTGTTTGCCAGAATCTTCAGCAAAAAGCTTATCTTAACCTCAAAATAGAAACAGGCACCTATCGTCAGGGAATTCGGGCAGAAGATTTATTGCCTTTTACGGAAAAAGCCAACAGGTATCCTCAGCTAGTTTTAGAAGGCATCTCCTCTCATTTCGCCAATATAGAAGACACCACTGATCATTCTTATGCTCAGCAGCAGCTTGAGAATTTCCGTAGCATTCTTAATTTTCTTGAAAGACATAAAGTTAATATTCCTCTAAAACATATGTCCTGTACAGCTGCTGCTATCCTCTTTCCTGAAACATATTTTAAATTAGTTAGGATTGGAATAGGAATGTATGGCTTATGGCCTTCCAGAGAAACTTATCTTTCTAGCCTTCTTAAACACAAGAATTTGCTCAAACTCAAACCAGTCCTATCTTGGAAAGCAAGAGTGGCCCAAATAAAAAAAGTGCCTAAAGATTCTTTCATTGGCTATGGCTGCACTTACCGAACTAATCGCCTTACCGAATTGGCTGTCCTTCCGGTTGGTTATTATGATGGCTACAGACGCCATCTTTCTAATTCAGGTTATGTTTTAATTAAGGGCCAGAGGGCGCCTGTTAGAGGTAGAGTAGCCATGAATTTTATAATTGTCGATATCACAGATATTGCAGGAGTTAGGCTTGAAGAAGAGGCCGTCCTTATTGGTCAATCTGGTCAAGAAACTATTACAGCAGACTATCTGGCATCATTAATGGGCACCATTAATTATGAAGTTGTAACCTCCATTGGGGCTCATCTTCCCCGATTAGTGGTTTAAATTTTAAAATTTTGATGTCAGCTACAGAAATTCTTAGGAAATAATTTTCTTCCCTTCAGGGGCCATAACAGGGGACGGGAGTTTGGCCAGGATGGGGGGGGAATTGCCTTCCTAAATTAAAAATTGCGAACAAAATTGTACACTAGCGAAAAAATGATGGATGAATTTGAATGATTTGTTAATAGTGATATACTTTTTTTTAAGGAAGAGATTGTGATGATAGAAAGACTTGAACAGGCCTTAGCTAAAATCGGCAATGCTATAGTAGCTGATGGAGGAAATGTTGAACTGGTGAAAGTCAAAGACGGAATGGTCAAGGTCAGATTGATTGGAGCTTGCGTTGGTTGCCCCATGTCTCAACTTACCTTGAAAATGGGCATTGAAAGGCATCTCAAAAAAGGGAGAAGTAATAAAAGTGTGCCTAAAAAAATAAAGGATTAAATAGGTTCGATGCTACTGATTACGTCAAAAAAACAAGGAGAGAAACAAGAAATACTTTATCTTGAAGGGAAAATTTGCTAGGAATGAGCTAATGAACTTCAAACAGAAATTGAAAAAAGACTCAAAAAATGCTCAATCCAGAATGATGAGGTTAAATTAAGGAGAATTATGAATAAAAATGAATTAAAAGCTTCGGTTAAAGAATGGAAACGGAAGAGAGGGGCTATTATTCTTGCTCATAATTACCAGAGAGGGGAAGTTCAAGATGTGGCCGATTTTATCGGAGATTCCCTGGGACTTAGCCAAAAAGCTGCTCAGGTTAAAGAAGATGTAATAGTTTTTTGTGGGGTTCGCTTTATGGCTGAAACAGCGGCTATTTTGGCTCCCGAAAAAACTATCTTAATTCCTGATCCCCTGGCTGGTTGCCCTCTGGCCGCTATGGCTTCAGCGGAAGAATTGAAAGCCTGGAAAAAGAGACATCCAGGAGTTAAAGTTGTCTGTTATGTTAACACTACTGCTGAAGTCAAAGCAGAATGTGACATCTGTTGCACCTCTTCCAATGCAATTTGGGTAGTTAATTCTTTAGCTACAAATGAAGTGCTTTTTGTTCCGGATAAAAATTTGGCTGCTTATGTGGCTGGCCATACTGAAAAAAAAATAATTGGCTGGGACGGCTATTGTTATGTTCATAACAACATTTTAGCCAAAGATATGAGGGAGAAAAAAAGACTTTATCCTCAAGCAGAGATCTGGGTTCATCCTGAATGCCGCCCGGAAGTGATTGAGATGGCTGATAAAGTTTTATCTACTGGTCAGATGGTGGCTGAAACCAGGAAAACTGACAAGAAAGAGATTATTATTGGTACCGAATTAGGTATTATTTATAGATTAAAAAAAGAAAATCCCTCAAAGAATTTTTATCCGGTTCTCAATTCAGCTTATTGTTATGATATGAAAAAAATAACTTTAGTGAAGGTTTTGAAATCACTTGAAGAGATGAAATTCAAAATAGAAGTTCCCTTGGATATTAGTCTTAAAGCCAGGGGAGCCATCGAAAAAATGATAAGCTTATAAAGGAGTTGAACATAAAAAATATAACAGAAGAAAACTTAAAGAGCGCTTTTGCCGAGCAGGTTCATGCTGCCAATCATCTCAGAACCCTAGCCTGCGAAAAAATAGAATTCCTCATTTTTGAAGAGAAGAAAAATCGTCAACTTTTAGAAGAGTTGTTTTCTCAGAAATTTCCTGATCAGAAAGTCACTTTACCTAAAAAATAATTTTTTAAAGATTTCCAATTAGAGAGGGACAAAAAATCTACCATCATAAAGCTTTTTAAAATCGCTATCCAAGCTGAAAAGTCTGTCCTAGATTTCTACCTCCAAGCAGAAAAAAAGCAGTTAAAGAGAATAAGCAGAATTTATTTAAGTATTTAGCCCGAGTAGAAAAAAGTCATTATTTTATGATAAAATAATAAACAAAATTGCTGGAGACATTTCCTGAATACTATAATGTTAAAGGTTTTCACTGGGCTCAAGATATGATGCATATGGGACCCTAGAGGTTGAGGCCTAGGACAAGGCATCAAGACTGAAATTTTTGAAAACAACATTCTGGCCAGAAAATAAGAGTTTCCTTCTGGCGGATGAAAGTAATTTTATTTATATATTAATTGAGGGAAGGAATGAAACATTCCTGGCGGATTGGTAAAATTTTTGGCATTGATATTTATATCGATTCCAGCTGGATTGTAATTTTTGTTTTATTTAGCTGGGTATTAGCTGGTAATTATTTCCCTCATAAATATACCACCTGGTCACCTAGCCTTTATTGGCTGGTGGGCATTGCTACCAGTCTGCTTATTTTTGTTTCGGTTTTGATCCATGAACTAGCTCATTCTTTAGTAGCTATTACTCAGGGCGAAAAGGTAAGAAACATAACTCTTTTTATATTGGGAGGAGTGGCTCAAATTAGCGAAGAACCAAAAAGCCCAATGAAAGAATTTTTTATGGCTTTAGTAGGCCCCTTAGCCAGCTTAGTAATCGGGATTATTTTTTTTGTTTTAGCTGTTTTGAGCAGAGGATTAAATGTTCAAGTTAGTGCTTCAGCCTCGTATCTGGGTCTTATCAATGTTGCCTTAGCCGTTTTTAACCTCATGCCCGGCTTTCCTATGGATGGAGGTCGGATTCTTAGGAGTATAATCTGGCAGCTTAGCGGTAATCTTAATAAGGCTACTAAGATAGCTTCTAAAACTGGTCAAGGATTTGCCTTTTTCTTGATATTTATTGGCATCTTCCAAATTTTTAGAGGGAGTCTTTCAGGATTGTGGCTTATCTTTATCGGCTGGTTTCTTCACAGCGCTGCTGTTAGAGGCTATCACCGAGTTATTATGGAATCTATGCTCAAAGGAGTCAGGGCTGAGGATTTAATGAATAAAGATTTTGAAACAGTGAGAAGTGAGATGACAGTTCAGGAGCTGGTTGATGATCACGTACTTAAGAAAAAAGAAAGAGTGTTTTTTGTTGAAGACAATAATAATCTCCAAGGAATAGTCTGTTTGGAAGATGTCAAAGCTGTTCCTCGCCAGGAATGGCCCTTGAAAAAAGTTGAAGAAATAATGACTCCACGGGAAAAACTCCTTTTTGTTTCTCCTGAAGCAGATGGACGCAAAATTTTGAATAGTCTGACAGCCAAAGATATCCACCAGATTCCAGTTATAGAAGGGGATAAGATTAGGGGCATAATATGTCGAAGTGACGTTCTTCGCTTTATTCAGCTCCGTTCTGAACTGGGAGCTTAGAGGAGATAAAATGGAAGGTTTGCCACCAAAAATTCGCAAAAGAGATAATTCCTTAGTCAATTTTGATCAAGAAAAAATAAAAAAGGCAATTTTCCGAGCAGCTAATGAAGTGGTAAAAGATAATAAAAAATCCAAACAAATAGCTGATTATGTCGGCAAAAAAGTCTTGGAAAAGGTGACTTCTCTTTTCCAGGAAAAAATTCCTTCAGTGGAAAATATTCAAGACTTAGTAGAACAAGCCTTAATGGAAACAGGCCACCGTTCTATCGCTCGCAGTTATATCCTCTATAGGGAAGAACATCAGGATTTAAGACAAGTTAAAGTTATTTTTGGATTAAGAGATGATTTAAAGCTTCCTTTAAACACTCTCCTAGTTTTAAAAAGGCGCTATCTTTTGAAAGATGACAAGCGTAGCGTTGTGGAATCTCCAAAAGAGCTTTTCATTCGGGTGGCTCGAGTGATCAGTCAGGGAGAATTGAATTTCAAATCTTCTTTTTCAAGAGAAGAAGTTGAGGAAAAATTTTTCAAGATGATGAGCAATTTAGAATTTTTACCCAATTCTCCTACTTTAATGAATGCAGGAACCTCTTTGGGTCAACTTTCCGCCTGCTTTGTTCTGCCAGTTGAGGATTCGATGGAAGAAATATTTGAGTCATTGAAAAAGATGGCCATTATTCATCAAACAGGGGGAGGCACTGGCTTTGATTTTTCTCATCTCAGACCTAAGGGAGATTTGGTTTTTACCACCAAAGGGGAAGCCTCAGGTCCCGTTTCTTTTATGAGTATTTTTAACCACGCCACCGGAATAATTGTCCAGGGAGGAAGAAGAAGAGGGGCTAATATCGGTATTTTACGCTGTGATCATCCAGATATCGTAGAATTTGTAGAGGCTAAACTTGAGGAGGAAGCTTTTTCTAATTTTAATCTTTCAGTAGGGGTTACTGATAAATTTATAGATGCGGTTAGAAAAAATGAGTGCTTTGAGCTTATTAATCCCCGAACCAAAAAAAAGGAAAAATCCATTAAGGCTGCGGCTCTATTTGATCTAATTGTTTATGCTGCTTGGAAATCGGGAGATCCAGGACTTATCTTTTTGGATGAGATTAACCGCCATAATCCTATTCCTTCTTTAGGTCGAATAGAAGCTACCAATCCCTGTGGAGAAATACCCCTTCTTCCTTATGAAAGTTGTAACCTAGCATCCATTAATCTTTCAAAATTTGTGGAAAATGGAAAAATATTATGGGAGGAATTGAAAGATAGAATTTGGTGGGGAGTGCGCTTTTTAGATAATGTAATTGAAGTCAATAAATATCCGTTTTCCCAGATAAAAGAAATAACTATGGCCAACCGTAAAGTAGGTTTAGGAGTAATGGGCTTTGCTGATATGCTGATTAAGCTAGACCTTTCTTATGCCAGCCAAGAAGCTGTCCAAACAGGCTTAAAAGTTATGAAGTTTTTCCATGAACAATCGCTAAAAGCCTCCCAGTTTTTAGCTCAAGAAAGAGGCGTTTTTGCTAATTATAAAAAATCAATTTATGCTCGTCATAATTTGAGATTGAGAAACGCTACTGTTAATACTGTGGCCCCCACTGGGTCCATAAGCATAGTAGCTGGCTGCTCCAGCGGCATTGAGCCTCTTTTTGCCTTAAGCTATGTCCGCAATGTTCTCTCTGGAACAAAATTATTTGAAACTCATCCTTTATTTGAGCAGGAGCTTCGTCAACGAGGAATATATTCAAGAGAATTGATGGCCAAGGCAGGGAAGTTAGGATCCATCCAGTCCTTAACAGAAATACCAGCTGATTTAAGGAATATTTTTATTACTTCTTTTGATGTTTCTCCTGAGCAGCACTTAAAAATACAAGCAGCTTTTCAGAAATACACTGATAATTCTGTTTCCAAGACAGTCAATTTGCCTTCTGATGCCACCGTTGAAGATGTAAGAAACATTTATTTCCTTGCTTATAAATTGAAATGCAAAGGTATTACCATTTATCGCTATGGAACTAAGAAAGATCAGGTCTTATCTTTTGATATACGGGGGAGCGAAGAGAGAAGAGAAGAAGAAAGTTTCATATCAGCCGATTCTGAATATTCAGGCGGCTGCCTTTCTGGGATGTGTCCTTTCTAAAGAGGAGAAAAAAAATTGAAAGATGAGAAAAAACGAGCAAAAGAAATAATTAAAATTCTGCGGCGGCAATATCCTCACAGCCGCACTGCTCTCAAATTTGAAACTCCTCTCCAGATCTTAGTGGCCACTATATTATCAGCTCAGTGTACAGATGAGAAAGTTAACCAAATTACTCCTTTTCTCTTTCAAAAATATAAAAATGCGGCTGATTTCGCCCGAGCCGATCAAAAAGTTTTAGAGCAAGAAATTAGAGCCACTGGTTTTTTCCGAAATAAGGCCCGAAGTATTATTATGGCCGCCCGCAAAATAGTAAATGATTATGGAGGCCAGGTTCCGGATAAAATGGCCGAGCTTATCACTCTCCCTGGTGTAGCCAGGAAAACAGCCAATATCGTTCTTTCCAGTGCTTTTAAAAAAGCTGAGGGCATTGCTGTTGATACTCATGTGAGACGGCTAGCCCAGAGGTTAGGTTTAAGCCAGGAAAAAGATGCCAATAAAATTGAACAGGATCTGATGAAGATTATTCCTGAAGAGGATTGGCTTGATTTTAATTATATGCTAGTCAACCACGGCCGCCGCGTCTGTCAAGCCCGAAAACCCAATTGTCCGGAGTGCGTTCTCAAGCACCTTTGTCCTTCAGCTTCCAAGTTTTTTCCGGGAGTGTCTTAACTGCTAGAGGAGGTTGCAGATGATTAAAGAGGCAATGCTTTATCGGCAACTGTCTGGAGGGAAAGTTGAATGCTATCTCTGCAGCCATTTTTGCCAAATAGCCGATTCAAAATTTGGCATCTGCGGCGTAAGACAGAATAGAGGGGGTAAACTTTATACTCATGTCTTTGGCGAAGTAATTGCTGCCCATGTTGACCCTATTGAAAAAAAACCCCTTTACCATTTTCTACCCGGTTCTACTTCTTTTTCCATAGCTACTATCGGCTGTAATTTTCGGTGTCCCTTTTGCCAGAACTGGCAGATTTCTCAGGCATCAAAAAGAGATGATGAAAGTCCTGGCGGTTATAAGCTAACCCCTGAAGAAATTGTTAGCCAGGCCCAAGCTCACCATTGTCAAAGTATTTCATATACTTATACTGAGCCTACTATATTTTTTGAGTACGCCTATGAAACTGCCAAATTGGCCAAAGAGGCAGGCTTAGCCAATATTTTTGTAACCAATGGTTATATGAGCCCTGATGCCCTGGAGACTATTAAGCCTTATCTCGATGCCTGTAATGTTGATCTTAAGTCATTTCAAGAAGAATTCTATAAGAAAATCTGTCGAGCTCATCTTAGTCCTGTCCTCGAGTCTATTCGCCTTATGAAGAAGCTGGGTATTTGGGTTGAGGTGACGACTCTGATTGTGCCTGGTCTTAATGACAGCCCCCAGGAATTAAAACAAATCGCTCATTTTCTAAGCAATATAGACCCAGACATCCCCTGGCATATAAGCCGTTTTCATCCTGACTATAAGTACACTGACTCTCAACCTACTCCTCTTGAAACTCTCCGGCAAGCTTATTCGATCGGTAAAAAGGCCGGCCTTCATTATATTTATATCGGTAATGTTTTAAGAGAATCTGAAGATACAATTTGCCCTAACTGTCATAAAATTCTTATTCAGAGGCAGGGCTACTTTATAGGCAAGAATAAGATTAAAGATTCAAAATGTCCGTTTTGTGGAACTCAGATTGCCGGGGTCTTTAAGTGAGATTGTCACTTTCTTGAGGACTTAATCATTTAATTTCAATCCTTATCTCTTATTTGTTATTATAAAAAGTCAGAGATTCAAATTAAAAACCATTTTGCTCAATAGATTATCTGAAGAGAGGAGTTTTAGATTAAATGATAAATAAAATAAAGAATTTAGCCCTTTTGACAGATCTTTATGAGCTAACTATGACTGCCTGTTATTTTGAGCAGGATATGTTTGATAGAGCCACTTTCAGTCTTTTTGTCCGTAATTATCCGCCTCATCGTCGCTTTTTTGTGGCTGCGGGTTTGGAAGAAGTCCTTGATTATTTGAAGAATTTAAACTTTACCCCAGAAGACCTTGATTACTTGGATAAAACCAAATTGTTTAAATCGAGTTTTTTAAGTTATCTTGAGAAATTTAAATTCAGCGGGGATGTTTATGCTCTGCCAGAGGGACGTATTTTTTTTGTCAATGAACCTATCGTGGAAATTACGGCTCCTTTAATCGAAGCTCAGATCATCGAAACATATATAATTAATGCCTTCAATCTTCAGACCATGATTGCTACCAAAGCTGCGCGTTGTCTTCAAGCGGCTTGGCCGTGCCAACTGATTGATTTTGCTTTGCGGCGTACCCAAGGTGTGGACGCTGGCTTGAAAGTAGCCCGAGCTAGCTATATTGGAGGATTTATTGGCACCAGCAATGTGCTAGCTGGCAAAATATATGGTCTTCCTATTTTTGGGACTATGGCTCATTCTTTTATTACCAGCTTTGATAAAGAGATAGAGGCTTTCCAAGCCTTTGCTCAAAGTTTTCCTGAGAATACAGTTCTTTTGGTAGATACTTATGATACAATTGCGGGTGTGAGGAAAGCAGCTATAGTTGGAAAGGAAATGGCTAGAGAAGGGAAAAAATTAAAAGGGATAAGGCTTGATAGCGGAAATATAGTTCGACTTAGCCAGCAGGTGAAGCAAGTTCTTCAGAAAGAAAGACTTGAAGATGTCTCTATTTTTGCCAGTGGGGGTTTTGACGAATTCAAAATCCAAAAGGTCCTAGAAAAAGGAGGAGCGGTTGATTCTTTTGGTGTGGGCACTAAGATGGGAGTTTCAGCTGATGCTCCTTATCTTGATATGGCTTATAAGTTGGTCCAGTATAAAAGCCGTCCTGTACTTAAATTAAGTCCAGGAAAAATGACGCTTCCCGCTGAAAAGCAAGTATTTCGTTTTAAAAATGATAAGGGAAGACTGATTAAAGATGTTATTGGTTTAAGAGACGATAGGCTGGAAGGAGGAGAGCCGTTGCTTCAGAAAGTGATGGCTGGGGGAGAGATCGTTACCTCCTTGCCTTCTCTGCCTCAGATTCAAAAGACATTTTTAGCTGAATTTGCTCTTTTGGAAGATAAATTTAAAGCTATAAAACCAGCTCACGAGTTCTTTCCCGTTCAACTTTCTCCTCGACTCAAGAAACTTAAAGCAGATATTGTTCAGAAACTAAAAAAGGAAGAGCTAGGAGAGAGTTAGATGAGGAGATACCAATTTCTTCGTCATACGGCCGATGCCAAATTCAGAGCCTTTGGCTCAAGTCTTGAAGAAGCTTTCGCCAATGCAGCCCTTGCTACTGCCTCCTTAATGTGGGATTGTCAGAAAATTAAGGAAAGGGTTGAATATAAAGTAACGGTTGAAGGCCGTGATCTCAAACAGATGCTGGTTAATTTTTTAGAAGAAATACTTTACTTATTTGAGTCAAAGAGATTCCTGTTGGCTGTGGTGGATAAGATAAATATTAAAAGAGAAAAAAATAAATTTAAGCTTAAGGCAGTCTTTAAAGGCGATAAATATAAGGACATATATATTATTCACGGCGATGTAAAGGCCATAACCTATAATGAGATGAAAATTTTAAATAATGACCATTTCACCCTTCAGGTTGTGGTCGATATTTGAGGTGTAAAATGGAGATAAGAAAAATAAATGACTATACCTGGGAAATTCCTAAACAGGGAGAGATGAAAGTTTCGACAATCATCTATATCTCTGAAAGCCTTCTAGAAAGTGTAAAGCGCGATCAAACTCTTCGCCAGGCAAGAAATGTAGCCTGTTTAAGGGGTATCCAGAAGAATGCTTATGTTATGCCTGATGCTCATCAGGGATATGGTTTTCCTATTGGTGGCGTGGCTGCATTTGATATGGAAGATGGAATAATATCTCCAGGAGGAGTAGGTTATGACATTAATTGTGGAGTCAGACTGCTTAGAACTGATTATTTTGAAAAGGATATCCATCAGAGGCGCCAGCAACTCCTAGCTGAGATTTTTAAAGAAGTTCCTGCTGGGGTAGGCAAAGGAGGACGAACTCACCTAACTCGGAAGATTCTGGAGGATGTTTGTCTTCGAGGAGCTGAGTGGGCAGTTGCCAATGGCTATGGTCGTCAGGAGGATCTTCTCAGAACAGAAGAAAATGGAAAAATGGAAGGAGCTGATCCTAGCCTCCTTTCCCGTCGAGCAATAGAGAGAGGAATTCCTCAATTGGGAACTCTTGGAGCTGGCAATCACTTTTTAGAGATTCAAAAAGTCTCCGAGATTTTTGATGAAGAAATAGCTGAAGTCTTTGGAATTCATTTTAAGGGCCAGATTTTAGTTATGATTCACTGTGGCAGTAGAGGGCTTGGCCATCAAGTTGCTTCAGATTATATTCGGTTGATGGAAAATAAATTTGGAACCAGAGACCTACCTGATAGAGAATTAATAAATGCGCCTATTCGCTCTGAATTAGGTCAGGAGTATTACAAGTCGATGAGTGCAGCTGTTAACTTTGCCTTTGCTAACAGACAGATGATTGCCCACTGGGTTAGAAATGTTTTTGCCCGGGTCATGGGTAGCTCAGAAGGAATGGATCAGATCTACGATGTTTGTCATAATGTGGCCAAATTCGAAAAACATATTATAGACGGTCAAACGAAGAAAGTTTGTGTTCACCGGAAAGGGGCTACAAGAAGCTTTGGGCCAGGTCGGGAGGAGATTCCTGAAGTTTATCGGGCAGTTGGTCAGCCGGTGCTCATTCCCGGCAGCATGGGCACTGCTTCCTACATTTTGGTGGGCACTTCCGAAGCTGAAAAAATAAGTTTTGGCTCCACTGCCCATGGAGCCGGCCGGGTTATGTCTCGTCATGAAGCTTTGCGCCGCTTTAGAGGCGAGAAAATAAAACAGGAAATGGAAAGCAAGGGTATTGAGCTTAAATCCACCAGCTGGAAAGGAGTAGCTGAGGAAGCCTCTCAAGCTTACAAAGATGTAGATGAAGTAGTCCGTGTCTCACATAAAGTAGGCATTGGCAAGCTTGTGGCTCGGGTTGTCCCTGTTGCAGTTATGAAGGGATAGAAAGTGTACCTTCACCCCTCAAGTCACCTGCGTTCTAATATCCCTTTGTGATATGGGAGAATTTTTTTAATTACCTTAAGGTTCATTCAGGGTATTAGCGGATTAGAATAATTTTTTCGTTGCGGGGATAAAGGGCCTCTATTCCTCTTTCAGTGACCAAGGCGTTGTCTTCAAAATTGATGGCCAATCTTCTTTTCCATTCTGGAACCCAGGTATGGACAATGAATTCAAAGGCAATGAGATTATTAGGATGAACTAGTAGATGAGCTCTATCAGGACGGAAAGGGGCTATGGAAGGGCCAACAGCTACTTCACTGTTTCCCGTGTTGCCCACACAATGGCAGTCTATAGAGAAGCCAGATTGAGGCGACTCCCCTAAGGAATTAATTATTTCTCTATCTTTAGGGCCGATATCAGTAAAAGGAGTGTAAATAAAACCAGCTTTTTCTAAAGCCTTGACAATCATTTTTAAAGTTTCTCCAGCTGTGTGTCCGGATTTATATGTTTTACGAATGATTTCCCTTGCTTTTAAGCCACGATCCCAGGCCTTCTGGAGGCCAAGAGGCAAAGAGGGCTCTCCTTGCTGGAGGATGTAAGCTTTGCGCTTAAAGTCTGTGCCAAAATTTAAGTACCTTATTCCCCAATCCCAAGAGATGAAATCACCGCGCTGGAAAGTATAATCAGGTCTCCGGGTTTCAGAGCGCTGGGAAACTTGAGAATGACTTATCCCTGGGAGTTCGGCTCCGAAAAGTGAGGGCTGGAGGCCATGAGCTAAAAGCTGATCCTGAGCCCACCATCCTATCTCTTCTCTGGTGGTTATACCAGGTTTTATCCTATTTAGCCCTTCTTCTAAAATTTGTCTTTGTATTTCGCAGGCTTTGGCAAAGGCAATAATTTCTGTTTGAACTCTTCTGACTCTGAAATCAGTAATAACATTTTCAGCCGAGACCAACTTTTTTGCATATTTTGGGCCGAGCAACTTGACCAATTTTTTGTGGCCCGTATAAGAAAGGCCGTCAGCTACAGTCAGCCATTCTGACATATTGACAGCTATTCGCTGAGGATCACGTTCAGCCACAAACTTGGGAATATCACTTTCCGGACCAATTATGTCATAAACTGATTCGTCAGCAAGATGGCCGAAGGGTCCGCTGAAATAGGCTCGCTCAATTCGGGGGCCATCCCTATCAGTAAAAATGAAATAACCCATGGTTCCGCCAAGATCAAGATTAAGGGGATCCGGATCACCTCTTTTTATGACATGAATCCACATATCAACTTTATTATCTCTCATTGCCTGGGGAAGTATAAAATCAAATTTTTCCTTTCGAATAAGATTCATTAAGTCAAAGCGGCTGCGGGCTTCTTGAGCCACAGCCTGGAAACAAAGGCCCATAAGAACGATGGCTAGAGCTGAGAGCCAGATTGATTTTTTCTTCATAAAATCACCCCCTAAAAGATTTATTTTGTATTTATTATTGACTTTTAACCATTTCTTTAAAGGCATCTAACACATCCCTAATGGCTTCGATTGAACTCTTATGAATTTTAACCCGTTTGTAGCCTTTTACGCCTTGATACTTTAAGCTTGTCTTTTTTGAGTTTGCAATTTTTTCCATTAACACTAATTCTTCACTATTAATAGAGACATCATATGTTTCACAGATTGTCTCGCCAGAATTTTCTTCCTCAAAATCATCAGTTCCTATAGCCGTACTTCTTATATAATAAGTTTGGATTGTTTTTCTTGGGGTCAGGGTGTATTCATCATCATCAATTTTGAATACATATTCTTTTATAAAAAGGTTAATAGGAGCATAGTAATTTATTCTTAATTTTAAAAAGTATTTATTATCTTTGTTTATTTTCCCTATATAAAGGTAAATTCTGGACCTGGACTGCATATTATTTTTATGGATATACCAGGTAATCCCATGCTTTTCGTCTACTTTTGTTTTTAAATTATATTTTTTAGTAAGGTCAGAAGAAAATAAAGAAATTGAAAGCCAGAGAATAAGAAATAAAATAAATAAATTTTTCACTTTTTCATCCCAAAAAAGCAATGAAATCGATGAAGTTATACCTCTCCTTTTTTTATCTAATTTTGTTGATAATTAAAGCTGGTAGTCTAAACAGATTGGAACTTTTTTGCATTTCCTAAGATAATAATTTAAAAGGCAATTTAAATCAATGTCAATTAATAATCAAATATATTTTAATTTTGAATTTATTATAATTATAATTGTAAACAAAAGATTATTTTTTAGGATGATTAATTAAAAATTAACATCTGGAAAAAAGTCAAGACAAATTTTTATTTTTAGAAAGCGAAGGTAGAGCTTCTACTTTGGGATATGAATATTTTTTGGTTTAAGGCAAAGGCCAAAGGTAAAATAGTATTATTATGTTTTTTTCCAATTAAGTTTTTGGCTAAATAGAGAAGCAAATTTTAGATACTTCCAATAAGGTTCGGGATCGAGCCGAGCCAGGTCTTTTAGGCTCTCCATTCTAAAGCCATAATAATTAACGCCAGCTGCTCCAGCCTCAAATGATTCGCTCATAACTCTAATGACGCCATTTAAACCTAATTGGCCTCGGTCAAAATATTCGTTCCTAATAATAGGCTTCTTGGCTTTTTTATATTTAAGGATGGATTCTTTATCCCAAGCTCTGTGAACAGAAATAATTTGATTAGGACTGTTTATGGGATCAAATTTTTCTGACCATTTTTCTCCTGCTGCTCCAAAAGCCCCTGCTGAGACCAAAAACCCTTTTTTGACTAAGTAATTGGTAAGTCTTTTAGCCACTTTAACATCTTCATCTGAATATAATTCGTTTACTGGTTCATATATAATGTTACCTAAGTCGCCAGTGGCTTTTATAACTTGGTCTATGTTTGCCAGAAAACCGCCTTGCCCACTGTCATAAAGAGTGAGCTCAACAATAATGCCGTGTTTTTTCATCTTCTGACAATGTCTCCGCAATTTTTTATAGTCTCTGACGGCATCGATTCTTTCATAGTTTAATTTATACTTTATAATTTCATCCTCGTATTTTTTCAGGCTAAAGTTGTACCAGTTTCGATGGAGGGCTTCTCTTCTAGAGACCCCGACCAAAAAAATTTTTCGTCCGCGGTAGTACAAATTTCTTCCTTGAACTTTAAGGACTCCAGAATTTGGCAAGCTGGCTTGAAAAAAAGAGGTAGTGGTAGTTTTAAAATTAGAATCTTGTTGGAGAAATCTCCAGCCTTTTGAATCTACATTTAGATGGTTAAAGAATTGTTCTTTAATTATTAATTCAGGGTTGAATTCGATAACAAGGGAAAGGAGGAGAATTAGAAATAAAAAAAGATGATTTTGTTTAATATTAATTACAAAGGTTTTGAAAATACTTTTATCCAAAATTATCTCTATCCGTTCTTTGGCTTGAACTGTTTCAGCTTTTTTAACAGTTCTACATAGCTTAAGCAGTTTAGTATGTCTTCTTTTTCCAGCCAGGCTCGACGGGCAATGCCTACTCCAAAGCGCATCATTAGAAAACCACTGGCATAGTGAGTATCTGTCCCTATACTTATTTTTATTCCTAGTTCTTTGGCCTTTTTTAAGTAAAATTCATTGAGATCGAGGCGGTCATAATAAGCATTTAATTCAAGGATCTTCCCTTTTTCTTTAGCTTTAATAAGGACTTTATCCAGATCTACCTCATAACCTTCTCTTTTAGAAATAAGTCTCCCCGAGGGATGGGCAATGATTGATACCCATGGATTTTCCATAGCTTTAATAATTCTCTCAGTTACATTTTTCTTAAAACCGCTGTGAATGGCAGCTAAAACAATATCTAATTCTTTTAGAATAGAATCAGGAAGATCAAGCTGACCGTCAGCTAAAATATCAACTTCAATTCCTTTCAGTATTTTAAGGCCCTGAAGTTTTTGATTGATAATATCGATTTCTTTTATTTGTTCCTGAAGACGGTGAATGGTTAATCCATGAGCATATTTGGCGGCCTGGGAATGATCGCAGACAGCAATGTATTGGTAATTAAGCTTTTTGGCTATCTGGGCCAATTCTGGCAAAGACAGATTACCATCACTGTAGCGAGAATGGACATGAAGATCTCCTTTAATATCATTATAATCTACTATTTTGGGAAGTTTGCCTTTGGCCGCCAACTCAATTTCTCCTCTATCTTCTCTTAGTTCAGGAGGAATAAGCGGCAGGTCCAATGTTTTATATACTTCTTTTTCGTCATAGCCAGCTATTTTTTTCTCTCCCTTAAAAACCCCATATTCAGAAATTTTCAATCCACGCTCCCGGGCCATAGATCTAAGCTTAATATTGTGGGCTTTAGAGCCAGTAAAGTACTGGAGGGCGGCCCCATATTCAGATTCATCGACTATCCTCAAATCGACCTGGCGTTCTCCTTGAGGAGTGGAAATCATTGCTGAGCCCTTGGTTTCACCGGCAGCCAGAACTCGGCTTACTCCGGTAAATTTAGTAAAGTGATCAATAATCTGGGCTCCTTTTTTTCCTGTAGCCAGGATATCTATATCTCCTACTGTTTCTTTCATGCGACGTAATGAACCAGCTGGAGAAAGACGCCCAACGAGGGGAGATTGTTGGAGGTAATTTATCACTTCTTCGACAATGTTTACAGCTTCAAAGATGGGAATGCGTTGTTGGGCTTGCTCGTAGATTTCAATCCCTTTCTTGATATTTTCTACTTTTTTTTCTCCAAGGCCGTAGAGTTTGGCCAGAGAACCGTCTTCAATAACTCTTTTCAGGTCTGTCAGATTTTCAACTCCTAATTTTTGGTAAGCAAGATGAAGGGTTTTAGCTCCAAGGTTCTGAATTTCTAAGAGGTCAAGCAGGCTTTCAGGAATGCTAGCCAGAGCTTCTTGATATTTTTTCATTTGGCCGGTGGCTAAATATTCCTCAATTTTTTTAGCCATACCGCTGCCAATTCCAGGAATTTCCTGGAGTTTTTTTTGTTGAGCAATTTTTTCTACATCTTCAGTTAAATCTTCTAAGATTCGGGCTGCTTTGCGGTAAGCTAAGACTTTAAAGCCTGCTTCCCCTTTTATTTCCAGGGCATCACCAATTCGAGCTAAAATAGCAGCTATTTCTTTATTTTTCATCTTATTTATTATAAATTCATGATACTCCATCTGCTTTTGCTATTCAATGGCTGAGGAAAGTTGACTTTTTTATAAGCTATTTTTATTTTAAAGGAAAATGAAAGTTATTCTGGCTGGTTATAATATTGATAGTGATGTTATTGAAGCATTGAAGAGAAATAGCCAGCCCCGCCAGGATGTCACCCCTGAAACTCTTTCTGCTTCCTATGCCAGAATCTCGAGAGATTCTCGTCCTGTGAATGAGCTGAGAGCTATTGCCAGAGCCGAGGTAGATAAAGCTCGCCGCTCAAACAGAAATATAATATTTAAAATGGGGCATCATTCTGTGGCTGAACATGCCGTTTTTAACTTCGACATCATTGGTCTCAGCCGTTTGGCTACAGAAGAACTGGAAAAATTTAGGCTCTCTTCTTTTACAGAGAAATCTCAGAGATATATCACTTTAGGAGATGATTATTTAATTCCTGAAGAAGTGAGGAAAGTAGGCAAAGAAGATATTTTCTGCCAAATGATTGAAGCCCAGAATGAGCTCTATCATCGCTTTCATCAGAGGCTTCATTCTCATTTTTTCGCCAAATTTAAAGAGTTAGCCTCTGAACCGAAAGCGCATTCTAAGTTGGATGGTTGGGCTAAAGAGGATGCTCGTTATATTGTCAGTTTAGCTACCCTTGGTCAGCTGGGTATGACTGTTAATGCCCGAAATTTAGAGTTTATTATAAGGCATTTAGCGGCCAGAAAATTGGCTGAACTGCAGGAACTTACCAACCAGCTTTATTCTGCGGCTAAGAAAATAGCACCCTCTATTATCCTTTTCACTGATCCCAGCGATTTTGATACTAAGGTCTATGCTGAGCTTAGAGAAAGAGCTAAGCCCTGGCTTAAATCTTCAACTAACTCAAATTACAAAGTCCAATTGGTGGATTTTACACCCGAAGCAGATACAAAATTAATTGCTTCTCTTTTTCACACCTCTTCCTCTCTCTCATATAATCAGTGTCTGGAAAAAGCCAGGGAATTAAGCTTTGAGCAAAAGAAGAATTACTTAATGACAGCTTTTAAATATATGGAATTTTATGATGCAGTCCTTCGAGAATTTGAATATGTGGATTTAACCTTCGACTTAGTAGTTTCTGCTTCCTGTTATGCTCAGCTAAAACGTCACCGCTTAACTACTCAGACAGTTCAAAACTATAATCCTCACCTGGGAGTGACTGTGCCTGTTTCCATTGAAGATATCGGAGCAAAATCAGAATTTATGGCTATGATAGAGAAAACCAATCAAGCTTATTTTGATTTTAAAAAAAAGTTGGAGTCTGGGGCAGAGTATATCCTGACTAATGCTCACCGCCGTCGTCTCCTCTTGAAAGTAAATGCTAGAGAATTGTATCACATCTCAAGACTCAGAGAAGATACTAGTGCTCAATGGGAGATTCGGGCCTTAGTCTCCAAGATGAGCCAGTTAGCTAAACAAACTATGCCCCTTACATTTTTGCTTTTAGGTGGAAAGGATTATTATCCTGAAATTTACAAAAAATTATTTGGCCAGCCACCTCAGAAACTACTTCCTAAATTGCAAACCTAAAAATAATGGCTTCTGACCTTCTATATCTTAGGATAACTGAGGTTAAGACGGAAGTTAAAAGTTAATTTCATCCAGGATGAGAATTATTATTAAATGTATATTGAAAACATTTCTATAATTATGATAATTAATCGTAATCAGATTTATGAAAAATAACTATGATCCTTTAGCCTCAGTCCAAGCAGCTGGGCCACCAGGGACTATATCCTTTATCTATGGCCTTTCTGACCTTACCACTTTTCCCCTTGAGGAATTTCGAACTTGTTTTGACCAGGTTTTTAAGAATAAAGCTTCCTTGGCTTTACAGTATGGTCCTGAACAGGGTTATGGACCTTTGCTTGATTATCTTAGAAAGAGATTTAAGAAAAAAGAAAATGTTGATCTTCCCAGGGCTCAAATTATGTTAACAGGAGGAGCTTCTCAGGCTCTTGACCATATCTGCTCTTTATTTACTAACCAAGGAGATACAATCATAGTTGAGGCTCCTACCTACCATGAAACCCTTAAGCTCTTCAGCGATCACGGCTTGAATGTTTTTTCAGTCGATATTGATGAGGAAGGGATAATAGTCGAACAACTAGAGGCAGTCTTAGAGAGGCTCAAGAGAAAGAGAAAGTCAGCCAGATTTCTTTACACAATTCCTAATTTTCAGAATCCCAGTGGAATAAGTATCTCTTTGGCCAGAAAAAAAGCTGTGCTCGAAGTTATTAAAGATTGGGATTTATATCTGGTTGAGGATGATGTCTACAGGGAACTTGCCTATGAAAATGAACCTCCGCCTTCTTTTTTTGCTCTAGATAAAACTAATAGGGTACTTAGATTGGGTAGTTTTTCCAAGATTCTTGCTCCTGGTTTAAGGCTCGGATGGTTAATTGCCCCCCCAACATTTATTGAACTTTTAATCGATAGCGGCTTAAAACGAATGGGTGGTGGTTCTAGCCCATTAATAGCTAATGTCGTCTCTTGCTTCTGTAATCATGGCTGGCTTGAGCCTCACCTGAAATTTATTCGGGCTCATTATAAACTTAAAAGAGATATAATGTTTAAAAGCCTTGAAACTTATATGCCAGAAGCCATAAGCTGGACCAAACCCAAAGGTGGTTTTTTTATCTGGATAAAGCTTCCTTTTAACTTGAGGATTGAAGAGGTTGTAAATTGGTCTCAATCTTCAGGAGTTTTGGTATTAAGTGGAAATGATTTTTTTGTTAAGCCCCCCCAAACTCCATACCTTAGGCTAGCTTTTAGTTTTTTAAACCAAAATAAGATTGAAGAAGGAATTGCTAAATTAGCGAACGTTATTAAATCTCATATAAGGTAGAAGTGAGTTGGGTTCAGCCGAAGAGAATGATTAAGGTAAAAAGTTGGCTTGGATGGAGGAGGAAATAATAAAGTCTTAGTCTTAAAGAAGACGAAAAAAGAAGGGAATGGAGAAACTTAAGAAGAAGGCTGAGGTGGTCATAATTGGCGGGGGCATTATGGGATTGTCTACCGCCTATTATCTAGCTCGGGCTGGCTGTCGAGATATAGTCCTCGTAGAAAGAGATCTTTTAGCTCAGGCTTCAACCGGATTATCGGTGGGAGGGATTCGTCAGCAGTTTTCTCATCCGGCCAATATAATACTTTCTCAAAAGTCAATAGAAGTTTTTGAAAATTTCCAAGAGGAATTCGGTCAGGATATTAGTTTTCATCAAGTTGGCTATTTATTTTTGGCTCAACAAGATCAAACCTGGAAAGATTTTTTAGCCGGAGTTGAACAACAGAAAGCTTATGGCGTTCAAGTTGAGATTTGTCAGCCTTCTGAAATTGAATACCGCTGGCCTTATCTTTATGTCTCTGATCTAAAAGGAGGCACTTTAAGCCCACGAGATGGCTATGCAGATCCCTACTTGGTTGCTATGGGCTTTGCCCAGGCAGCCAGAAAGCTAGGCGTTAGCCTTGAAGAAAAGACAGAAGCCGTAGGAATAGAAATAAAAGAGGGGAGGATAAGAAAAATTCAAACTAATAGAGGAGCTATTTATACCCATATTGTGGTTAATTCTGCTGGAGCTTGGGCTAAGGAAGTAGCCAAAATGGCTGGTTTAGATTTACCCATAAATCCTTATCGGAGGCAAGTATTTGTGACTAAAGCTTTCCCGGATATAACAGAGCCTATCCCTTTGGTCATTGATATGGATAATTCTTTTTATTTTCGCAGAGAAGGAGCAGGAATCTTAATGGGCAAGAATGATCCAGAAGAGCCTCCAAGTTTTAATACTAATTTGGATTGGTCTAGGTTAGAGGAAGTTACAGCGGCGGCCATCCATCGGGTTCCTATCTTAGAAAAGGCAGAGATTTTAAAAGGATGGGCTGGTCTTTATGCTGTTACACCTGATAGCAATCCAATTATAGGGGCCTTGTCAGAAATTGAAGGCTTTTTCTGTGCTGCTGGTTTTTCTGGCCATGGTTTTCAACATGGTCCGGCAGTTGGACAGATATTAAGTGAGTTTATTCTTAAAAGAAAAACTGAATTTGATCTTTCTCCCTTTACTTATGGGCGCTTTAAGCGAGAAGAATTAAAGGGGGAAAGGAGGGTAATATAACCATGAAGATAAGAATTATTTCGCGAAATGAAGTCAAGAAAGCAGTTAAAATGGTTGAGGCTATTAAGGCCGTTAAAGAAGCCTATATCCAACTTTCAGCCGGTCAAGCTATAGTTCCTTTAAGGAGTCACATTGCCATCAAAGAGCAGGAGGCAGTATCCCTGTTTATGCCTGCTTATTTAGCCCAGAGCCAATCATTAGGAGTCAAAATTGTCTCAGTTTTTCCTAAAAACAAAGAGAAGAAATTGCCTACTATTTTGGCTACAGTTATAGCTCTGAGCGCAGAAAGCGGCCAGCCTTTAGCTGTTATCGAAGGTTCTTATTTAACAGCCCTCAGAACCGGAGCTGCTTCTGGTGTGGCCACCGAGCTTCTGGCTCGAAAGGAAGCTCGAGTGGCCGCTTTTTTTGGAGCCGGAGCTCAAACAAGGACTCAAATAGAGGCTGTCCTTTCAGTTCGGCCTATCAGGAAAATTTGGATTTTCGATATAGAGAGAGAAAAAGCTGAAGAATTGGCTGAAGAATTAAGAAAAAGCACCATAACTAGCCAAATTGAAGTTCAAATAGTCACCTCTCCGTCTGAAGCTGTCCAAGAAGCTGATATAATTTGCACAGCTACAACTTCTTTCCGCCCTGTTTTTGATGATGTCTCTCTCAAGCCTGGGGTCCATATCAATGGTATTGGCTCTTATACTCCGCAAATGCAGGAGATTCCAGCCGAGACAGTTGTTCGGGCCAAAGTGGTCGTGGACTCTTTCCAGGCCTGTTTGGCTGAAGCTGGGGATTTACTTATTCCTATAGAAAAGGGAATATTAAGGAAAGGAGACATATATGGAGAAATTGGTCAGATAGCAGCTGGGAAACTCCCCGGCCGTCAATCAGATAAAGAAATAACCTTTTTTAAATCGGTGGGAATAGCTGTTCAGGATGTAGCTGTAGCCGAGCTTGTCCTTAGTCAAAGCCAGACACTAGGGCTTGGTGTTGAAGTCGATATTTGAAGATTTGAGTTTGTAAAATTTTCTTTTTCCAATTTTAAGGATAACTTCTTTATTTTTTTGAAAATCTAAGACCAGACTTATATCTTTCACTCTTTCTCCGTTTAGATATACACCTCCTTGGCGAATCATTCTTTTAGCTTCACCACGAGTGGAGAAAATATGGAAGTTTATTAATAAATTGATAAGGGGAGTTTTGGCAGTTTTAATCCTGATTTCTTCCATTTCTGTTGGATACTTTTTCTCTTTAAAGACTCGCTCGAATTCCCTTGTAGCTTTGGCTGCTTCTTCTTTTCCCCAAAAGTCAGTCACGATTGACTGGGCTAATTTTGATTTTAAATCCTTAGGATTTATTTTATTTTCCTTTATAGATGCCTTCCATTTTTCGATTTGCGAGAGGGGTTCATCAGTCAGTAATTCGTAATAGCGGAACATTAATTCGTCTGAAATTGACATTATTTTGCCGTAAATTTGGCTGGGCTTTTCGGTAATAGCTACATAATTGTTTAGCGACTTACTCATCTTTTCAACTCCGTCCAGTCCTTCCAGGAGAGGCATGGTAATTATAACTTGAGGATCTTGTCCAAATTCGCGCTGGATTTCACGTCCTACTAATAGATTAAATTTCTGATCCGTCCCACCCAGTTCAACATCAGCTTTCAGAGCAACTGAATCATAGGCCTGCATTAAAGGGTAAAGAATTTCATGAACAGAAATTGGCAGTCCTTTTTTTAAACGGTTGGAAAAATCATCTCTTTCCAAAATTCTGGCCACAGTATATTTCGAGCTAAGATTTATGATATCAATACTAGTCAGTTTTTCCAGCCAGCGGGAATTGAAGTCAATAATAGTCTTAGCGGGATCGAGAATTTTGAAAATCTGGTTTTTGTAGGTTTCGGCGTTCTGGCGAATTTCTTCTCTAGTCATAGGGGGGCGGGTGGCCGATCTTCCGGAAGGATCGCCGATCAGTCCGGTAAAATCGCCGATGAGAAAAACAACCTTATGCCCTAAATCTTGAAAATGTTTCATTTTGCGGAGAAGGACGGTGTGTCCTAAATGAATATCAGGCGCGGTGGGATCAAATCCAGCCTTGACCGTTAAAGGCTTTTTGGTTTTTAGGGACCTTTCTAATTTTGAAGCCAGCTCTTTTTCTTGAATAATTTCTACACAGCCTTTTTTTATATATTCTAACTGACTTTCCACTATTTTTTTCATCTTTTTCCTTTTTATTTTTGTCTGATGAAGACCCTTCTTTCCATCACTTCCAACTTACCTTCGAAATAGAGTCTAACCGCTTCCGGATAAATTTTATGTTCTTCTTTTAGTATCCTTTGACTCAGGCTTTCTTCAGTATCATCTTGGAGGACAGGCACTACAGCCTGAAGAATGATGGGTCCCATGTCCACATCAGCGGTGACAAAATGGACAGTGGCTCCTGAATATTTTACTCCCCATTCCAAGGCCTTTTTTTGGACATGAAGGCCTGGAAAAGCAGGCAGTAGAGCCGGGTGAATATTCATAATAGAATTTTTAAAATGATGGCAGAAAGACGGACTTAATATTTTCATATAGCCAGCCAAACAGATCAAATCCACCTTTCTTTTTTTTACTTCCTTTATAATTGCTTGTTCGTAATCTTGCCGACTTGGAAAATCTTTCGGATTGAGATAAAGAGTGTCAAGCTTTCTTTCTTGAGCTATTTTAAGTCCTGGAGCATCTTTTTTGTTGCTAAAAACAAGAACAATTTCAGCATTTATTTTTCCCGCTAAAATAGCGTCATGGATTGCCCTAAAATTTGAACCTCTCCCTGAAATAAAAACGGCAATTTTCCCTCTTTTTTTAGGGCTTTTAAAAAATTGATCTGTCATTTTATGGTCCTTTATTTTAGAATTTAAAGCTAAATCCTAAGATGAGCGATATCCCGCTTAAGTCAATTACGGTCTTTTCCACAGCACGAAAAGTCTCCCCCGAAGGCTTTTCTTTAAAGAGCTGGTTTTTGCTTTCCCAAAAATCCAAATCTGTATTATACTCTTCATAATAGTAGAGAGTGGCTTTTTCTCCACTTTTTAATTCTCCTTGAAAATTGCTAATTTTAGCCCGCCTGAATTGGCCTTCTATAAAGAAGTGGATACTTTCTTCAGCTTCATAGACTAACCCTATGCTCGAAAAAAATGATTTTCCAAGGGAAGTGGCCTTTTGGAGAAGAAGAAAAGTAAATTTATTAGCTGGCATTATTTTTGTTTCTTTCCTCTCTACAAATTTGGTCCAGAGAAGGCCTCCTCCCCCTTTCACAAATAATTTTAGTCTATTTCGGATTGGGAAAAAATAATAAGCTGCCATATTCAATGGAAAAGCATTTATAGTTATTGGGTCCATATAAATGTATGTATCCGATTTTCTGGTGATGGACATCGAAGTTTTTTTCTCACTCATATCGCCATATAAATAGCCAGTACTAATTCCAGCCGCGATACGGGGAGAGAAAAAGAGAAGAACTTCTCCTTCGAAATAAGTTCCAAGATGAAAATCTTTGATTTCTCCTTCTTTAAAGGCCCAGTCTGGGTAAAAATCAGCTAATTTTCTAATTAATTGTTCGTGGCTTTGAAGGCTAAGATTTATATGGTTTGGATTAAAGTAATTAAGAGAACCGGATAATTTTAAATTCAATTCAAGGCTATAAGAGAAACTGGTAAGAGATAGAAAAACGATAATAAGTAAGAAATTTTTTATTAATATCTTCATTGGCCGTTAATTATTCAAATATAAATATATTTCCTTTATGGGGCCAGTTTAAATATTCAGGACGAAATTTTCAATGTTTTTATTTGGCTATCTGGAATTACTCTTTTTCCAAACAAAAAATATTTGTTCTAAAATCTTTAGCAGCAGTTCCTCACGGACAAAAGGCCAGGGGCCTTTCTCATATTATTTAAGATTATTTAAGGTTAAAATATTTGGGAATAGATTGTTTCCACTGTAAATAAGCTTTTTTGACCGAAACATCGATAACTTTTTGTTTTAGAGGAGAAATTTGGATTCTATTTCCTCCCGTTTGCGGATCAAGGTAAGTGTAAAGGGAATTGCCATCTAAAGAGATAGCTATGGCTCTTCGGCTATTTTTTATTCTCAGTAATGAAGCATCTGCTCCGGGGAGAAGAATAGTGTTGATTTGGACCATATGGTCGTACTGGCGATAAACCCATTCCTTATCAGCTATAGTTGGTGATGAAAGAAGTTGAAGAAAAGCCTGATTGTAGTCCTGAGGAAAGGGTATCGGTCCGATTTTGGCTTTCTTTTTTATGTATGAAGGAATCTTGGTTCTTCTTTTATAAACCGGACAGAGATTGACAATAGCCTCTACAGGGAGATCTACTACTACTTGGCCGCCTGCTTTAACTTTTAAATTTCCTCCTTCAGTCACTTCTCCGATTTTAACGGCTTCTAAATCCCATTTGGCAAAAATAGATTGGACTTCTTTTACTTTGTCTTTTTTAGCTACAATTAGCATTCTTTCTTGGGATTCAGAAAGCATAATTTCATAAGGTGTCATGCCTGCTTCTCGCTGGGGTACAAGATCGAGGTTGATTTCAATTCCCGTACCTGATTTAGCAGCCATTTCTGAAGCTGAACAGGTTAATCCAGCTGCTCCCATATCTTGAATACCGACAATGAGATTCTTTGACATAACTTCTAAACAAGCTTCCAGCAGCAACTTTTCTATGAATGGATCGCCAACTTGAACATTGGGCCTTTTCTGGTCTAAGTCTTCCCCAAATTCAGCTGAAGCCATAGTTGCTCCGTGAATACCATCCCGACCGGTTTTGGCTCCTACATAAAGAACGGGATTGCCAACGCCCTCTGCTTTTGCATAGAAAATTTTATCTTTACTTGTTATTCCCAAACAGAAAACATTTACTAGCGGATTATTGGAATAGCATTGATTGAAATAGACTTCTCCTCCTACAGTAGGAACTCCGATTGAGTTCCCATAGCCAGATATACCAGAGACCACTCCTTCCATAATAGCTTTATTTTGGCGATGGGAAAGAGGACCAAAACGAAGGGAATCCAGCAAAGCAAGAGGCCTGGCGCCCATGGTGAATATATCCCGGAGAATACCGCCTACTCCTGTGGCCGCGCCTTGGTAAGGCTCAATAAAAGATGGATGGTTATGTGATTCTATCTTAAAAACAGCTGCTAGTCCCTGGCCAATATCAATGATGCCAGCATTTTCGCCAGGTCCCTGAATCACATTTTTCCCAGAGGTAGGCATTTTCTGAAGATAGATTTTAGAGTTTTTATAGCTGCAGTGTTCTGACCACATTAAGGAGAAAATACCTAATTCAGTTAAATTTGGGGGGCGACCGATGAGTTCCACGATTTTTTGATATTCATCTTGAGTGAGATTATGTTCTTGCAAAAGTTTGGGATCAATCATTTTTGTCTAAATTTTTTTCTTTTCGTTTAAATAATTTATAATTGATTCGAAGATAATTCGCCCATCTTCACTTCCCAAAATAGCTTCGGAAGCTCTTTCTGGATGAGGCATAATTCCTAAAATATTTCCTTCTTTATTAGCCAAGCCCGCAATGTTTTCCAAAGAACCATTAACGTTGGCTTCGGGGGTTATTTTACCTGAAGCTTCTGAGTATCTGAAAATAATCTGATTGTTTTTTTTCAATTCTTGAATTTTTTGCTCAGGAGCAAAGTAATTACCTTCATAGTGAGCAATGGGGATTCTTAGAACCTGCCCTACCTTTCCTTTATTGGTGAAAGGTGTTTGGTTATTTTCCAGTCTAATAAAAACAAACTGGCATAGAAATTTGAGGTTTTTATTCATAAGCATGGCTCCAGGGAGGAGTCCTAACTCCAGAAGAATTTGAAATCCATTGCAGATGCCCAGGATAAGTCCTCCATAGGAGGCAAAGATTTTTATTTCTTGCATGAGAGGAGAAAACTTAGCAATAGCCCCTGATCTTAAATAGTCACCATAAGAAAAACCTCCCGGTAGAATAACGCAATCAACATTCTGCAAATTGTGCTCTTTATGCCATAGAAAAACTGTTTTTTGCTGGAGGACACTATTTAAGACATAAAAGGTATCGAAATCACAGTTAGAGCCAGGAAAAACAACAACTCC
>CAZEQD010000006.1:60229-61940 GCA_964514305.1 uncultured Eubacteriales bacterium
TTAAGACATAAAAGGTATCGAAATCACAGTTAGAGCCAGGAAAAACAACAACTCCAAATTTCATTGTTTTTTATTTTTCCTGACTTTCATAGCCTGCCTTTATTATTCCAAGATCTGCCACGTAAATTTTTCGATAATAGGATTAGACAGGACTTTGTCTGAAATTTCTGGGATGATTTTTTCAGCTTCTTTTCTAGAGATTCCTTCCAGTTCAAGTTCAAATACTTTACCCTGCCTTACATCTTTGACAAAACTGTAACCAAGAGTATGAAGGGCGTTTTTGACTGTTTGTCCTTGGGGATCAAGGACGGTTTCCTTGAAAGAAACGATAATTCTAGCTTTGATTCTGGAGAGCCCTTTCAAAGATAAAATCAATTTTAGCTAAGTAAGGATTAAGCGAGAAACAATCCTCAATTTCTTGAGGAGATAATATCTTCTTTATCTCGGGATCATCTTTAACTAATTTTTTAAAGTCAAGGTGTTGATTCCAAGCTTTAAGACTGTTTTTTTGAACTAGACTGTAAGCATCTTCTCTCGATAATCCTTTTTTGGCTAAAGTAAGCATTAATTTTTGAGAAAAAATAAGACCTCGGGTTAAGTCTATATTTTTTCTCATGTTTTCAGGAAAAATTTTCCAATTTTTTATAATATCGGTTAATTCAGCTAAGATGAAGTCGGTAAGAATAAAAGTATCGGGGAAAATTATCCTTTCAGCCGAGGAATGTGATATATCTCTTTCGTGCCAAAGAGGAATATTTTCTAAAGCAGCCTGAAGATTAGCCCTAGCTAAGCGAGCTAAGCCTGAAATTCTTTCTGAGCGGACAGGATTTTTTTTATGGGGCATAGCTGATGAGCCTTTTTGGCCTTTAGTGAAGGGCTCTTCTACTTCGAGGACTTCGGTTCTTTGCAGGTGGCGGATTTCGAGGGCAAATTTTTCTAGAGACGAAGCTATTAAGGCCAAGACTGAAATTACTTCTGCGTGGCGGTCGCGCTGGAGAACTTGAGTGGAGACTTTGGCTGGTTTTAAACCAAGTTTGGCTAAAGCATAGGTTTCAATCTGAGGATCGAGATGAATGTAAGTGCCTACTGCTCCAGAAATCCGGCCGTAGCTTATTACTTCTATGGCCTGATTTATTCGCCGCAAATGGCGATTGATTTCTTCGTACCAGACAAGCAATTTTACCCCAAAAGTTATCGGTTCAGCATGAACTCCATGAGTTCTGCCAATCATAATTGTTTTTTTATAACGCAATGCTTCTTTTTTAATTATTTCTTTTAAGGAAAAAAGATCTTTTTTTATTTTGTTTAAAGATTCTTTAATAAGAAGAGAGAAGGCAGTATCGACCACATCATAAGAGGTAAGGCCGAGATGGACGAAGCGAGAGTCATCGCCTACGTATTCAGCAATAGAAGTAAGAAAGGCAACGACATCATGTTTCACTACTTTTTCTATCTCCTCGATTCTTTCTACAGAAAATGCGGCCTTTTTTTTAATTCTTTCTAAAGCAGCTTCTGGTATTTCTCCCTTTTTTTGCCAAGCTTCACAAACTGCTAGCTCCACTTCTAGCCATTTCTGGTACTTATTTTTTTCAGACCAGATGGCTCCCATTCCAGGGAGAGTGTACCTTTCTATCATGGAATTTCTACTAAAAATGATTTAAAATCATAACAACATGCCTAGCGTCTGTCAATGACAATTAGAAACCCAAAT
>CAZEQD010000007.1:0-27443 GCA_964514305.1 uncultured Eubacteriales bacterium
TGAAAAGTAAAGAGTGAGGAGTGAAAAGTTCAAAGTTGAATATGCGGTGGGGTCAGACCTTCATAAGTTTCATAACTTAAATCTTTATTGGCTCAAATCGACATTTATTAAGGACCAATAAAACCACTAGATTCATCACGCTTTATGTTCCCCTCATGTGTATGTTTCAGCAAAAGTTATGAAACTTATGAAGGTCTGACCCCAAGATTATAGGTCTTTGGCTTCGTCCCAGATTTTATCCATTTCAGCCAGGCTGACTTGGCCTAACTCCTTGCCTTCTGCTCGCAGCTTCTTTTCTATGTATTGAAATCTTTTGATGAATTTCCTATTGGTCTGCTTGAGGGTCAGCTCCGGATTCATGCCCAGCAGGCGGGAAACATTGGCCAGGGAAAACAACAGGTCGCCCACTTCCTCTGAAATCTCGCCCTCATTCCCCTTTTCCATAGCCACTTCCAGTTCAGCTATTTCTTCCTTAACTTTGGCTAAAGCTTCCTTGGCCTGACCCCAATCAAAGCCATAGGCCGAAACCCGCTGGCCAATCTGAAAGGATTCCAGCAATGCTGGGGCACTTTTGATCCAGTCCTCAAAAATAGACCTTCTCTCCTTTTCTTCCTGCTTCTGACGGTGCCATTCATAAATAACCTGATCTGAACTTTCTATCACCTGCCGCCCAAAAACGTGGGGATGACGGCGGATCATTTTCTTATTTATGATTTCTAAGGCATCGGCAATAGTAAATTTCTTCTTTTCTTTAAAAATATGGGCTAAAAAGACAACTTCCATCAGGACATCGCCCAGTTCTTCAGCCAGAGCCTGAGCATTTCCCTGATTAAGGGCTTCAACTGCTTCGTAAACTTCTTCTAAAAAATAATTGGCAATTGTCCGCTCATTCTGTTCTTTATCCCAGGGGCAGCCGTCATCGCCCCTGAGCCTATCCAGAATTTTGACCAATTCCTCAAATCTCCTGCCTGCTTTCTTGGCATTTTCCATGGCTAAGCTCCTTACATACCTAATAATTGACAATTGAAATCAAATAGAAAGCCTCTCTATTTCCATGATGCTTGGGAGGAACCAAGCTCTAATGACCTGACTTACAGTCGATGGCTGCCTAGACAAAGTCCATAGCGTTAGATGGGGAAATTTTCTCCGAGGATAGGCTGCAATCGACATCGTTATAAATAATATCTTTAATTATTGGTTATCATAGAAGCAGAGATGCCTCAAATCAAATACCTCTTCTTGAATAAATCCAAGGAATATTGTAATATTTTTTACTGATTCAAAAAACTTATAAAACATTTTTCTTCCTAATCTAACAAAATTCAGGGGACTAAAATGGCAGAAAAAAATAAAAACAAGAAAAAAGAAAGCAAACAAGAAAAAAAAGCCCAGGTACCGCCAGAAATCATCCCTCCTCTTGACTTCAGTTCTCTGGTTCTGCCTTTTTACACCCAGGCTCTGATTAAATTAGGATTGACCAAAGATCCTATATCCAATAAGGAAGAAAAAAATCTCGATCTGGCCAAGCGTCTTATCGACCTTCTTGACCTGCTCAAAGAAAGAACTAAGGGAAATTTAAAGCCAGAAGAGGAAAAATTTCTGAGTTCTTGCCTGCAGCAGCTAAAATTAAGCTACATGGAAAAGGCTAAGATTATTAAACTCTGAAAGCTTTGAGCTGAAATAGGATGAAAATTGTAAACGGCTTCCAAAACCTGCCGGCTCTCTCAAGGGCCACTGCCCTGGCTATTGGTAATTTTGATGGCCTCCATCTCGGTCATCAAAAGATCCTGGAACAGGTGGTAAAAGAAGCCTCTAAGCAGAGCCTCATGGCCGCAGTCCTTACATTCTACCCGCATCCTGATAATTTCCTGGGCAAAGATAAATTAAAGCTGATTCAGACTCTGGACCAGAGGTTGGCTGAGATTGCCAAACACGGAGTTGAACTGGCCGTAGTAGCTTCTTTCAATAAAAAATTTGCTGGTCTTAGCGGTCAAGAATTTGTCTCCAAGATTGTGGCTAATTTAATGCGGGCCAAGGTGGTAGCTGTCGGCGAGAATTTTCATTTCGGCCGCAACCGCGAGGGAAATATTTCTCTTCTAAATAAGCTGGCTCCCCGTTTCAACCTGCAAGTCTTTACTCTTAAATCACTCAAAAAAGAGGGAATGATTGTTAGCAGCAGCCTCATCCGCCAGCTCCTTCAGCAAGGCTATATTGAGCAGGCCAATCTTCTCCTAGGAAGGCGATTTGAAATAGAAGGAGAAGTCATCAAAGGAAAATCCAGAGGGAAAATTCTCGGTTTTCCGACAGCTAACATAAACACCCGGAATGAAATAGTTCCGCCCGGCGTTTTTGTCTCAAAGGTGGAGGTTGATGGCCGGCAGAGACCAGCTCTGACTAACATTGGTCACCGTCCTACTTTTGGCCAGGAAGAATTAAATATCGAATCCTACATTATGAATTTCAATAAGGACCTTTATGGGCAAAAATTAAAGATTTATTTCATCAAAAAAATACGGAGCGAGATGAAATTTATCACGCCTGAAGCCCTGGCCCAACAAATAAAAAAAGATATTGCCACCGCCGAGAAATATTTCGAAAAACGGTAAAGCGTAAGGAAGAAATAGTTTAAAGTTTAAAGTAGAAGGTTTAATTTGATCAGTGGGGTCAGACCTTCATAAGTCTCATAATTTTAAAAGATGAGCCAAGGTTAATAATAAATTTTAAATCTTTTTTTTAATTATGAAACTTATGAAGGTCTGACCCCGAATCACACTTGACTTTTTGGGCTTGATATTGCATTTTCTAAAAACAGTGCAGGAAATATTTAATCTTTATCAAACAGGAGTCAGCCTTCCCCTATGAAAAAGAAAATTAAAGCCAGAGTAATGGATGCCCGCAACATAAAAAGAACTCTACAGCGCATGAGCACTGAAATCATCGAACGAAACCGCAACCTTAAAAACTTGGTCATTATCGGCATTAGGACCAGAGGTATCTACCTGGGTAAAAGAATATCCAAACTGATTAAAACCATGGAAGGGGTGGATATTCCGGTTGGAGTTCTGGATATCACTCTCTACCGTGATGATTTTTCCGAGCTTGAGGCCCAGCACATGGTCCAGAAGACTGAAATCAACTTTCCGGTGGCTAAAAGGGATGTCCTCCTGGTAGACGATGTTCTTTTTACCGGACGAACTATCAGGGCAGCCATGGACAGTTTAATTGATCTGGGCCGCCCCAAAACCATTCAGCTTCTGGTTCTTATTGACCGCGGCCACAGGGAACTCCCCATTCGGGCTGATTATGTGGGCAAATTCCTGCCTACTTCAAAAAGAGAACTGGTTGAGGTTAAATTAAAGGAAATAGACGAAGTCGATGAAGTTTTGATCTCAGAACCACCTACCACTCCTGTGTCTAAAGAGGAGAATAAATGACTTTTACCCATAAACACCTGTTGGGAATTGAGGAGCTGAGCCTGGCCGAAATCAGCACAATCCTGGATACAGCTGAATCTCTGGCTGAAATTTCAACTCGCGAAATAAAAAAGGTGCCAACTCTACGGGGCAAAACAATCATTAATCTTTTTTTCGAACCCAGCACCCGCACCCGCAGCTCCTTTGAGCTGGCAGCCAAGAGGCTTAGTGCTGATATTATCAATTTAAACCGTGATTCAAGCGCTGTGGTCAAAGGCGAAAACCTTAAAGATACTATTCTCAACCTGGAAGCCATGAACCCTGATGCTCTAGTCATAAGGCATGAAGCTGCCGGTGCTCCGTATTTTATCAGTACTTTCTGCCACAGCCATATCATTAATGCTGGAGATGGTGCCCATGAGCATCCGACTCAGGCTTTACTTGATGCATTTACCATTCGCCAGGAAAAACAGGATTTTGCTGAGCTTAAGGTCGTAATTGTCGGCGACATTCTTCACTCCCGCGTAGCCCGCTCCAATATCTTCTGCCTGAGCAAGCTAGGAGCTAAAATTGTCGCCTGCGGCCCTCCTTCCTTGTTGCCTCCTGAGTTTGAAAAATTTGGCGTTGAGCTTGATTATAATTTTGACCGGGCCGTGGAAGAGGCCGATGTCATCATGATGCTTAGACTCCAGCTAGAAAGGCAGCAGAAAAACTTCTTCCCCTCCATCAGGGAATACAGAAACCTCTACTCCCTGACTCGAAAAAGATACCGCAAAGCTAAAAGAAAGGCCATCATTATGCATCCTGGACCCATCAACAGAACAGTCGAAATATCGGCTGAAATGGCCGATTCAGCCCGCTCAGTTATTCTCAAACAGGTAGAAAATGGGATTGCCGTCCGCATGGCTATTCTTTATATATTGTTAGGAGGAAAAGAGCGTGAATCTCTTGATTAAAAATGGAAGAGTAGTTGATCCAGCTACTGGCACTGACGATACCCTTGATATTCTTATCGACAAGGGAAAAATCGCAGTTATTAAGCCCAAGATTGAGGCCAAAGCCCAGAAGGTCATAGATGCCTCGCGGCTGGTGGTCGCCCCTGGATTTATTGATATGCATACCCATCTCCGTCAGCCCGGTCAAGAATATAAAGAGACAATCCAAAGTGGCTCTCAAGCTGCGGCCAGAGGCGGCTTTACTTCTATTGCCTGTATGCCTAACACGGTGCCTGTTAATGATAACCGCGGCCTGACTGAATTCATCATCTCTGAAGCCCGCAAAAAAGCGGCGGTTAATGTTTTTCCTATAGCTGCTGTCAGCAAAAATGAAGAAGGCCAGGAGCTAACCGAAATGGCTGACCTGGTAGAAGCTGGAGCTGTGGCCTTTTCCGATGACGGTTACCCAGTTAAGACCAGTTATCTTATGCGGCGGGCTCTTGAATATTCGAAACTCCTCAACACTCTCATTATTGACCACTGTGAAGATAGAAGCTTGACTTATAAAGGAGTGATGAATGAGGGCTATTATTCCTATTTACTTGGGTTAAAAGGCATGCCGGCTGTGGCTGAAGAAATCATTGTAGCCAGGGATTTAATCCTGGCTGAAAAAGCTGAGGCCCGTCTTCATCTGGCTCACTTAAGTGTTAAAGGAGCTCTGGAGCTACTCCGTCAGGTAAAGAGGAAAAAGGTTCAAGTTACAGCCGAAGTCACCCCTCACCACCTTATCCTCACCGATGAATCCTGTAAAACCTATGATACTAACTGCAAGGTCAACCCTCCCCTCCGCAGCCAGGAGGATGTGGAAGCCCTCCTTCAAGCGGTTAAGGAAGGCCTAATTGATGTTTTGGCTACAGATCATGCTCCTCACGCCGAGGATGAGAAAAATGTTGAATTTGACCGTGCTCCTTTCGGCATCAATGGCCTGGAAACAGCAGTTTCTTTGCTTTTAGACAGGCTTGTCCATAAAAACATAATCAGCCTAGAAAGATTTATCCAAATGATAGCCACCAACCCAGCTATAATCCTGGGGCTTAAAAATAAAGGTAAAATTGCCGTAGGTGCTGATGCCGATTTAACCCTTCTCAATCTGCGCAAGGATGTAGTCGTTGATGTTTCTCAATTTAAATCAAAAAGCCGTAACAATCCATTTAATGGCTGGAAATTAAAAGGGGCGGCAGTGATGACCATAGTCGGTGGCAAAATTGCTTACCAGGAGTAAAGTCAAATGGCTTTCGATTTTTCTTCCCTTGAAAAAAAGATAGGCTACAGTTTTAAAAATAAAGAAACCCTGGAGCAAGCCTTAACTCACTCCTCTTATGCCTATGAGCACTGCTCCAATTATGGAGCAGACAATGAAGTCATGGAGTTTCTGGGCGATTCGGTTCTGGGCCTGATCGTTGCTGATTTTCTCTGGACAAATTATCCTCAGCTTTCTGAGGGAGAGTTATCTAAACTTAAATCAGCCGCAGCCAGTACTTCCTCCCTTTCTTATTTTGCCCAGAAAATAAAGCTCGATCGTATGATTCTTCTGGGTAAAGGCGAAGAAAAAAGCGGCGGCCGTAAAAAAAAGACTATTTTAGCCGGGGCCTTTGAGGCTTTGGTAGCCGCCATCTATGTTGATGGGGGTTTGAATGAGGCCAAAAAATTTGTCATAAAACATCTAAAATCTCTCTTTAAAAAGATCGATGTCCATAAATTTTTTATTAATAACTATAAATCGGCCCTTCAGGAATATTTTCAAAAGGAGAACCTCGCAGCTCCAGTTTATAAAACCATAACTACTGAAGGACCGGACCATAAAAAAATATTTCATGTCGAAGTTTTCTCAGAAAAAGGGCCTCTGGCCAAAGCTAAAGGCACCTCCAAAAAAGCAGCCGAAAAGAAAGCCGCCCAAAAAGCCCTTAAAAATCTCTTTGGGAAAAAAATAAAGGCCCTAACAGCCGATACCTTTCTGCTTAAGAAAAAAAGATGATAGACTCTTATAAATTCGGTAAGATGGTGGTTGAAGGTCAAGTCTACTCATCGGATCTGATTATTTACCCTGACAGGATAGATTCTTCCTGGTGGCGGAAGTCCGGTCACAGGCTCTGTCTGGAAGACATAAAAGAAATACTTGAAGAAAAGCCAGAGATATTGGTGGTGGGCACCGGTGCTTATGGTTTAATGAGAGTGGACAAAGAAGTAAAAGACTACGCTCAGGCTGAGGGAATTGAGCTTATTGTTGATAAAACCAAAAATGCTGTCCAGAAATTCAATGAGCTGGCTTCTCAGAAAAAAACGATTGGAGCTTTCCATCTGACCTGCTGAATAATTTTTTTTAGACTTATGATTATAAGGGGCCATTTCTAATCTAAGCCTAATTTAAAGATGGTAAATTCAGAAATCATTCCTGTTAGGGATAAGGTTAAGAGATTAGTTCACTGCCCTTGTCCCTTATTAAAATTATTCTTGCTTTTTCATCCCGAATATCTATTATTATGGCCGTAAGCCTATTTTATTAATGGCAGTCTAAAATGGCAAAGTGTGCAAGATGTCAAAAGAGGAAAGCTAAAAGACACTGTCCTGCCTTAGGATTGGATATCTGCAGTCTATGCTGCGGTTTGCTCAGGGAAAAGGAAATTCACTGCCCGCCCAACTGTGTCTACCTCAAACAGCACAAACCCTATCAAGAAAAGCGAATATTAGCCAGAAAAGAAACTTCCTTTTCAGCAAAGGAATTAGCCGAGGACGATATTTTCAAAGACGAAAGAATGACCTGGCTGGCCTTTCATATCGAGGCTCCTCTGGCCCAGTTTGCGGCCAAGTCACCTGAATTTAATGACAAAGATGCACTTCTGGCCCTGGAATATGCTAAGAAAAAAGTGGAGAAAGGCCCCAGTGCTCTTATTCTACCCGAAGAAAAGCCCGGTCCCAAAAATGAAGCTGGTGAGGCTGTCTACCAGAGCCTTGAAGACTGTAGGTATGAAAAAAAGATAATTATTCCTGGGGAAACTGATACCTATCAAAAAGATGAAAAAATAAAATGCCTGGAGAGGATTATCTACTCAGTCAGATTATGGGCCAAAGGAGATTACGAACAGCGGCGCTACCTTGAGCAGCTCTTCAAGCAGTTTGACCGTCTCAAAGACCTCACCCCCCAGAAAAAAATCATTAGTGAACTGTAAATAATAGGGCTCATTATCCTCAATGGGCTGTTTATTTGTATTGCGGACCGCTCGTAGACCGGTTCCTACAGACCGTCAACCGCTATTTGCTCATTAGGGTGGCTACAAATCCCAGCAAAGGAATATTACTGCAGACAATCTTGATGACGGCGGCTATAGGCACAGCCAGAATCATCCCCGGCAGTCCCCACAGCCATCCCCAGAAAAAGAGGGAAAAAAGGACAACTAAAGGACTGAGGCCCAGCCCTCTGCCCATTAATCTCGGTTCGACAAAATTGCCCATAACTATCTGAATAAAACCCAGAATTATGAGCAGCCAGAAGGCCGGCCAAAGGGTATTAAACTGAAAAACAGCGATAGTTAAAGGAAGAGCTGTAGCAATAATAGAACCAATGGTCGGAATATAATTGAGCAGAAAGGTAAAAAAACCAAAGATAATAGCAAAATCAACTCCGAAAATCATCAAGACAATGGTAGCGAAAATGCCGGTAAAAAGACTGACGATAGTTTTGATGGCTAAGTATTTCTGAATCTGGGTATCAATATTCTGGATGACATTAATAATTCTTTCGCCTCTAAAGTCATCAAAAGATTCCTTGATTTTATCTTTAGTTTTACCCCGGCCAGCCAGGATGAAAACCAGAAAGATAAAGATCAAAAACAGGTTGGAAATAAAAGAGAAAAAAGGACCGAGCGAAGAAAGAAGAAAGCTGCCCACTTTGCTCATATCCAGATGGCTTAGCCAGTCGAGTGGAGCCCGTTCCAGGCGTGGAACATTGAATTTCTGCTGAAATGAAGTGAGAATAGAATTTATCTTTTGAGCATAATTCTCCTGGAAAGCTGAAGCAAAATTTTTGCCGCTGGAATAAAAAAGGGCTCCTAAAAGGTAGATAACAAAGAAAGCAACAATGATGATAAAGACAATAGAGACTGCTCTGGGTATCTTGATTTTAGTAAAAAAATCAAGAGCTGGCGAAAGAACAAATGAGAGAAATATGGCCAGAAAAAAAGGGAAAAGTACAGGTTTGGCCAATTTCAGCACCAGGCCGCCTATGAAAATAACAATTATCACCAGCGAACCGGTAACAACACGATTAGCCTGCATAATTTCCTCTTCTTGCTGACCATTATAGCTTAAATTTAGCCATCATCACAATCTATTTTAATTTCACATTTCAATTCTTTCCCGCATTAAACCTTCTACTTTAAACTTTAAACCAATACCCTTTGGTGCTAAATTGTTTAAATTGTTAAATTGCTTTTGTTTTAAATTTTAAATTGGGGTCAGACCGAGCTATATTGTTAATTATTTGGTAAATTGGGGTCAGACCGAGCTATATTGTTAATTATAAACAAATTAAATCAAATAAAAACCTAATTTTTGGCCTTAAAAGCGATTTTTGAGGGGCAAAATTGAGCATTTATTGATCTGGTTTTCTAACCTGTCCCCCATATGAATAATAAACGGCTCACTGGAGAATGCGGCTCCTGCAGGTCAACAGGCGCTATATAATCCTGAAGGTTAGCGGCACGCTGGGGACAGCGGGCTCTGCAGCTTGCTAAATCTTACGCTTTACCATTTACGCTTTCCGACGGCCTTCTTTTCACTTCTCCCTTTTCACCTTAACCTTAAACCTTTTACTTCAAACCATCTCCCCTTCACTTCTCACTGTTGACTCCTTACTATCTTTTCACCATTTATTCCCCTATACCGATGATTATTAGTCAGGAAATATCACCCCAATATTCACCCAGAAAGGCGATTGACCTATCTCACCTCTTATATAAAATCAACACAGGATTAAATATTAATGAAAAGGATAGGTGTAAAAATCTCAAAAAATTTGAATAAACCTAGCTCCGAAACATCTCCTCTAAAAGTTTTGATTGCTGAAGACGAAGCAATTTCCTGTCGAGCTTTGGAGAAAAGCATTCAAGACTGGGGTTATGAGACGGTGGTGGCTAAAGATGGGCGTCAGGCATGGCAGCTTATCAAGAATAACAATGTCCGTCTGGCCATCATTGATTGGATGATGCCGGGAATGAATGGCCTGGAGCTCTGCCGAAAGATCCGTCAGGACTTTCAAGAGAAAAACTCTAAATACATCTATATTATTCTCCTTACCGGCCGAGATCACCAGGGCGACGTCATCACCGGGCTCTCGGCCGGTGCGGATGATTACATGACCAAGCCTTTCAGCTTCTATGAACTTAAAGTCAGGCTCCAGAATGGGGAGCGGATCATTACTCTTGAAGACAACCGGATTAAACTGGCCAGCTATGACGATCTAACTAAACTCCTCAACCGCAGGCGTATCCTTGAATTTTTCAAAGAAGAACTGGAAAGAGGCCGCCGCGACGATCAATCAACAGGACTGATTATGGTTGATATTGACCACTTCAAAAAAGTTAATGACAGCTATGGCCATTTCATCGGCGATGAAGTTCTGGTAGAAGTCAGCTCCCGCCTAAAAAAAACAATTCGTAAGTACGATAAAATCGGCCGCTATGGCGGTGATGAAATGGTCGTTGTTCTTCCTAACTGCTGTCTGGCTCATGTCAAAAAAATAGCCGAGCGCATCCTGGCCAGTATCGGCCAGAAAAATATAGAAACTTCAAAAGGTCCCTTAGCTATAACCTTAAGTGTAGGAGCCACATCCTCAGATATTTCTAATTATTCCTCAGCTAACGACCTGATTAAAGTTTGTGACAGAGCTCTGCTGAAAGCAAAAAGACAGGGGCGTAATCGAGTGGTAGTGGCTGAAACACTTACGGTTAACAAAAAGAATAATCAAAGAAAAATTGCAATTTCAGCCTCAAAATAGAGAAAGAAGATGGCTTAAATGGGTAATCAATTGATGAAGGTCTTAAGAGAAATAGAAAGTAAAACAGATTTTGATGCTCGATTCTACCGGAAATCCACTCTGGAAAGGCGGCTTAATATTAGACTCAAAGCCACTAACTCAAAAACATATAAAAATTATTTAGAATACCTGAAAAAAGATGCTTCAGAATATTTGAGATTTCTGGAAACCTTAACCATCAATATCAGCGATTTTTTTAGAGATAAGCACATCTTTCAGACATTAAAAAGAAAAATATTGCCTGAGCTCCTAGCTACCATCAAAGCTAAAAAGCAGAAAAGAATTCGCATCTGGTCAATAGGTTGTGCTAAAGGCCAGGAGCCCTATTCGCTGGCTATGATTTCTTGGGAATTATTAAACAGCCATCTTCAAGAATTTCAAATTTCAATTTTGGCTACAGACTTGAATAAAACCATTTTAACTAAAGCTAAACAAGGTATTTATAGCCAATCAGAAGTGAAAAACGTTTCTCAAGATTATCTCCATCGCTATTTTCAGCCAACTAACGGTAATTATCAGCTAAAAGATAAAGTGAAAAAATTAGTTAAATTCAGACAGCATGATCTTATAAAAGGAAAACCACCGGGTAAATTTCATCTTATTCTATGCCGAAATCTGTTTATCTTTTTTGAGCCCCAACTCCAGGAAAAAATGCTTAAAAAGTTGCATTCTTCACTTAAAAAGGACGGACTTTTGGTCTTGGGAACAGCTGAAACGCCTAAAGACGACAGGCTTTTTCTCCATTATCTGACAAAAGATCACATATATCGGCGCCGGGAAATTAATAATCTCTAAATTTGCTGCTAAAAAGATGTCGGGTTAAAGAGAATTTAAAATGGCCTTTAAAAAAAGCAAAAGCTCGAAATCTTTTGAAGAACTCTTCAAAATTCTGGATGAAGACGTCCAATCTTTAAAAAAACTCTACACTGACATTGATTTAGCTCGCCAAAATCTTCTCCAGAAGCATAAAGAAATGCTGGCCATGAATGAGAAACTTCAGGCATCAGAAGCGCTAAAAACACTCAACGAAGAACTGGAAGCCACCACCGAAGAGCTAAGAGCTTCAAACGAAGAACTGGAAGCTTTAAACCAGGAACTGCAGTCAACCAACGAAAAATTACGCTTAGAAAAAGCTTATCTCGATCAACTCTTTGAAAGCGCCCAAGAAGCAATTGTTATGGCTGACAACGAGGGCCGGGTGCTGCGGGCAAACTCTGAATTCTTAAAACTGTTTGGCTATAAGGCTGAAGAAATCGTAGGTATGCCTGTAGATAAGCTGGTAGCTCCTAAAGAAGCTCAGGATAGCGCTTTCTCCATTACTAAAAAAGTTGCCAACGGTCAAAAGCTATCTTTTGAGGCAGTTCGTCAGCGTAAAGACGGAACTCTAATCTATGTTTCTGTCCTGGCCTCACCCATTATGGTTGATGGTCAACTGGTAGCCGTCTATGGTATCTACCGTGATATTTCCAAACAGAAAAAAACTCAAGAAACGCTAAGGGCCGAGAAGGAAAGAGCTGAAAAATACCTTGATATTGCCGGGGTTATGTTTGTGGCCCTCAACGCCCAGGGGGAAGTGACCCTTATCAATAAAAAGGGATGTCAAATACTTGGCTATCCCCAGTCAGAAATTATTGGTAAAAACTGGTTCGACAATTTCCTGCCTGAACGTATAAAAACGGAGGTAAAAGAGGTCTTTAACAGATTAATAGCAGGTAAAGTTGAAGCGGTCGAATTCTATGAAAATCGCGTTTTAACTAAAAATGGCCAAGAAAGAATTATTGCCTGGCACAATTCAGTTTTAAAAAACAAGGATGGAAAAATTGTCGGCACTCTTGCTTCTGGTGATGATATTACTGAACAAAAACAGGCTCAGGAAGCCCTCCAGAGAGAAACGGCCAAGCTGTCAGCCATGATTTCAGGTATGGAAGAAGGCGTCGTTTTTGCCGATAAAGAAGAGCAGATAATTGAAGTTAATGATTATTTTTTGAAATTGGTAAATGAGCAGCGCTCAGATATAATAGGTAAAAAAATCTGGGATTTCCACTCTGGAGAAGCATCTGCAAAAATAAAAAAACATATTGCTAACTTTAAGCGCCAGCCTCATTCTAAAGCAGTTTCTATCCAAAGGCCATTGGCCAATATAGAGGCTATTTTCCGCCTTCAGCCGATTTACCACCGGGGACAATATGATGGCATTATTTTTAACTTAATCGATGTTACCGAACTGGTTAAAGCTCAGAAAAAAGCTCAGAGCGCAGATCAGGCTAAAAGCGAATTCCTGGCTAACATTAGCCATGAAATAAGAACACCGATGAATGGCATTATCGGCATGGCTGAGCTGGCTCTTGATACTGAACTTAACTCTCAGCAGCGGGAGTATATTACAGGCATAAAATCATCGGCTGAAGGACTGATGTCTTTAATCAATGATATTCTTGACTTTTCTAAAGTTGAAGCTAGAAAACTGGAACTTGAAACCATAACTTTTAATTTACAAGATTTTCTCTATGAGACAGTCTCTACTTTTTCCGTCCAGGCTCATAAAAAAAAGCTGGAACTTCTCTGCGAGATTCCGCCTAATCTTAACTATAATGTAATTGGAGACCCGGGGCGTCTGCGGCAGATTCTTAGCAATCTTCTAAGTAATGCCATTAAGTTCACTGAAAAAGGAGAGGTATTACTTCAAGTTAAAGAAGAAGCCAGAAGTGAGGGTGAAGTCAAATTGTGCTTTATAGTTTCAGATACAGGCATTGGTATTCCAGCTTCTAAACAAAAAATAATTTTTGACGTTTTTGCTCAAGCTGATGGCTCCATGACCAGAAAATATGGAGGCACCGGCTTAGGCTTGGCCATTGTCTCTCAACTGGCCGAAGCTATGGGCGGACGCGTGTGGGTTGAGAGTGAAGAAGGAAAGGGCAGTAAATTCTATGTAAGCCTGAGTCTTGAATTAGAGAAGGAAGGAAAGCAAAAATTAGTTCTATCTGGTCTTGAAAAATTTAAAGATTTGTCTGTCCTTGTGGTCGATGATAATTCAAGCAACAGGCATATTCTTAACAGCCTCCTTATTCGCTGGAACCTAAAACCAGTTGAAGCTGAAAATGCACAACTGGCCATTTCCTTATTAGAAAGAGCTAAGAATTCAGGCACTCCTTTCTCGATGGTTTTAGTTGATGCTTATCTACCCGACATGGAGAGCTTCATCATTCAAGATTACCTGAGAGACAATCGCGGCCTGGCTAAATCAACTGTCATAATGCTCTCTACAAATAATAATCAAGAAGACGCTAAGCCGTGGCAGAAATTGGGCATTTCTAATTTCCTGCCCAAGCCAGTAAAGCCACAAAATCTATATAAAGTTCTGGCCAAAGTACTTGGCCTAAGTTTTAGAGAAGAAAAGCCCGCTCCGTCTCCCAAGCCAAGCGTTGAATCGGTTTCCGGTAAGGGCTATCGCATCTTGGTAGCTGAGGATAATATAGTCAACCAGAAGCTGGCTTTTTATATTCTGGAAAAGCAGGGCCATCTGGTAACCGGTGTTAACAATGGTCAGGAAGCCCTGGCGGCTTTGGAAAAAGGAATCTTTGATGTTATCTTGATGGACGTTCAGATGCCAGTTATGAACGGCTTCGAAGCCACGGCCGCTATTCGCCAGAAAGAAAAAGACAGCGGCAGCCATATCCCTATTATTGCCATGACTGCTCACGCCATGGATAGCGACCGCGAAAAGTGCCTTCAGGCTGGAATGGATGACTACATCTCTAAGCCCCTAAAAGCTGATCGGCTGTTAAATATGATTGAGCAAGTGGTAACCAAAGCAAAACAATCTCATTCTCAAGAACCAGCCTATAAAGAATATGAATATTCAAAGAGGTAATGATGCCTGCCCTTAAAATTTTAATCGCTGAGGATGATCCTGTAACAGCTAAAATCCTGGAAAATAATATAAAAAATTGGGGATACAAAGTTATTACCACCAGAGATGGAGCAGAGGCCTGGCGAGCTGTCAAGGATAATTCTATCAGGCTGGCAATTTTCGACTGGATGATGCCCAAAATGAATGGGTTGGAATTATGCCGGAAAATAAGAGAAGAGAAAAAAGAAAAGTATCTTTATATAATCCTCCTTACCTCAAGAGACCGCCATGAAGATACAGTCAAGGGGTTAAGCTCTGGGGCCGATGATTATATCGTTAAACCTTTTCACCATTTGGAGCTAAAAGCTCGTTTGGAAACCGGGAAAAGAATTATCGATTTAGAAAACCGGCTCATTCAATCTCAGAAGCAATTGGAAGAACTGGCCAGCAAAGACAGTTTGACTCATCTCTGGAACCGACGGACAATTATTAGTCTCCTGGCAGATGAAATCAAGCGCAGTCAGAGAGAGCATAGACCGCTGGGCGTGCTGATGATTGATGTTGACCGCTTTAAAGAAATCAATGATACTTACGGCCATTATGTGGGAGATGAAGTCTTAACGGCTGTTACCTCTCTCTTAAAAAGAAGAGTCCGGGGTTATGATAAAATTGGCCGTTACGGTGGTGACGAACTTTTGGTAGTCCTTCCCAACTGCAGCTTGAAAACTGTAAAATCAATTGCTGAAAGATTAAGACAGGCAGTCAGCAGTCAAAAGGTTAAAACCGAAGCTGGCTTGATAGAAGTTTCTTTAAGTCTGGGTGGGACTTCTTCTGAAATTTTAGCCAAACCGAGTGTTGAAGCTATGATTAAAACCAGCGACAAGGCTCTTTATATGGCCAAAAATAAAGGCCGAAATAGTGTGGTTATTGGCAGAAATGAGTAATTTTGCTATATTTAGCATTAAAGGATATCCAATGACAGCAGATAGCCAGGGTAATAAAAGTCCCATTGACCTCTCTTCTGTCTTAGAAAGAATCGGGGGTGATGAATCTTTCCTCCAGGAATTATTGAATCTTTATACTCAAGATTTCTCCGAAAAATTCGAAGAGCTAAAAGAGGCTATTAAGCAGCAAAATTTCGAGGCTATTCAAAAACTCGGCCACACCCTTAAGGGTTCTTCGGCTAATTTGAGCCTAACTTACCTTCAAGAAGCTTGTTTCCAGATGGAAAAGTCTGGCCGTGAAAAAAACATAGCCATGGCCCGCCAGACTTTATCTCTTTTAGAGGATGAATTTCAGAGATTAAAAGAGTTTCTAAAAAATAAGCCGTAAAACGAACGTAAAGGAAGAGCGGTTAAATTATGGGGAGTATTCAAAAATTAAGTTTATAAATATTTTTTGTAAGATTTCAAGGCTTGAACTAAAAGGTTAAGATATTTCTTGCCTATTTCTTCGGATCCATTTTTAATCTTCGATACTCCTGCAAGATAATTGCCTTCTCTGACCAAATATAGATGGCCATAATAGCGGTCTTGAAGATGGTAACCAGGCTGGAGAGGAGATATTTTTTCACTCTCCTTAGCCTTTAAAAAGCTGGTGAGCATTGTTTGAGCCTCATCTTCACTTTTGGCCACGGCCACAAAACATTCAAACTCGAGGCCATCCACTTTATAACTGGCTGTATAGCCATGATGAAGGAATTGGTAGCCAAAAAAATTATGAAGAATAAATTTTTCACTATTAGCTATGAGCCCTTGCCTTGGAAAAACCTTGAGAATTGGGGGCAGTTGTTGGGGCTCTTTGACTTTATGGACTATACTTTGAGCAAAAAGGGATAAGATAGATTTATCTTCCTGACCGCAATCAAAACATAGAAGTTTAATATAGTAGCGGCCGACCATAAAATTCAAGCTGCCTTCCTCCTCATAACCCTGGCTGCCAATAGCTATAAATTTAGCCTCAGGGAATCTTTCAGCACTGTAGATACCAAAAGCGTTCTCGAGGCTTCGCATATCATAGATTTCAACCGAGACAGAGGCTGGTGAATCTTTCTTTTTATACTGACCTACAGCCAATTGCTGGAAATCATAACTAAGGTAGATTTCAGCAGCCCCATCTATGTATTGGTAAAGGTTTTCAGGGTAATACACCTTGGGAGATTCAGAAAACAGCCAGGATTCAAGTTGAGGCAGGAGAGCGCTGAGAGAGGTTTGAGGTTTTTTTTGAAAGCTGTAGCCATTTATTACCCATGGTGAACAGCAAAAAAATAATAATAAAATCAGCACCATATTTTTTGTAGCTTTATTTGGCATTTCTTCTTCTCCTTGTTTATTCCTATAAATAAAACGCCTTTTTCTACTATAGCCACAACCATCTGTTTTTACAACATCTTTGGGGTCAGACCTTCATAAGTTTCATAAATTATCATAGAGGCCAACTATCTGGTGAGATAAGATCTTAAGGAAGATGGTAAACTGCTATCTTTGGTACCCTATGTTTTCAGAGGAGCCTTAGGATTATTTAAATAAAAACTAAAGTTATGAAACTTATGAAGGTCTGACCCCGCAGGTTGACAACTCTGAACAAGCAGAGTACTCTTAAATAAAGAGTTATGTCTAAAGTAGTTGTTGTCAAAGGAAAAGGTGCTGTTCAAGAGGGGGGACATTTAAACCAAAGACGAATTGCGGCTATATATGAAAAAGGAATCAAAACTCTATTCGGAACCACCCACGCCAAAGAAGGCCTTCTCTCTCTTTTTAAAAGAAATGATAAAGTGGGCATAAAAATCAATACTATTGCCGGCCGTAAACTTTCTTCGCGGCCTGAGACTAGCTTTTCCTTGGCTAACTTCCTGGTTGACTGCGGTCTTCAGAAAAAAAACATCATCATCTGGGATAGAACCAACCGAGAGCTAAAAGAAGCTGGATACCGCCTCAATATCAACCACAATGACTTTAGAGTCTTTGGCACTGATACCAACGGTGTGGGCTATGAATCTCAACTGGTTTCTCATCTCAACATTGGCAGCCTTTTCTCCTCTATTCAGGAGCAAATAATTACAGCTTCTATCAGCCTGGCTGTTTTAAAGGACCACGGCTTGGCTGGTTTGACAGCCGGGATGAAAAATTATTTTGGGGCCATCCACAATCCCAATAAATACCACATTTCTAATTGTAATCCTTATGTGGCTGAATTATTTGAGACAAAGCCAATAAAGAAAAAACATAGGTTATCTATCCTGGATGCTCTTATTGTTCAATATCATCGGGGCCCATCTTTTCACTCCCGCTGGGCCGCTAAATATGAAGCCCTCATCTTCAGTCTTGATGCTGTAGCCGCTGATTTTGTTGGCTGGCAGATAATAGAAAAGCTCAGAGCCCAAGACGGCCTTCCCTCACTCAAAGAAGAACAAAGAGAGCCTACTTATTTAAAAACCGCTGAGAAAATGGGCCTAGGCAAAGCCAATCTCAATGAAATTGACATAATAGAAGAAGAGGCATAAAAAGTGAACAGTAAGAAATGAGGAGTGAAAAGTTGAAAGTTAAAGGTTTAAAGTAAAAAGCAAGAACCATATCTGTAGGGCCCGCTGTCCTCAGCGCGTCGCTAAATGGAAAAAGAATGAACAGGCGAAAATTTTTTAAAACTACAGGAGCTATCGGCTTGGCGTCCAGCTCAGGCCTTAGACCTCTCTTAACAGAACTTTATGCTTTCAGCAGCACTGCTAATCTATCCAGGGTTGAAGCCCGCTACTATAAAAAGCTTCCTGAGCGGGAGATAGAGTGTACTCTCTGTCCTCGTCAATGCAAATTAGGAGATAAAGAAAGAGGCTACTGCGGCGATAGAGAAAACCAAGGCGGTACTTATTATACTCTTGTTTATGGCAAGGCCTGTGCTATCCATATTGACCCTATTGAAAAAAAGCCACTTTTCCATTTTCTGCCCGGAACTAATGCTCTTTCCATTGCTGCCGCGGGTTGTAATGTTAACTGTAAATTCTGTCAGAATTGGGAAATTTCTCAGGTCCGCCCAGAACAGGTGCGTCATTACGACTTTCCGCCCTCCCAGGTAGTAAAATCAGCCATGACAAACGGCTGTCCGACTATTGCTTATACCTATACTGAGCCTGTTGTCTTTTATGAATATGTATACGATACGGCTGTTAAAGGCCGCAGCCAAGGTGTTAAAAGCGTAGTTATCAGTGGCGGTTACGTCAATCCTGAGCCGCTCCAGGAGCTAACCAAAGTGGTCGAAGCCATAAAAATAGACTTAAAGGGCTTCTCCCAAGATTTTTATACCAAATATGTCAATGGAGAACTCAAGCCTGTTTTGGAGGCTATCAAAATAGTCCATCAGAGCTCTGCCTGGCTAGAAATTGTTTATTTAGTTATTCCTACCCTGAATGACAGTCCTCAGGAAATCCAGAAGATGTGCCGCTGGATTATGAAAGAAGTTGGACCTGATGTTCCCCTTCACTTTTCTCGCTTCTATCCTATGTATTTAATAAAGAACCTGCCACCTACCCCCATTTCCACTCTGGAAAGATCATGGAAGATAGCCCTTAATGAAGGTCTCCATTATGTCTACATTGGCAATGTCCCCGGCCATAAAGCTGAAAGCACCTACTGTCCTCAATGTCACAAAACAGTGATCAAACGCACCGGCTACCAGATAGAAGCAATTAACCTAAAGAGCGGCCACTGCCGTTTCTGCGGCCATTCAATCCCAGGAATCTGGAGTTGATAAGTTTTTTTCCGCCTTTTTTGCTCGGTTTTCTGGCTCTCTCCTTTCAAATTTTTCTGCTCCGAGAATTTTCTGTTCACTTCTACGGCAATGAAATCACTTTTGGCCTGCTGCTGGCCTGTTGGCTTTTATGGGGAGGAATAGGCAGTATTTCAGCCTCCAAATTTAAGTTCAATCCTGCAAAACTGCCCTTGATGTATTATGTTCTAGCCCTTTTTTTCCCACTCAGTTTGATCGGGCTCAGGTTCTCCCGTCTTATTCTTAAACTTCTACCTGGAGAAATAACCGGCATAATTACCATTTTGATTTTCTCTTTGGCTACAACTTTTCTGATAAGCACCCCTCTGGGCATGCTTTTTGTTTTTAATACTATCTATCAGCAAGGGAATCTGACCCGAGTTTACCTTCTGGAATCAATCGGCTCCTCAGTTGCCGGTTTAATTGTTTATTTCTTCCTTATTCCTTTTTTTTCTAACTGGCAGGCATCAGCTCTTATTGCCAGTTTAACTGTTCTGGTCATTTTTTTAACCTTTGGAGGCAAAAAATACTTTATTGTCGTTGGCTTCATTTTATTATGGCTAATCCTTTTTGCTCTTTTTGACTTTCCCAGCCAGAAAATTTACTGGAAGCCCTTCAACCTTATTAGAAGTAAAGATACTCCATATGGCAAGCTTCAAGTAATTAAAACTGAGGAACAAATTTCTCTCTATAATAATTCACTCCCGGTTTATTCTTATCCTGACTTAGCTACAGCCGAAGAAGCAGTTCATTTTGCCTTACTCCAGAAACCTTTGGCTAAGTCACTCCTTCTGGTGGGTGGTGGGGCTGGCGGCTGCTTAAATGAAATCCTTAAATATCCTAAAGTAAAAGTGGATTATGTCGAGATTGACCCGGAAATAATTCGCCTCTCGCTTCAATACCTGCCCCCAGCAGAACAAATAGTACTTAAAAACAGTCGGGTCCATATCTATTATCAGGATGGCCGCGCTTATCTCAATAAATCATCTAAAAAATATGACATTATCATCCTCAATCTATCTGAACCAGCTACAGCCCAGCTCAATCGCTTTTATACTCAGGAGTTCTTTCTTAAAGTTAAAGAACGGCTAAATCCAGGAGGGGTGTTCTCTTTCAGGGTTCCCTCGGCTGAAAATTATATAAGCCTGGAGCTTCAAAATTTTCTATCCTCTCTCTACTATAGTCTGGGTAAGGTATTTCCCAAGGTTAAAGTTGTTCCCGGTAATACAAACATTTTTTTAGCTTCTTCTCAGCCAATATCCATTGATTTTAAGCTGCTGGCCCAAAAAATCAAAGCCTTAAATTTAAAAACAACTTATGTCAGTCCTTTTCTCCTTAGTTCGCGCCTCAGCCCTTTAAGGATAGAGATGCTTAACCAGGCTCTAACTGAGGGCAATAAGAGGCTTAATTTAGATTTTGTTCCTATTAGTTATTTCTATAATTCGGTCCTTTGGAGCAGCCATTTTAAAGGCTTAGAAAGAAATATTTTTTCTTTTTTAGCTAAAGTACCTAACTTCTGGCTTTTAGATTTTCCTTTGGCTCTGTTTCTAATTTGTCTCGTTGTTTTATGGCTGAGGCCAAAAAAATCCCAATTTCTTCTGACACCTCTGGCTGTAATGGGTTTTACTACCATCGTCTTTGAACTAATTGTTATTATTTCTTTTCAAACAATGTTCGGCTATCTTTATCAAAGGATAGCTCTGTTGCTGGCCTCCTTTATGATCGGGCTTTCGGCTGGAGCTTTCTGGGGAACAAGGCGCCAAAAAATTATTTTTCCCCGGCTTCTTCTTATCCAGCTGGGCTTTATCCTTTTGCTTTTGACTTTTTACCTTTTGCTGGGATTACATCCGCCTGAATTTATCTTTTTCTTGTCTCTGGGGATTATCGGTTTCCTGGGAGGTGATCTTTTCATAGTTTCTAACCATCTTTTTCTTGAGCAGAAAAAGAATTATGGTCTTGGTTATGGTTTAGACCTCCTCGGTTCCTTTTTAGGGGCTCTGGCTGCCTCTTCTTTTTTAATTCCTCTAGTCGGCCTTCCCATCCTCCTCAAATACCTATTCCTTGTCAATTCTTTCTGTTTCCTTTTCCTGATTGTTGGCCTCTTCAGAAAATAATGGTCCGTTGTTTGGCCCTGTAGGGACCCTTCTCCGAATGGCCCGTATAGTTGACGGTCTGCTCCGGGCCCAGCAGACCTTGCAGAAATAAATTAACGCTCTAGCCGGGGAAAGCCTGGGTGATGGCGATGTATCCTGCCTGACCAAAAATGAAACCCTATGTGTCGACAAGAAAAAAAGATTCTTACAAAATAATCTGAAATATTGACATCTCTTTTGATTGATGAGAAAATTTTAATCCCCTTTCGATGGTGAGCGTAGCTCAACTGGTTAGAGCACTGGACTGTGGATCCAGAGGTTGGGGGTTCGAGACCCCTCGCTCACCCCATCTTAAGCCAAATTCTTTTGACTCTTCATAAATAATATAATTTTATTCGAAAGGTTGCTATTTTAAATAGAATAGAATGACCAAAACAGCCTTAAACAAAAGTCTCGATTATTCAAAAGGTCATAGCCGCAGATCCTCAATTTGCTCTAGCTTGTACAGCTTTAAATGAAAAAGAAAGGCTTTTTTTATCTTTATTGCTTGCAGCGAACGTAAATCCCGAATAATCTCATCCCAGGAAGCAATTTCTCCTTTCTCCTTCAATCGCCTCCTCAGTTCTATCACCAAAAGAAGTGCCAAATAGCTGCAAAAAATATGTCCTTTCGTATTCTCGGCTCTATGATGGTAGACAGGCCGAGTCTCCAGAATATCCCTAAGATACCTGAATGCACATTCTACTTGAATATTTCTAGGAAAAAGTGTTGATTTTAAAGGGAGTTACAGCCACAATTTATTCTCAACTGTTAAAAATGGGAATTAGAAAAGATTACCACTATTTACTAGTGTAAGGAATGCGCAGCAGAGCTATAACGCCAGCATGATCTGAAGGCCACATCATAGTTCCGTCTTCGGGATTTCTAATCATATCTTCCAGTTCATCCCCTAGGACGTAAGCACATACCGGACCAATGTTTTGGGGATTAGGTCTCTCTAATTGTTTCCTGACCAGAATCAGATCAATTCTCTGGTTCAGCTTGATCTCGGTATTGCGGAGATCATAATCATGGGGATTGGTATAGCCTAAAGTCTGAGGACTAACCCGGTTTCTGTTCCAGGCATCAACATAGCCGCTTGCTATAACTGTTTGATAGGTGAGATCATCAGGAGCAGGAGCATTTCGGCCAAAGCTGTCTCTAAAAGCTCAAGGAAATCATATTCCTCAAGGGGTTGGTAAGTAGCAGGATCCAAAATACAAACAAAGGAGCTTAAGTTGACTTTGAAAAATCATCGCCTAAATCACCCCTAAAGGTGATTGACCCCTCAAAACCCACATGAAATAAAATATACAGAACTAAATTAAAATGAGCAAGGAACACAATATTGAACAATTGCTGGATGATTTTAGTTCATCTGAACCCGAATCCTCTAGTAAAGAAAAAAAAACTGATATTGACCCCGAAATAGATGACCTCCTCCAAGAAACCCTATCCGAATTCGGGCTAAATCTGGATAAAAACAGACCGTCTCTCCGGACTGAGGAGGAAAAACCTAAACCTCCAGCAGTTCAGGAAGTTAAAGACATTAAACTCCCAGAAAACGGCCCCCTATCTGAATACACTCAACCGACCAAAAAGCCATTTAAACTCCTTTTCCCATATTTTAAGCTATCTTCGAAGAAATTAAAAATTCCAGCCCTGAAAATCTTGCTGCCTTTAATAGCCTTAATTATAATTGCCGGAAGCAGTGCTTTCTATATTTTTAAGCCTCACAAAATAAACTCCACCCCAGCTCAAACAGTAGTGGTTAAAAAACCAGAAACAGAGCAGCAATTAGGACAACTGCCGCCTGAGAGAAATTCACTGGAAAAATTGCTTAAGCAAGAAAAAGATACAGCCTCATCTGAATTATCCCTTCCCCTGACCTCAGCTCAATCTCCTTCTCAACAGCCAGGAGAAAGTCCTCCTACCCTACCAGAAAAAATGAAAACTGAAGAACAATCTCCCACTGAACCTATTTCAACTTCTGAAAAGACTCCCTCCAGCCAAGAGTCCTCAGCCATTAACCTTCCCTCAGAATATACCGAACCTTACTTAGAAGCTGCCCCACCTGAACTTGAACTTCAACAACTTTCTCAAGCCAAAAAGGAAACAGATTTATTCAATGAACAGCTTAAACAGCCTAAAAAAGTGAACAGCTCCTTTTTTGAGCGATACTTTCTTGTTGAAAAAAAAGAACCTGAACAATCTTCTCCTCCAAAAAAAGCACCCGCTCTAGGAATCAAATTAGGAGATTTAGTCCCCCTCCAAATGGTAGATTTTCCTCCCCGGATTATTAGACAAGTCCAACCTGAATATCCCTCAGCAGCTCTAGATATTGGCCTGGAAGGAACAGTTTTAATAAACGCTTTAATTTCTGAAAATGGCGATGTTATTAAAGCTATCGTTCTTAAAGGGGTAAAAAGTGAATTTGGCTTAAACAAATCTGCACTAAATGCAGTTAAACAATGGAAGTTCAGGCCAGCACTCAAAGATGGTATCAGGGTTAAAGTCTGGAAGCCTATAGCTATCGCTTTTAAGAAAAAATTAAGGTCATAAGGTGAAAAAATGGATTTAAGCAAAGATCAAGAAAATCTTTACAAAAAAACTATGGAAGAAGCCAGAAAGCAATTGAAAGACATTGATAGTCAGATGGAAAAGGAAATACAAAAGCTGAGAGAAAAACTGGCTCAAATTCAGGAGTCTAAAAAATATTTTAAACAAATTTATGAAGGGGCAGCCAAACTTCTTGGGATTGAAGTCGAAGAGGAAAAGAAAGAAGAAAAAAAAATGGATAGTGGTTCTTTACCTTCTTCCTTTCAAAATTTGCAATAAATTCACTTGCCAGACTATCTAAAATTCAATTATTTTAGCTGCTCTCTTAAGCTAAAAAATAAAAAAACAAAATTCATCCACTATTTCACCCCTAAAGGTGATTGACCATTTCCCTCAATGTGGAAAAATAAGAAAGCAATAAATAAATTAAACTAACTAATGGTAATCCAAGAAAACTATCTTCTAAGGAGAAAGAAATGGCCTTAACCAAAGATCAAGAAGAACTTTACCGCAAAACAATGGAAGAAGCTAAAAAACAGATGGATCATATCGAAGAAGAAATGGAAGAGGAAATCCAAAAAATAAGAGCAAAATTGGCCAAACTCCAGGAAATAAAAAAGACGATAAGGCAGATTTATGAAGGGACAGCTAAGCTGTTAGGGGTTGAACTTGAAGAAGAGGAACAGCCCGAAGAAGATGCTTCTCAACAGTCGTCGGCCTCTGCCAATTGAACTTGAAGGAAAAAATCAGCTGAAGGTTTTAGTTAAAGTTTTAAGAGAGCGGCTGTCTTTCTCCTCTATTTAATTTCTTATATTCTTCTAATCATGAGGAGGGGGGAAATATCTATTCTGGTTAAATTTTGGTTTGAAGTATTTCCAAAATCGTGATAGCCAATAATTAGAAAAGTTTTATCTAGAGGTAGAGATTTTCTTCAATTTGAAGCCAATAATGGTGGGTGCAGGGGTTCAGGCGAGGATGGAGGAAACTCACTGTGAGGTTTTATTACTTTATGAAAAATTTCCTTCATCATGGAGATGGGAATGCTTTTTATGGCTAAATTTTATTTGACTGAATAGATAGAAATGATTTAAATTAGAAAATCCATTTATCCATCTAGAAAGCTACTCAGGCTATTTCATAAATGAGAATAAAATGAAAAAAGCTGCCATCTGGTTCTTGGCCCTATTGATTACTCTTTTTACTGCTGGTTATCAACGAGTTACAGGACCAAGCTATCCTCTCAGGGGAAAAGTTCGTTTGAATCACACTCAAATCAAATATAAACTAGAGCGCAGCCACGAGACCGATCAAGATTACAAATTACAGTTGAGCGTTCCCAACTCTGAAATATCAGGCTTTATTTTTTATAAAAGATATAAAACCGCGGATCCTTGGACTCAAATTCCTTTGACTAGAGAATCTGATTTTCTCTTCGGACTTCTTCCCTCTCAACCCCCAGCCGGAAAATTGGAATATAAAGTTTTCTTAACCACTTCAACTGAGGAAATTTCATTGACTGGAGAAAAACCGGTTATCATCCGCTTTAAAGGTCATGTGCCTGCCGGAGTTTTAATTCCTCACATCCTCATCATGTTCTCAGCCATGCTCATTTCCACCCGAGCCGGTTTAGAGGCTCTTCGACCTAACAAAAACCCCCGAAAATATGCTCTTTGGGCCTTCGCTCTACTATTCGTAGGCGGGATGGTTTTCGGTTCTTTTGTCCAGAAAATGGCCTTTGGCTCATTTTGGACAGGCTTTCCTTTTGGCTTTGACCTGACCGATAATAAAACTCTAATAGGTCTGGTTGGCTGGCTAGTTGCTGTAATTGCTGGCTCCCGCGGAAAGCCAGCTCGTGGCTGGGTGCTGGGAGCTTCAATTCTCCTCTTACTAGTCTTCCTTATTCCTCACAGTTTACTAGGCTCTGAGCTGAAGTATTAAATTTTCCCCGCTCGCACTTTGCTTCTTAAAATATTACTAATTGCTTTTTTTTGTTAATTAAGGAAACATCATCATTTCCACAACAATGGAATTCTCAAAAATAAGCTCCTAGGATAATGTTGGTGAATATTCACTAATTACCTTAGTCCGAAAAAGCTTATAGTTATTCCTAATTAAATCAATCCAAAAATAAATAAAATGAAATGATAAGAAAGACGATTTATCTAATTTTCTTCCAAATTAGCTTGAATAAAAATCAGTTTTTTGCAGCTTTTTCCTCCTCTTGTCTGAAAGCCACGGTCACGATAAAGATTATAGGAGTGGGCTTACCTTTAATGATAACAGGTTCATACTTCCACTGCTTAACCGCCTCTATGGCTGCTTTATTGAATAAAGTACTTTCGCTTTTCAAAACGTTAACTTTATCCACATTACCTTCAGCGTCGGTTTGGACTTCAAGGATGACAATTCCCTCGATCCCTTTCTGTTTTGCCTGAGGAGGATATACTGGCTCAACTTTTTTTATTAATCTAGGCGGTTTTATTTCTCCTCGGGCTAAAACAACACCTTTGACTAAACTTTTCTCAGGTTTCTCTTCCTCCCGCAGTTTAAAATTTACGGTTATCGTAAAAACAATTGGCGTGGGCTTTCCCTTAAGGTAAAAAGGCTCATATTTCCACTTCCTAACTGCTTCAAGGGCAGCCTGACTCAAATAAGGGTCTTTGCTCTTCAAGATTCTAACTTTCTCAATATTGCCTTGTTCATCGGCTCTGGCTTTTAGTATGACAATTCCTTCTACTTTGGCTTTCCTCGCTTCTTCAGGATAAATAGGATTAACCTTTTTTATAAGTTTAGGCGGTTTAATCTCACCTATAGCTCTAACTGCTCCTTTGGTAAAATCTTCGACCACACCTTTCACACCCTCTTTGACTCCACCAGCTACTCCTTTACTAACGCCTCCTTTTACCCCACCTTCAACTCCGCCAACCACTCCTCCCATAACTCCTCCTACAACTCCGCCAAACATTGTCTTTGTTATATGGAAGGAAACAAAATAAGGCTTACCCTGGAGGTCTTCGAAGCCAAAGATGGCTATATTATCTTTGGGAAGTATGACTTCTGTATCTAATAAACTATTTTTCCCTTTAGGGCTCTGCTCAAAAACTTCAATTCTAAATTGCCGTTTACTTACTGGAGAAATAGGAGTAATTAAAACCAGGTATTCCTTACTGTCCAAACGTAAAATGTGAAAAATTTTATCTGATTTCAATGATTCCCACTGCAAATCTGCCTCAGTTATCAGACGGACATCTTTAAGGTTAAACACTTTCTTAATCTGTGCCTGTTCCTCGGCCAGCAGATATTTCGATCTTATCCTGGCACTTACAGTTGGCTGAAGGTAAGAAGAAGTCACTACCTGAGGCATCTCAGCCATCCCTTCTCTCAAACCCTCAAAAAATCTAAGCTTTATATCCAAAGAAACCTCACCCTGAAGAGGAAGAAAGACAAAACTTATGAGAAAAATGGTTAATGCCCATAATTTAATTTTTTTATTCATTTTGGAGCCTCCTTCATATATTTTTTTCAGCCCAAACAATAATCATCGACGAGTCTTGAGGCTTATAAATAAAAGCCTGGGCTGGTTTGTTTTCTACCTTAAGATAATTAATCTTAAATCGCTGGGTCGGACTTTTGCCAGAGGAATTTTCGGCTGGAGTTTGCAGAAAAAAAAGCCAGACGATAGCTATGGTTACGCCTGTTCCTAAA
>CAZEQD010000007.1:27543-61685 GCA_964514305.1 uncultured Eubacteriales bacterium
TGGAGTTTGCAGAAAAAAAAGCCAGACGATAGCTATGGTTACGCCTGTTCCTAAAGCCGCGGCTGCTGCCCATTTTAGCCATGGTCTAAAAGCAAATTTTGCCTTCTTTTCAGTCTGAGCTAATTTTGTCTTTATGGTAAGCCAAAATCTATCTGAGTTTTCGGTTTGACTTTCTTCTGCTAGAATTGTTTTTGCCTCTTCTCTGCTGGCTATTTTTTGTTGGCAGGAGAGGCAATGCTCAAAGTGAGAGCGAAATAAAAAATCCTGCCATATTTTTAAAGGAAAAATGTAAAATAAAACATTAATTAATTTGCATTTAAGCATTTTCTCTCTCCAAAGCAGCCTTAATTTTTTTTCGCGCTTTAAAAAGGTGGACGCGGGCTGTGGGCGCTGAACATTTGAGGACGGCCCCAATTTCCGAGCTGGTAAAGCCTTCCCTAGCCCAAAGAAATAGTGCTGTCCTCTCTTTAGGACTGAGCTTCTTTAAAATTCTATGGGTAAGGAATAGAGAAGAAGAGGCAGAATTAACATTCACTTTAAATCTCAAAAGTGATTTTTTTTCTTTTTTTAACTTATTAAAGAAGTTAATCAATCGTCTTCTTTTTCTTAGATTGTCCAGACAGCGTTTATAAAGAATAGAATAGAGCCATTTCTGAAAGTTCATTTTAAAATCAAATTCAGCTAAATGGCTGTAGACCTGAAGGAAAGCTTCCTGACAGACGTCCTCAGCATCTTCTCTATTGCCTAAAACATTGATAGCCATAGCTATCGTCTTCCCCCAATACTTTTCCACTAATTTACGAAACTCCTCCTTCTCTCCCTGAAGACAACTTCTTATAAGCTGCTTATCATCCACCATAGAATTTACTTTTCTAGAATTATTACGTCCCATTAGAGAAAAGTGTTTAGATGTCTTTATAATTCTATCAATCTTTTCTAAATCTTACTTGTAGTTATAAATTTTAGCTTATTTTAATTTTTTATTACTGGAGGTAATAAAGACATTTGGACCTCAACTCGCTATTGGAATTTGCCTTTTTACCATCGGGCAGGGGACGCTGGCTGTCGAGGCGCCAAGGTTTGGAAAAGGAAAAGGAAGCGGGGCTAAGGAGGATTCCTCTCCAGCCAGCGATAATATTATATCATAATTAAAATTATTTCAAAATGTCAAAAAATGTGCGAAATTTTATGACCTTCTATCCCATCCATGTTCAATAAAGGCGTAACCATATTTAATAATGCGGAATAAGGGGTTGCCAAGCACGGTTCAAGGATTAAAGATGAAGGCTTAAAGCCAGAAAATGAAAAGCAAAGAAAATGTAGGGTAAGAGAAGCTCAATCTAAGGCACCTTGATCAATCTTTAAAATTGTCCTTAAAAGCACATTGGCTCCATTCACAGACTCCTTTTTGGCTGGCTTTATTCATAAACCAAATTTTTGTTTGCTCAAAACTAAAGGATCTTCCTCTTGGAGAGAAAATGGCCGCAATCTGAAGCTAAACGAATATTCTCTGTTGCCAGAAAGAGTATATTCTGGATGAGGACGTGCCCCCCAGCTGTTATCTCCGCCAACTCCCATCTGTTTATAATCTATATTAACGGCCACCAGTTTTCTTTCTTGCAACTGACAGGCATGCCGCTGTGTTTTTTTAAGCCCAGGGTCAAAATCTTTGGCTAGGAAATGAAGGGCATTAAAACTCAAAAGAGGCCTGCCTACTAGCAGCAGCCCAAGTCCTTGATCAGTGGTCAAGGCCAACCAGCGGACATCTGTTTTATGGCCATTTTCCTGGGGACGGATGTAAGGATGATACTGTTGGCTCACTGTCTGCCTGTAGAAACCGACATCTGCCCCGCTCTTTCGATCCCAATAATTCTCATGAGGACCACGTCCGTAATAGAGCAATCGGTTAAAGTCAACTGGTAAGACAAAGCTGAGGCCAAGGCGAGGGATTTCAGGCAGCTGTTTACGGCCAGGGAGATATCGATTGCTTATAATAATATCACCGCTGCCCCATATTCTATAAGTTAGGTAAAAGTGAGCTTGAGCCTCAGGCAAAAAATTCTCGACATTTATCTCAACTTCTGAAGAACTTATTCTTTTAAAGTCTACTCTCTCCACTTTTCTGGTCTTAACTGCTTCTCGCCAGAGGCGGCAGCGTTGAGGCAGGCCATTACCAAAATCATTGTCGGTTGGCGGACGCCAGAAACAGGGTATCGGCCCGGACTGAAGAAACTCTTTTCCTCTATAAATAAGCGACTTTAACACTCCTGTTTTAGCCTCAACAACCAGCTTAAATTCTTTGCCTTTGAGGATTATTGCCCCCTGTCGAATCTCATCTGTTAAGGTCGCCAGGTGACTTAAATCAATCGCCTCTTTGGGCTTCCAGAGCGGCAGTTTGAACTGTTCCCAGGCCACCTCATGTCCGGCCGGTAGAACAGACATCTTTTCCTTAAGATAGAAGCTCAAATCGAGCCAGTATTCTACTCCAGGCTCAGGCTCTATTTCAGGCAATTTCAGCTTAACTAGCTTATGGCTGCGAGTGGGAATTTCAAGATTGGACAAGCAGCCTCTCCCAATTTGTTTATTATCAGCCATTATCCTCCATTTCATCTCCAATTTGGCCAGATTAATAAAATCATAAAGATTGGTAATCTCAATTAGCCCTTTCTTAAAATCAACTAAACGGGCCTTTAGCGGCTGATAAACCTTTTTCACCTCCCAGATATGGGGATGAAGTTTTCTATCAGGGAAGACTAAACCATTAATGCAAAAATTTCCATCACTGGGAGTCCCTGGTGGTCCAAAATCACCACCATAAGCCCAGCAGAGCCGGCCATTGGCCTCCTTTTTTAGTAATCCCTGGTCGACCCAATCCCAGATAAACCCTCCTTGGAGCTGAGGATAGCTGTAAATTACATCCCAGTAATCTTTGAGATTGCCGACGCTATTACCCATAGCATGAGCATATTCACACATAATCAAAGGTCGAGTTTGAGGACGGCTGGCATATTCTTTTAAATGCTCGATAGGGGCATACATCGGACAGTAAATATCCGTGTGAGGCTTCAGTCCAGCCGGCTCATATTGGATAGGTCGGGAGGGGTCACGAGTTTTTATCCACTTATAGGTGGCCTCAAAATTAAGGCCATCTCCAGCTTCATTGCCCAGAGACCAGATAATAACCGAAGGATGATTTTTATCCCGTTCAACCATACGCCTTGTCCTCTCAAGATGAGCTAGCTGCCAGCGAGGCTTGTTGGCCAGCGTTGTCTCAGGCTTGAAACCCATACCGTGAGACTCAATATTAGCCTCATCGATTACATAAAGGCCATATCTATCACAAAGTTCATACCAATAAGGATTGTCAGGATAGTGGCTGGTACGGACAGCATTAATGTTAAACTCCTTCATCAGGGTAAGATCTTTCTTCATTAATTCCCGACTGACATAACGTCCCCAGCGGGGATCATGCTCATGACGGTTGACACCTCTTAAATAAATGGGCACTCCATTGACTAAAAGTTGGCCATTTTTTATCTCCACCTTCCTGAAGCCAACTCCACAGCCTACGACCTCCATTGTCTTATTATGGCTATCTAACAAAGACAAGCTTAGATAATAAAGATTAGGAGTCTCAGCTGTCCATTTTTGAGGATTGGCAATGTCTGAGGCCAAGTAGATGGTTTTTTCCTGGTTATTTTTGAAGCTAACCTTACTAATAATTCGAGTTTTAAAAACTGGCTGATGCTCCTCATCAAAAAAATCTAAGCGGATAAAGTAAGGTTCCACTGCTTGAGGAAGGCTGTTTCTAACTTTTATTTCTACTTGAAGCTGACCATCCCTATAGCTGTCATCAAGTTTTCCCTGGGCCCAAAAATCACGAATATAAACCTTGGGTGTTAAGAAAAGAAAAACATCCCTCTCCAGCCCACTTATTTTCCAGTAGTCTTGATCTTCAAGATAACTGCCGTCACTCCAGCGGAAAAGCTGAACAGATAAACTGTTTTCCCCTGGCTTCAGGTAGTTGGTTATATTGAATTCAGCCGGAGTTTTGCTGCCTTGACTGTAACCTACCCTTTGGCCGTTAATCCAGAGATACATAGCTGATCTCACCCCACCAAAATGGATAAAGACCTGGCCATTATGCCACTCCGGAGGCAGACTGAAGCTCTTACGATAGCAACCTACTGGGTTATAATCATGTGGAATATGGGGCGGGTCGGCCGGAAAAGGATACTCAACATCGGTATAAATGGGCACCCCAAATCCTTGAAGTTCCCAATTGCCGGGAACAACAATCTCGTCCCAGCTGCTATCATCATAATCTCTTTGGTAAAAACCAGAAGGACAATCAGCCACTTTTCTGACCCAATAGAACTTCCATTTCCCATTTAAAGACTTAAAAAAAAGTGATTTGGTTCTATCATTATTCAGGAAAGATTCTATATCAGGATAGGGAATGTAACTAGAATGAGGCTCTTCTTTATTTATGCCCACTATTTCTGGGTTTTCCCAATCGTTTGCTTGCCTTGAGAAAGACTGCCAGTCATGATCAATTGCTTCAGCCTTTTCACCCCCCGGAGAAATAAAAATAATTATAATAAACAAGCTTATGGCTAAAACAAACCGCTTCATTTTTTCTTTCCTTATTTTTTTAAATTATCTGAGAAAAAAACCAGAGCCTAAAGGATCTTCAGGATCAAAGAAAAACTGGCATCTGCCTGTAATATGAGCTGCACCTTCAACTTCAGGGATTATAGCCTGGTGGGGTCCACACCTTGTTTTACCTACTACCTGACCGCTGAAGCGAGTGGCGATTATACTTTCCACCAGCAACTGCTGATCTGGTTTTAGTTGGCCGCAGGCAGAAAGAATAGCCAGATGGCCGCTTACTCCAGTGCCTGTGGGGCTTCTATCTACTTCACCTTGGGCAAAGATGCAGACGTTACGGATGTGAGCTTCTTTTGTCTTTGCTTCTTCCCAAAAAATAGTCCCATAAAGAAAACTCAATTCTTTTTCTAAAGGATGATCTATGGAAACAGTAATGACTATTGCCTCTTTAATGGCCATGCCTTTCTCAATCAGGAGGCGGCAATTTATCAAGCATTGTCTACTTCCTCTTTTTTATAAGAAACTTTATAAATGATATATTCTCTGTAGCCAGTTATAATTTTATAGTAGCCGCTTAGCTCTCTGTCGAGTTTCTCATCTCCGCTATCAACTAGCAGGGGCTGTCCATGTAATGAATTTATCTTATTTCTAGTGGCCACAATAATAATATTTTCCCTACCTATTTTTTTTATTACTTCTGGACTGAGCTGCTGATTCCCTCTTCCTAACAGATACCCCTGGCCGCCGATAGGAGTAATAATCAGTTTTACTTTTTTACCCTTTATCTTGTCCAATAACTCAGCTTCGTTTAAATCTTTACCTATTAATTTTCTTCTGGAAATAAAATCTACTCCAAGGAGTGAATTCTCCAATCCCAGCCTATCCATGATGGCTTTAGTTGTTGTCCCCGGACCGATGATATAGCTGAAGTCATCCGCAAGACTTTCAAATATTTCAAATGCAATAGCCTGTTGAGAGTATTTCTCGCTGGCTGAAGAAGCGGCTTTTGCCCGCTGAAGATAGGTAGGGCGCCCAGGAATGGTTAAATAACCACAGAGGCGAGCTGATAATGTCTGTCTTCTAAACATTTCTTCGTCTATATCCATAACTTCAGCCTCAAAAGTATGGGAGGTTTTGCCCATGAGATAAAGGGCGGCCAACTCCCCAGCTGCTTGGGGATTATAAGCATAAACAGCCGAATGAATTTTTACCCCAGCCGGAATACCCACAACTACTAATGAATTACCGACAGCCTGATAGATATCTCTGGCCGTACCATCGCCTCCAGCAAAAAGCAAAAGGTCAACTTTGAGCGCTTTCATCTTTTTAGCTGCTTCTCTGGTATCGGCGGCTGTGGTTAAAACTGAAGCTCCGATGTCAAGAACAAAGGGGGAAAAGCCAAGCTGACGGGCAGCTTCTTCGCCCATTTTAGCCTCACAGGTTATAAGCTCAAATTTGTCCTTCAGGTCTTTTAGCCTCTCCAAAGCTTTTTTAGCTCTATCTTGAGCTATTGGCTTGGCTCCCATAGCCTTAGCTTTTTCAAGGACAGCCAGGCCGTCTGTTCCCTTTAAGCCCACTCGGCCGCCCATACCAGCTATGGGATTAATGATTAAGCCTAATTTTTTCACTCTAAGACTCCTCCGAGCAAACATAGCTAATTTCTGCTTTCTTTCTCAACTTACTATTGTTCCTTCTATAAGTCAGAAACATTGGCTGTGGACGAAATTAACCTTGCCTTTTATTTTAACTCTTTGACTGATGCTTTTTTAAATAAGAACGCCAGCTAATGGCCCATCTTTGAGGATCATCGAGGCTACTCTGGTCAATTTTATGGACCACACTTCGATAGGGAGCATTTTTTACCTTTTCTGGGTCTTGATAAGCCTCCTCAACCACCTTTTCCAGGGCGGCCAGATATTCATCAAGCTCATCTTTGGAATAAGACTCGGTAGGTTCAATAGTGAAAGGTTGGGGTATTATCCAAGGATGGTGGCTTGACCATAAATGAAAACCAAAATCAGCCATCCTACAGGTTACATCCTCTGTGGTTACTCCTGTTGCTTTGGTTAATTCCTCCCAGCTATATCTAACCTGTTCAATCCTGCGGGCCGTCTGAGGAAAAGAAACACTGGCACCTTTTAATCTTTTTATTCTGGCTAAAATATAATTATTATTCAAAACAGCTACCCTGGCTACCTCTTTTAGCCCCTCTTCGCCCAGACTCATTACCCAGGCATAAGCTCTGAGAACAGCTGGAAAAACGCCATAAAAACTTCTGACTTTACCTATGGATTGGGGAAGATCATAGTTCAAAAAGTACCTATGGCCGTCAAAATCAACTACTGGCACCGGAAGATAAGAAATCAACTCCTTGCTTACACCCAGAGCCCCAGTAGCCGGACCGCCGCAGCCATGGGGTGAAGAGAATGTTTTATGAAGGTTAAAAAAGCACATATCAAAGCCAGCTTCTTTAGCCCTGGTAATTCCCAAAATACCATTAGCATTGGCCTGATCATAACCGCATAGCCCTCCTGCTTCATGAATGATAGAGGTAAAATCTGCAATATAGGGATTGAAAATTCCTGTATCTTCGGGGTTGGTTATCAAAAGACCGGCTGTTCGAGGAGAAACTGCTTGTTTGAGAGCCTCAATCTCTGGTATCCCCCGCTCGTCAGGATAAATAGTAATTACTTTAAAGCCCTTAACAGCGGCCGCAGCTGCATCTGAGGGATGAGAAAAAATAGTGGTTATGATTTCATCTCTTTTTTCTCCAGGGTGCTGATGCTGGTGATAAGCCTGCATGATAGAGGCCATAGCCAAAATAGCGGCCGAACCCCCGCCCGGTTGAAATGAAAACTTACTCAGACCCGAAATTTCTCTTAAAAAAAGATCCAGCTTATACATTATTTCCAGAGCGCCCTGGACAGTGCTTTCATCTTGAGAGGGGTGGAGTTCAGCAGCCTGGGGAGAAGAAACAAAGACTTCGTTGATTTTGGGGCTGTACTTCATGGTGCAGGTACCCTGGCCAATATCAACATTAAAATCTGCACCCAAACACTGCTGGGAAAGGCGAAGATAATGCTTGAGAACTCTCATCTGGGATATCTCAGGCAGAGCCGGGGGTTCTTTTCTTATCATCTCTGGAGGCAAATCTGATAAAGGATCTGGAATCCGGTCTTTGATTTCCTGTTCTATTTCTGGAATTAAGAGCCCTCTTTCCCCTGGCTTGCTTAATTCAAAAATTATAGGTTCATCCCATTTGGCTTGATGAAAATTTCTTATTTTAATTTTTCTCATCTTTCCTCCTCTCAAAAAGGGGCTGGCCCCTTTAATTATTTAAGGCAATCTTTCAAAGATTGAATTAAAAAATCAATATCCTCCTTGGTGTGAATTTCTGTCAGACAATAAAGGGCGCAATTATTCAGCTCCTTAAACTCTGAAGAAAGGTCCTTTCCTCCAAAAATATTCTTCTCTCTCAAAGCTTTATTAATCTCAGCTACATTCTTGCCCGTTCCTCTAAAGCCGACCACAAATTCTTTAAAATGGGGCGATTTAAAATAAGGAGCTTCTATACCTTTAATCTCAGACAGCCTGGACATGGCATAACGTGACTTTCGAAGAAGATGAACTCCAAGTTCCTGCATTCCCTTTGGACCCATCAAAGATAAATAGACTGCAGCTGTTATCCCCCATAAAGCAGCATGGGTTCCAACAAACTCCTTCCCTTCTTCTCTTTCAGCAAAAGAGGTGCGCTCATAGGCTACATCACCAAAACCATATTCTCCTTCAACGCAGGTTTTCGTTATCCCAAACAAGCGGGAGGGATATTCCATTACATATTTCTCTTCATCTCGAGTTGCAATAAATCCGCCTAAACCACCTCCATAATGTAGATGAACTCCCAAGGGCTGAATGTCTCCGCAGACAATGTCCGCTCCATATTGAGAAGGAGGGGTAAGGATGCCCAAAGAAATAGGATCAACCCCGACTACTACCAAAGCCCCGGCACCATGAGCAATTTCAGCTATTTTTTTGCCTTGAGTTTCAATAAAACCCAGATAAGAGGGATTTTCAAAGTAAACGGCTGCTGTTTGAGAGGAAATTTTTGACTGAAGGTCATCAACATCCATTAATCCGCTCTTTCTCCAATGTTTTATTTTATTAACAGTTACTAGCGGGCGACAATAATTCTCGATAACTAACATTCTCTCGGATGGGAGAGTGTCCACCACCAGCACTTCTGAGCGTCTGGTTATCCGGGAAGCCATGCGCAGCGAAGTGCTGGCTGCTTGGCTCCAGTCATAGGTTGGCACGTTGACTACATCCATATCCAGCAGTTCAGCCATCAGGCTCTGATATTCAAAAAGGGCTTGGAAGCGGCCGTGGTCTTCATAGGGCTCACCTGCATAAGCTGTTAAGAATTCCGACCGCTGATTAATCTCATCACAGATGGCTGGGACATAATGCTGCCAGCAGCTACCTCCTAAAAAATTGATATTTTCCTGACAGCTCTTATTTTTAGCCAGAATGCTTCGGATATGACGCTCCAGAGCGAGCTCAGACAACAAAGGAGAAGGCAAATTCATTTTTCCCTTATACCTTAAATCTTGAGGTATATCCTCATAAAGCTGGTCAATATCCTTAAGGCCTATTTCTTTGAGCATGGCAGCTTGGGTTTCAGCTTCAGAATTAGGAATATAGGGATGACTAAATTTCTTCTTATCTTTCATAAAAACCTCCTTTCAGAAATTGCTAAGTCAATATAAAATTTATTGGTTATCAATAAATAACTGCCTATTCTTAATTTTATGCTTGCCTTTCATCTCAATTAAGATAATAAGATCTTTAAGCTTATCTCTAGGTTAAAAAAATCTTTAGAATTAATTTCATTTGGTTGAGTATTAAAGATGATAATGTCTTTATTGAGCCTCAAATTCAAGCCAAACCTCCTCCGTCTACGACCAGAACAGCTCCGGTTACCCAGGTAGCTAGATCACTGGCTAAATAAAGGACAGCCTTAGCCACATCATCAGGCTTACCTACCCGCTGCAGCGGACGATCAGCTGCCTTCTTCATGAATTCGTGCTCCTCTTCTCCCAGCTGGCGGGCCTCTTCATGCAAAAGGGGCGTGTCTACATCACCCGGGCAAACACAGTTTATCCGGATATTATGTCGACCATGATCAATAGCCATGGCTCTGGTTAAATTAACCACCCCGCCTTTGGCCGCACAATAAGCAGCCGCTTCCGGACCGCCCTTTAAACCCCAGCCAGAGCCAATGTTGATAATAGATCCACTCCCTTGTCGAATCATATAAGGGAGGATAAAATGAGACATTAAATAAACTGCTTTCAAATTAACAGCCAAGACTCTATCCCATTCTTCCTCACTCAAATCCACTACATTCTTTCTTTTAATCACCCCAGCATTGTTAACTAAAATATCAATCCTCTCCCAATCTTTGTATATCTCCTCGACTGTCTTACGGCAATCGTCTCGGGAGGTGAGGTCGCATTTATAGAATTTGACTTCAGCTTTTCTCTTAGCCAATTCAATCGCAGCTCTCTGGCCGCCCTTTTGATCGATATCAAGCAGAGCCACCCTGGCTCTTGCTTCAGCTAAGGTGTGAGCTGTGGCCAAGCCAATCCCGGAAGCAGCTCCGGTGATTACGGCCACTTTATCTTCTAAAGAAATTAATATTTGTTGGCTTTGATTGATATTCATGGCAGCAGCCTCCCTTTATGAATCACTCTCCCTAATTCAATAAAACCAATGAATTTGTCATCAAATCTTTGTTATATTATCATTCTAAAAACGGGTGACACAATACCTATTTAATTATTTTTTGAATTCCTCGCTTTTCCTCTCTTGAGGCGAAATGGATATAATAGCTCTCCTTATCATCTATCCAGCTACCCTTGCTAAGGTGTCCATTTAAGGAACAACTCTCAATTTTCTCTATACCAGAGAAAAAAATAGAAAATAAGTATTGTATCCCCAATTATTTTGTTATATTTAAGGCAAAGATTATAAAGGGCTGATTTTGAAAGAATTTCTGCAGACAAGAAAATTTAAATTGTGGGTGGCTTGGCTTTTTGTTTTTCTCTGTGCTCTGGCTATCTTTCTAGTCGTTCCTCTGGCCCGAAGAATTCAAACTTTTGTCTCTGATCATTGGGGACGAGCTCTATTTGGTTATGCAGTTCTCTTGGCCGTAGGAGTTGCTTTTATTCTTATCTTATATCTCCTTATTTTTCGCTTTAAAATTCGGTCTCCTTCGAACTTCTTGTGGCTGGCAGCCGTAACTGTTCTCTATGTTTATTTCATTCTTAAGCTATGGTCAGTCCCTGAAGAAGCAGTCCACTTTTTAGAATACGGACTTCTCGGCTTCTTTCTTTTTCGGGCATTAAAATTTCATTTCCATGAGAAATGTATTTATTTTATTGCTTTTCTCTCAGGGTCTCTAGTTGGAATTTTTGATGAAATCCTCCAATGGATGGTTCCTCTCAGATATTGGGATATCAGAGATGTAGGTTTAAATGCCCTTTCCAGTGCTCTTTTTCAGATTGCTCTCTGGAAAGGAATCAAGCCTAAAACAATCTCTCCTAAAATAAGAATCAAATCAATTAAGGTTATTTCCATTCTTTTCGGCATTAATCTTATTCTCCTTGGTCTGTGCTTATCCAACACTCCCCAAAGAGTAGCTTCTTATAGCAAAATTTGCGCTTCTCTTTCCTTCTTAAAAAAAGAAGAAGTTATGAATAGATTCCGCCATAAAATCAAAGACTCAGATATCGGCCAATTTTATTCTCTTCTCAAGGTTGAGGAGCTAAGACGGCAAGACAAAGAGAAGACCATGGTCAATGCCATCATAATTAAAGAATGGAAAGATAAAAAATTCAAAGAATTCCGGCGTCATTATTCCTCTTTAGACCATCCTTTTCTCTATGAATTAAGAGCTCATCTGGAACTCAGGAATAGGAGTATGGCCAAAGGTCAGATAGCTACTAGTATAAAAGATAAGAAAAATTATTTTTTGGCTGCTTATAAAGAAAATCTAATCTTAGAAAAATATTTTGGCCATACCCTAAAAAAAGCTTCTGGCCGCTGGAATAAAAGGCAACTACTCCAGATCAGTTCTTTAATTGATAAAAACCAACCCTATTCCAGCCCTATGAGCTTTGGGGCTACTATACCTTTCAGCGAGTTTACCGTCTGGATTACTATAGCTGCCTTTTTAATGATAATTATTGCTCTCAACATTTTATTGACTAAACGGGTAAATTTCAATTATAGTTTGCTTAAAAGGAGAAAATAGTTTAAATTATAAGCTTAAGGAGGAAAATGAAATGAAGAAAAAAATAGCTCTCTGGAGCTTAATCTCTATTTTTGCCTTAACCTTTTTTATTTTTCCTAAACAAGGAAAAGCTGATTATTTTATTAAAAAACTCAGACACACCGACGCTGTAACTATTATGGGCCAGACCCAGCCAGCTAAAGACGAAGAAGGCTCGACCTGGATGGGTAAAGATAGAATGAGACAGGATGAAGGAACAAACAAATCTACTATAGTTCGCTTTGATCTCCAAAAGATATACATCATAGATCATGTCCAGAAAACATATTCTGAAATAGACCTGCCCATAGATTTTGAAAAGATATTACCTGATCAGGCCAAGCAAATGATGCAGATGATGAAGGTAACCCCTAAAGTAACCAAAACTGAAGAAACCCAAAAAATTAAGGACTGGAATTGTGTCAAGTATTTAGTAGACATAGACATGCAGATGATGGGTATGAACATGCCCATGAAGATGGAAATGTGGGTTTCAAAGGACATAGGCATAGACATTAAACTCTATGAAAAATTTACCGGTCAGCTTCTTTCTCTCCAGCCTATGTTTAAAGATTTTACTGAAGAGTTTAAGAAGATGGATGGCTACCCAGTTCTAACCCTAACTTCGATGGAAATGATGGGCAGTCAAACAAAATCTCGGGAAGAATTAGTATCTGTCGAGAAAAAAGATGCCCCGGCCGGAACTTACGATCTTCCAGAAGGATACACTAAGACAGAATATAATCCTTTTGAGCAGAAAAGATAATAATCTAAACTCTAATCAAGATAAAATAGGGAATAATTGGTGACATAATATTTATTAACCTATTTTTTAAACTAATATCTTTTCAATATTCTTCTTATCAAATCATTCTTTTTAGTAAAGATAAAAAAATTAGAAAATAAGTATCATGTCCCACATTGGAGAGCCAGCAGGGGGATTCGAACCCCCGACCTACTGATTACGAATCAGTTGCTCTACCACTGAGCTACACTGGCTCTTTGACATTTAAGTCTATCCGGATAAAATATCTCTTTACAGACATCTAATAATTAATAAAATTAGTGATTACTGTCAAGAAAGAGGCCATGCTATAAAGATATGATCATCAAAAAACTGGAACTTCAAGGCTTTAAATCTTTTCCTACTAAAACCAAAATTCTTTTTCATCCTGGCATTACCGCTGTCATCGGCCCCAATGGCACAGGTAAAAGCAACATTGTCGATGCTCTTCTCTGGGTTTTAGGCGGTAAAAGGTTAAAAACCCTCAGAGGAGAAAGAGGCTCTGATCTCATTTTTAACGGTAATACCAGCAAACCACCCTTGAGTATGGCTGATGTCAATCTTTATCTAATAGAAGGTGAGGAAGAAGCAATAATCAGTCACCGTCTTTTTCGCTCCGGAGAGAGCGAATATCGCCTTAACGGAAAACTGACCAGGCTTAAAGACATTCAGGACTGGCTTTGGAAAAAAGCTATTGGAGAAAAAGACTATTTTGTCATTGAGCAAGGAAGCATCGGCCTTTTTTTAAACTCTAAGCCTACTGACAAACGCCTCCTGGTGGAAGAAGCTGCGGGAACTGCCTTTTATAAAGATAAAAAAAGGCAAGCAGAAAATAAACTTCAAAGCTCATCTCAGAACTTAACCCGGCTGGATGACATTATCGCTGAAGTGGCCAAAATTAAAAACTCTCTAAAAAGGCAGGCTGCCGCGGCTATTCGCTATCGAAAATTAAGAGATGAAATTCGGACTCTAACTTCTCGATATTTCAGAAAAAGAATAGGAGAGCTTGAAAAAAGCCAAAAAGAAGCCTGTCAAAACTTTGACGAATTTTTGAGGCAAGAAAATGAAATTCTATCTAAAATTAAAAATGATGAAAAAAACCTGGCTGAGGTCAGAAAAGAAGTCTGGACTTTAAGTAAAGAAGTCGAAGATAATCAACAAAAAATCCTGGCTTTAAACTCCAACCTCTCTCACTTTGAAGCTAATCAAGACCAGAACAAAAGAAAGATTGAATTTCTAACCGAAAAGCAGCAAAAAAACAGCCAAAATATAGCTGAAATCTCTCAAGAATTAGCCCAGATCGAAAGAGAAATTAAAGAAACAACCAATCTCTTAATCAGCCTCTCCCAGAATCTTTCTCAAAAAAAGAAAGCTCTAACCTTAACATCTGAAAAAAGCCAAACTCTTATTCAAAAAAAGAAATCAATCCAGGAAAATGTGGAAAAACTGCGCCAAGAATATTTCCAGGCTCTCTCAGCTTCTACCGAAGCTAAAAATGAAAAAATAACTCTTGATAAAGAACTAGAATTAATCCGCCGCCAGCAAGAAAGGATAAAATCCCGACTCAAAAAGGAAATTGACCAGCTCCATCAAAAAGAAAATTCAATTAAACAAAAAAATGAAGAGATCAAGCTTAAAAAGAAGCAGATTAGAGACTGTAAAATAAAGCTGAAAAACTACCAACAGCAACTGGAGAAAATCCTGTCTTCCCTTCAAAGGTTAGAGGCTAAAATCAAAGATTTTAACCATAAAAAAGATATGCAGAAAAAACGTCTTCTCCTCCTGGAAGAAATCAAAAAAAAAGAACAAGACTGGGAAAAATCGGAGGAGTTACCTCAATCGCCGGGCATCCTGGCAGAGCTAATCGAGGCTGACCCCAAATACGTACCTCTAGTGGACATCTTCTGGAAAAATGAAGTAAAAGCCAAGTTAGTTAAAGCCTCCCAATTCCTAAAAATCCTCAATCAAAAAAAACCTAAAGGTCTTTATCTTCTCCTCCATCCTCAAGGAGACTTAGTCTCTTCTGAAACCTTCCATGATCCTCGGATAATCGGCTGGTTGAAAGCTCGGGTCCAAACCAGAGCTAAACTTAAAGGCCCACTCGCCCGCCTCCAGGAAGCAGCTATAGTCAAAGACTTAAGAAAGGCCGTCGAACTCTGGCTTGAATTTCCTTCTTTAAATTATTTGACTCTGGAAGGAGATATTCTCCTCTCTTCAGGTCTTTTAAAGTCAGGCCACTTAACAAAGGGAATATTATCTCTTCTCCATCAAATTAAAAACATCAAAAAAAGTCTTGCTCTTCTTGAAAAGAAAATAAGCCCCCTTGATTTAAAAATGAAAGAACTAATTGAACAAAAACAAAAAATAGAAAAATCAAGAGAAAAAGTCACTTCTTTACTGAGCGAACTGGAAAAAACTGCAGAACTTAAGGATAGCGAGATTATTCAGGAGAAAAAAGCTCAAGAAAAAATAAAAGACGACATTTCTATTTTAAATCAGGAATTAAAGAGAATCATCCAAGATGAAAAGAGTTTCCAAGAAAAACTTAATTCTTTTTCTATGAAAATGAAAGATATGAGGGAAAGAGAAGACTCTCTGAAACAAAGTCTTGAGTCTGAAGAAGAAAAATTCAAAGTACACCAGGCTAAAAATGAGGAACAACAAAAGACTTTTTTTGAATTCAAATCTGAGCTTGAAATCCTTCAAGAGAAAATAAAAAATTTCAAACAAAAGAGCCAAGGCCTAAAACAGAGAAAAAATATTCTCCAAGATAAGAGCTCTCTTTTAAAACAAGAAATAAAAATAACTGAAGAGCAGAAATCTAACCTTAAGCAAGAAACTGAGATCCTTATTCATAAAATTGAAGTTATTGAAAAAGACAAAAAATTATTAGAATCTCGCTTAAGCCAAGCTCAAGCCAACCTTAAAATAAAACAGCAGGCACAGGGAGAGATAGAAGAAAAATTAGAAACACTTAGACAGAAGCTGGAGGAGATAAAAGAAGAAAGGATCGCCTGGGAAATAAAGAAAGCAGAAAGAGAAAGAGATCTGATTAATTTAGAAGAAAGCTGTTGGCAGGAGCTTAAAAAGTCACCACAAGAAATAAAAAATGAGATTGCTCAAGAAGAGGAAGAGCAATCCAGCCTCCTGGAAAAATTAGAAGAGGCTAAAGAAAAAATGCAGAAATTAAAAGCCGTTAACCTCATGGCCGAAGAAGAATATTTAACTCAAAAAAAACGTTATGATTTTCTTCTTAAACAAAGACAAGACTTACAAGAATCAATAACGGCCACCAAAGAGGCCATAAAAAAAATCGACAGCCAAAGCAAGAGTCAATTTATGAAAGCCCTAGGCGAAATAAATAACAATTTTAAAGATATTTTCAGTCTTCTCTTTCAAGGGGGATCGGCCGAACTTAAACTTTCAGATGAGCTTCACCCCTTGGAAAGCGGCATTGAAATTGTAGCCCAACCCCCTGGCAAAAAACTTCAAAACCTTTCTCTTCTTTCTGGAGGAGAAAAAAGTTTAACCAGCCTGGCTTTCTTTTTTGCCCTTTTCCGCTACAAGCCAGCCCCCTTTTGTGTTCTTGATGAAGTGGATGCCTCTTTGGACGATGTAAACCTGCAAAGATTTCTGAACTTGATGAAAAAAATCAAAGACCAGACTCAATTTATCATTATCACCCATAATTTCAAGACAATGGAAGTAGCTGATTATCTGTACGGGACAACTATGGCTGAACCCAATATTACCACTATTTACTCGGTAAAAATTGACAAAAAAAAGGGGGCTAAACCTGATCAAGAGGCCCCACTTCCCTTTAAATAAAAAGATATTTAAAATTTTTTTATACTTGCGGCCCACTGGGAAAGTCGTTCCTACAGAAATCAGACCTATGTCCGCTCTAAATCCAAGAGGGCCTTGCCATTCCTCTGGCTATTAGGAAATAATGGCCCTTTTTAATTAAGAAAAACATTGATTCTTTTCTTAATAATTGAAAAAATATGAAACTGATGTCTTTCTTTACTCTAAAGAGGCCAATTTCTGATAATAAAACTCAATCTATATCTCTAGTCAGAGTTAGATTGCTTTCTAACAAATAAATAATAAATAAAGGAGGAGCTTATGTCGAGTTATCTCTATATAATCCTTCTTTACCTTCTTGTTCTTACTGGCCTTAATTTCCTTCGGGCCAAGCGGGTAAAAAGCCAAGAAGATTTTATGGTCGCTGGCCGCTCCCTTAAAACATCAGTTATGGTTTTTACTCTAATTTGTACCTGGATTGGTTCGGGAACTTTCATTGCTGGAGCTGAATTTGCGGCTAAGGCTGGTTTTTCTGCTTTATGGCTGGCAGCCGGAGCCTGGGTCGGCATTATCTTTATCTATTTTCTGGCTGCTAAGATAAGAACTTTTGGTCAGTATACTATTGGCGATATTCTTGAAGAGCGGTATGGACCTGCTGCCCGCATTTTTGGAGCGATTGCTCTCATCATTTCCTTTATTGTAATTGTCTCTTACCAGTTTGTAGCCGGAGGCTTTATTCTTAATGTAGTTACAGATGGAGCTATTCCTGATTCGGTAGGCACTACTATTGCGGCTGTTTTCGTTATTCTCTTTACGGCTTTAGGGGGAATGGTGGCTGTGGCTTACACAGATTTGCCCAACGGCATTATAATCGTTTTAGCCTGTTTGCTTTCTGTACCCTTTGTTTATCTGGCTGCAGGCGGTCTATCCCAGGCAACCCATGTCCTCAAGCCCGGATATTTTGCTGTGGTTAACGAACAATTTGGAGCCCATCCTGGGCTAAAGGTGGGAGGATATTTTCTCTCAACTATGCTTCTGTTGATGGGAGTCCAGAGTATGTATCAGAAATTTTACAGTGCCAAAACTCCCAAAGATGCTAAAAAAGCAGTCATCCTCTGGACAATTGGCACTGTGTTTGTAGAAACAGTGGTGGTGGTTATAGCTGTGTTTGCCTACAGCAAATTTCAAAATCAAATTGACCTCTCCATTCCTAAAGAAGGAGGCAAAGTGGTTTTGATGGCTGCTAAATATTTAGTGCCAGCTCCAGTAGGTATCCTTCTTCTTGGGGCGGCCTGTGCTGTGGTTATTTCCACCGGCATGAATTATCTCCTTTCACCTTCGACTAACATCATGAGGGATATATATCAACGTTTCCTCAAACAAAATGCTTCCCAAAAATCGATGGTCGCTCTTCAAAAGGTTTTTGTGGTTATCCTGGGGGTTTTGGCTTTCCTCTTGGCTATGAGACTGACTTCAGTGCTGGAGACAGCTTACTTTGCTTATACAATTTACGGGGTAGCCTTAACCCCGGCTCTTATCGCCGCCTTAGCCTGGAAAAGAGTTACCAAAGCAGGAGGGTTAGCCTCCATAATCTCAGGTGCAAGCGTCTGTATTTTTCTTAAAGTTATGGCTGAGGTCCTACCTCCAGCAAAAACTCCAGAGGGTGATCCCTGGGGAATTCCCCTAATTTACCCAGCTTTGATTATTTCCATAGCTTCCCTGATTATTGTCAGTCTTCTAACTAAAAAACCTAAGCCTGAAGATCTGGAAAAGTTTTTCCCCAAAAAAAGCAATATTAAATAACATGAATAACTTCTTCATTAGGAGAGTGGAAGATGAAAACAGGAATTGTTAAAGACCAGCGCTACAAAGAGCACAATATGGGAGCTTTCCATGTGGAAAGTCCCCAGCGCCTTGAAGTCATCTACCGCATGATAGAAGAAGAAATTTCTTTCCCTTATCAGGAAATAAAACCACGGCTGGCTCAAGAAGAAGAGATAACTATGATTCATTCCCCTTCTTACCTCAATTACATCAAAAACACTTCTGGTAAACAACGGGTTATTCTTGATCCAGATACATCGACTTCAGCCCGTTCTTATGAAGTAGCTCTATTAGCTGTGGGTGGCTTATTAAAGGCAGCTGACCTAATTATGGCCGCAGAAATCCAAAATGGTTTCGCCTTAATCAGACCTCCTGGTCACCATGCTGAAGCTTCGAGAGCTATGGGTTTTTGTCTTTTCAACAATATAGCCATCGCTGCTCAATACTTGAGAAAAAAACATAAACTCAATCGGATTCTGATTGTTGACTGGGACCTTCATCACGGCAACGGTAGCCAACACTCATTCTATGAAAGGAACGATGTCCTTTATTTTTCCACTCATCAATATCCTCATTATCCAGGCACTGGTTACTGGGATGAAATAGGTAAAAATTCAGGCGAAGGCTATACTGTTAATGCTCCTCTCTCCCCAGGAAAAACAGATGAAGATTATTTATTCATATTTCGCCATCTCTTAAGGCCTATAGCCTCAGTTTACAAGCCTCAATTCATTCTGGTCTCAGCCGGCTTTGATATCCACCAAAACGATCCCTTAGGAGGAATGAGGATCAGCAACCAAGGTTTTGGAGCTTTAACTTTAGAACTTCTCCACTTAGCCCATCAATTGTGTCAGGATAGAATTTTATTTACCTTGGAAGGCGGTTATGACCTGCAGGGTCTGAAAGAAGGAGTAAAACAAGTCTTGCTCTGTCTTGGCGGCCAGCAAAAAGAGACAGAAATAAAAGCTTCTGCTGGTCCCCTGACTAAAAATGAAATTGCTCCTGTTTTTGATATCCAAAAAAAGTACTGGCCTCTTTGATTCGTCCTCTCTGAAGACAGTCGTCATCTTTAAAGGACATAATTCTTTTCAAAGCCTTTAATCCTTTAGGGTTGAAAACTGGCATACTATTTGCATTCTTGATTTATGGATAAAGAGGAAAATAAGATGAGAAAATTCGCAGGAATATTAACAGCTCTCCTAGTTCTGTCTTTTCTTCTCTTATCGGCAGAAGAATCCAGCTATACAAATTATTCCTTTGCCCGTTTGAGCTATATTACTGGAGAGATATTTATTCAAAGAGCAGCCGAACTTGCCTATGAACCAGGTGAAGTCAATATGCCTATTACTGAAGGCGATCGTTTGGGAACAACCGAAGGCAGAGGTGAAATCTATTTGGGGCGGGGCAACTACCTCCGCTTAGATCATAATACTAAAATAGATTTCTTGAAGCTGCCTGATAAAAATAATGATTTAACTCAAGTTCAACTTTGGTCTGGCAATATATATCTCAGTTTAAAGACTTTAACCAAGGAGAAAAGCCTTCAAGTTCACACTCCTGATGTCTCTATTTATTTTTTAACTGAAGGTCTTTATAGAATCGACGTCCGGGAAAATAGAGAGACAGAAATATTTGTTTTTAACGGTCTGGTTGAAACCGCTGGAGAGACGGGCTCAGTTTTGATAAAAACCGCTCAGAGGCTTGAAGCTACAGCTGGCCGTTTCAGCTCCATGCCATCCAAATTCGCAGCTGTAGCTGAAGATAGTTTTGACCGCTGGAGCGAAGCCCGCGATTTACAAATCCGCCAGCGAATAGCTAAACACTACTTGCCTCAAGAACTTGAAGATTTTCAATATGAATTGGATACTTACGGTGATTGGGCCTATGTTCCTCCTTATGGCTATGTCTGGGTTCCAGGCGGAATTGATCCTTGCTGGCGACCTTATTATAATGGACGCTGGATATGGCTTCCTTTATCTGGCTGGACCTGGCTTCCTCATGAACCTTGGGGTTGGGTTACCTTTCATTTTGGACGCTGGCACTGGAGCATTGGCCTTGGTTGGTATTGGATACCGACAACTATCTGGGGTCCCGCCTGGGTTAGTTGGTATTGGGGATATGACTATTTAGGCTGGGTTCCTCTCAGCTATTATAATTATCCAGCGGTTATAATTAATAACGTCTTCTATCCAAGATACAACGGAAATTTCTATGCCTCCAATTCCAGAATCCTGACCGTTATTCACCGGAATCAGCTACAAGCACCTAATGTGGCCAAAGTAGCCCTTTCTTCAGAGTCTTTAAAAAATGTGGGAAAAATAAAGCTGACTACTGCCTCTCCCCCTATAAAGCCAGCTCAAGGGAAAGTAACCCTGGAGAAAATGGGCGGGAATAAAATTTTTATTAAGAAAAAGGAAATCCCTTCTCCCCTTTTCCAAAATAGAACATCAACTCAGTTTAAAGGAATAAGGACAAGATCTTCTATTACCCCTGTTACTAAGGAAAATTCACTCTCAAGAAGAGGAACGTATTCGCCCAGAAAAATAATGAAAAGCAGCATTGGTTATCCCTCCTCTCCAGAAATTAGCTTAGAGAAATATTTAAAAACAAGAAAATCAGAATCTCCTCTAAGCCGTATTTACCGCTATCTAACTGGCAGTAGAAAATATATAAAAGGCTCTTATCCGATCAAACCTTCCTCACACGGATTTACTTCCAAAAGCACCATCTCCAGAAATTCTTCTTCCTCGGCCCGCCTCAAGAAATCATCTTCGGCCAAGCACACTTCTTCCGGCTCAAACAAGACTAAAAAAAAGAAATAAGAAAAGGTTATTGAGCTATTGGGCTCAACTTTTTATATAGAGGTCCTCCTTCAATTTTACTAAGGCTCATTCAAGAATGGGCCTTAGTCTAGTCAATCAAAGAAATTAAGGTTTTTAACGCAACCTCTTTTTATGGTTTGCTCTTTGGGCTTTACATCTTTAAATTCTATTCTTTTTTCTTAAGAACAGAATAATAATCGAGTGTTTTTAGATGATCTTCATAAGAACAAAACCTGACCGGTTCTGTTCCGGGCAAAAAAGTCTCTTTTAAAGTAAAAATACAAATTGGAGTGGCCAGCAGGCCTGTTTTTCGATCTATTTCGACAAAAGAAAGATTGGGAGGCACTTCAAATTCTTCTCTAACAAAATCATCCCCTTTTTCCTCTGCCTCTTTTTTCTCTTCTTCGATTACTTTCTGAAAAAATTCTGTCCAGATAGGCAAAGCTGCAACCATGCCTGATTGCCTTTCCCCGATTGAGACTTTTTCATCATGTCCCACCCATACCCCTGCACAAAGAGAAGGAGAAAATCCTATAAACCAAGCATCCGTGTAATCATTAGTAGTTCCTGTCTTACCGGCCAAGGCTTTATCTTTCTCCAAAAAAGCTGCTGGCCAGGCTGTCCCTCTCTCGATTACGCCTTCCATCATATAAGTCATCATGTAAGCAACTTGAGGAGAAATCACTTCTTCTGATTCAACTTTGGTTTCTTCCAAAATATTGCCTTCTTTGTCTTCAATGCGGGTTATAAAATAGGGATTGATGCGGACTCCTTTGTTGGCAAAAGCAGTATAAGCTGAAACAAGCTCAATCATTTTGACATCTGGTGCTCCCAGAGCTAAAGAAAGATAGGGGTAAATAGGGGTAGTCAGACCAAACTTGCGGCAGTAATCAACTCCCGTTTGAGGCGAAATAAAATCCAGAAGCTTGACAGTAACTATGTTTCTTGATTCTTCAAGACCCTGGCGGAGAGTGACAGCTCCTTTAAATTTCTGGTCATAATTAGGAGGAGCATAAACCTCACCACTCCATTTGTCTGGGAATTCAGTTGGTTCATCAATAATAATGCTGGCTGGCGTAAATCCATTTTCCAGAGCGGCTGTGTATATCATGGGCTTGATGGCCGAACCCGCTTGTCTCAAAGCCTGGGTGGCCCTGTTCCATTTGCTTCTTTTAAAAGAATAACCACCGACCATAGCCTTTATCTGACCTGTTTGAGGCTCAATGGCCAGAAAGGCACCTTCCAGCTTCGGCTCCTGATCCAGAGAAGCCAGAATTTCATGACTCTCGTTGTCTATTTTTTTGATTTTAACCTGAATTATGTCTCCCCTTTTTATAAGTCTTTTCAGATTTCTGGTCTTAGTCCAGCCAATATCCGAGTTGGTAATTTTCCCTTTATAATCCTTAATCTTGAGGGTAGCTTCTCGGCTGCTGGCCTCCAAAACAACAGCTTCTACAATTTGTCCTTCTTGAAAAGTAGGCTTCAGCCAACTTGAGCAAAAATTGCTCTTTAAATTCTCAAGATCCTCAATTCCCTCTTCCAGCAAATTCCTTTTGTCATGCCTCCAGCCCTGTCTTTTATCTAATCTTCTTAAACCATTCTTCAATGATTCCTCTGCATATTTTTGGAGATTAGTATCCAAAGTGGTATAAACCTTTAAGCCTTCCCTGTAAAGAGCTTCAGAGCCATATTGTTCTTCTAAATATTTTCGGACCTCTTCTTTAAAGTAAGCAGCAAATTCAGAATCACTTCTATTTAGAGGCAGGACATTAAGCGGCTGAGCCTTGGCTCGTTTGGCTTCCTCAGGCGTAATATAGCCTTCCTCTAACATACGGTTAAGTACATGATTGCGGCGGCGGAGCATTAGTTTTGAATTTTTATAAGGTGAATAAATAGAGGGACCTCTTAAAATCCCAACAATCATAGCCGATTCTTCTAAATTCAATTCAGAAGCCTTTTTGCCGAAGTACAGTTGGGCGGCAGCCTCCACGCCATAAGCTCCGTGGCCCAAGTTAAACTGATTACAATACATGGTCAGGATTTCTTTTTTAGAATATTTATTCTCAATTTGAAGGGCCAGTAAGGCTTCTTTCAATTTCCGCCTTATTGTCTGTTTACGGTGAAGAAAAAGCTCCCGTGCTAACTGCTGGCTGATGGTACTGCCCCCCTGAAGCCGAGCTGACCTTCCCAGCAGTTTTAACCTAATATCCTCTTTCAAAGCTCTTAGAACACCTCGGAAATCAATGCCGTGATGGTTATAAAAATTAGGATCTTCAGTGGCGATAATGGCTTTCTTTAAAATATCAGGTATTTCATCATAAGAAATCTCAATCCTTTTTTCTATAGCAAACTCGCCGATCACCTGTCCATCAGCCGAATAAAGATAAGTAATAATACTGGGTTTAAATTCCTCAAGTTCAGAAATAGAAGGCAAATTACGAACTATGGCCATATAAGCACCAACAAGGCTACCCAAGAGAGAGACAGCCACAAAAATAACAATCAACAAGAGCGATTTAAATAATTTCTTACCTGTGGGCTTCTTGAACTTTTTGATTTTGACTAACAGTTTTTTCTTAATGGCCATAGACACAGAATATAGCAAAATTAAAAATTAATGGCTAGACTTGAGATCAAGGCTATGAAAAACACAGAACCTGACGGTCCGCTGAAGACAGCAAATCCTACAATTTAATTCACTCCTCACTCCTTACTCTTCATTCTTCACTTAAATGGACCTGGGCTAGATAATCAAACACGATTTTTTCAATATCTCCACTTATTTCCTCTTGAGTTTTTTCTCCATTAAGATGGATGATGTTTTCCCCTTTCAGGCTTTTAAATATCTCTCTAACTTTAACCAGATATTCTTCCCTTTCAAAGAGTTTATCTTTCTTTTTTCTGTTTTCAATCCGCTTCAGACCTTTTCCCGCTGCTACATCAAGAATAAAAACCAAATCGGGTCTAACAGCGAATTCCTCATTTAAAGCTCGAATCCAATCAGGATCAAGACCTTTGGCTCCTTGATAGGCGATGGTTGAAAAATAATACCTGTCTAGAATTATAATCTTTTTCTTGGCCAGAGTTGGCTTTAAATTTTTCTCTACATTTTCTCTTCTATCTTTTTGAAACAATTCCAGTTCTTGCTGAGGAGAAAGCGAATCCGGAAATTTGGCTTTCTCTTTAATTAAGCAGCCCCATTTTCCTCGAGAAGGTTCTTGAAAATAAACAACTTCATATCCTTTTTGCTGGAGCTTTTCCTCCAGGATTTTGGCCTGAGTCGTTTTTCCAGCCCCATCTATTCCTTCAAGTACAATTAAAATTCCTTTTTTTAATTTCTTCATTCTTAAATTATCTTTTTTTAGAGGCTAACACCAATATATGAAATCTAAATCTCAGAGTAAAGAACAAAAAAAAATTATAAACATGCAACTTCTGCCTTAATTTTTAGTTTATTATATGTAGATTAATTTCCATTTGCCAAGCTAAAAAGAGTTAAATATAGCGAAGTAATGAAGCCGCGATTGTAGTCAATCAAACGCTCGTAGCTGTAGTTGGAAGGGTGTACAAATTCAGATAGGAACAGGTTTTTTTAAAGAAATCTTCCTTTTCTATTGATAAAAATGTAAATAGAAATACTTTCTCCTAATAGATATAGATTGGAGGCGAATTGAATTTTCCTAATATCTATGGTAATTTAATAGCTAAATTCAAGGAGGATAAAAATGAAAAAAACCTTGATTGTAGCCCTAATCAGTTTTCTGTTAGGAATCTTTTTAGCTGGATTGATCTTTGTTTATTTCCCAGAAAAAAATAATCCTGAAAATTTTTCTGAAGATCCTGCTTCGCTTTCTCTGGCTTCTTCTCTCTATGCTCTCTCTCCTTCAACGGCGACAGCCAGTCCTAACTTCGTCCGGATTGTAAATAAAGTAGGCCCCGCTGTCCTTAAGATTGAAGCCGAAAGAGTGGAAAAAAGGAAAGTTTTCAGTTTCGGCGAGGACTGGCCGTTTGAAGATTTCTGGGACAGATTCTTTGGTATGCCGCGGCAAAGAGAGCAGGAATACCGCTCAATTGCCTACGGTACCGGCTTTTTTATAAGCGGCGATGGCTATATATTGACCAACAACCATATTGTTGAAAATGCAGTAAAGGTCACAGTTTTTTCCATAAAAGGTAAAGAATATCCAGCTAAAATTGTGGGAACTGACAAAAAGACAGATATTGCCCTTTTAAAAGTAGAGGGGAAGAATCTGCCTTTTGCCCAACTTGGTGACTCCGCTCGGCTCCAGGTAGGAGAATGGGTCTTAGCTATTGGTAATCCCCTGGGAATGGAGCATACAGTAACCGCAGGTATTGTCAGCGCTAAAGGCAGGCAGCTTTCTGGAAGTCTTAATGTGCCAGATTACCAGGATTTCATCCAGACCGATGCCGCCATTAATAGAGGAAACAGCGGCGGTCCATTGGTTAATATGGCTGCAGAAGTCATTGGCATTACCAGTAATATTTTAACACCCACTGGCGGAAATATTGGCATCGGCTTTGCCATTCCCTCAAACTTAGCCCGAAAAATAGTAAAACAGCTTAAAGAAAAGGGAAGAGTAATAAGAGGCTATTTGGGGGTTCAGATCCAACCTACCCCCATTACTGAAGACCAGAAAAAGCTGCTTAAACTAAAATCTGCCAATGGCGCCTTTGTTACTGGAGTAGAACCTGGTTTTCCTGCCGAAAAAGCTGGACTCAAACGTTATGATGTTATCATTGAAGTAAACGGTCAATCTATAAAAGATGCCAATGATTTAAGGTTTAAAATTGCTGAGATTCCACCCGGGACAGAAGTTAAAATAAAAATTATTCGCGATGGTAAGGAGAAAACTCTGACAGCCAAACTGGTGGAATATCCATCTGAACAAGCAAAAGAAACAATCTCTTCCTCTGGAAAAGACATCGGTTTTACTGTGCGTGAATTAACGCCTTCTTTAGCTCACCGCTACGGCTTTCGGACTGAAGCAGGACTACTTATCACAGATGTCCGCCGCTACAGTGAAGCCGAAAGAAAAGGCCTGGAAGCCGGGGATATTATCCTTGAAGTTAACCGTCGTTCTGTGACTAAAATAAGAGAACTTGATAACATATTGAAAAAACTCAAATCAGGAGATCCAATTATGCTCTTGGTCCGGAGAGAAAGAGACAGGCAAGCTCAAGAATTTATTGTTACCTTACGGATGCCCTGAATGAAATTTATAAAAGTTCATTCTCTTGGTAATGATTTTCTAATCGTTAACCTCTCCCAAATCAAAAAATCATCAGAAAGTGCTCAGCTAGCCCAGAGAATCTGTGACCGGCATACGGGAGTAGGCGCTGATGGACTGCTGCTTATATCTATCCAGAATAGAGTCAAAGGTATCGTGAATTTTCGGATATTTAATGCTGATGGAACTGAAGCAGAAATTTCTGGTAATGGTCTCCGCTGTGCAGCAGCTTCCCTTTATTACCAGAATAAAATCAAAACATCTCCCATTAAGTTTACAACTACTGCTGGTCAAAGAGAATGTAAGCTTATCGAGCGTAATAACAATCTTTTTCTCTTAAAAATTGAGATGGGAATCCCTCTGCTTAACTCTCAAGAAATACCTTTTGATGATGGTTCCTTTCATCAGAAAGTAATAGACTATCCTCTTTCTATCAACCAAAAAATATATCCTATTACGGCTGTTTCGCTCGGGAATCCCCATTGTGCTATTTTTGTTGATCGCTTCCCTTCAAGATTGGAATGGCATCAACTAGGACGAGAAATAGAATCTCACCCCTTTTTCCCAAAAAGAACCAATATTGAGTTTATCAGAGTTCTCAACAGGAAAGAAATGAATGTTCTCTTTTGGGAGCGAGGGGTAGGCGAGACTCTTTCTTCTGGAAGCGGAGCTTGTGCCGCAGTCGTTGCTTCTATTTTAAAAAACCTGACAGAGAGAAAAGTTAAGGTGCGAACCTCTATGGGAACTTTAACTGTGGAATGGGAAAAAGAAGAGATTTTCCAAACCGGTCCTTCTCAAGTAGTCTTTGAAGGGGATTATCTCAACCTCGAATAGAACCTAAAATATAATCACAAGGAAAAAGTGATTCCTAATCCTAAGATAGTAGCATTCAGATTGTATTTGGCTCTTAAAGGAATACCAAGAGTTGTCCACGTGCCTTCCCGTTGCTGTCCTCGGGCATAGATATAAAGAAAATCAATCTGCATTTTTCCAGCCTTATATCCGATTCCCCCTAATAAACTGACTTTATTAACATCAATATTTTTTTCGCTCAGAGTTGCTTCAGGAGTGGCTGAATGATCTAAGCCAATTCCGGCCCTGAGAGCAATTCCATCGGGAAGAGTATATTCCAGACCTCCTCTAAAAATAATTATATTCTTAAAATTCATGGGTTCAGAAGTTTTTAAATCCCCCATCATCGGAATATTCTTTATGACTTTATCCACATCCTTTAAAGCAGACCACATGGTATACTGAAAACCGGTGGTAAAGACAAACTGAGGTGAAAACCTGTAAGAAAGGCCAAACTCGATATCCCAGGGAAGATTAAAAGATGTTTCCGAATCGAGATTTAGCTTTAATGTCCCAAAATCTGGGTTGTAAGTCTGGATAGAAGTAATGCCTGTTAGCTTCATCTTGGTTGGTCCTCTGATATCCAAACCTATCCCAATTTTTTCTGAAGGCCTGTATAAAAAGCCAATTCCGCCGGTTAAATTTGTCCCGTTTTCCTCAGCATTCATCGGACCGAAACCCTCCATTTGAGTATCAACGCTTAAAACCCCCCGATAGAAATTAAGGTTAAATCCAACTGAAAATTTGTCATTCAATCGATAGGCAAGGGTAGGCGTAAAAGAAACAATGCCCAAATACGATTTAAAGGGAAAACCCAACTGATCTTTCTTCCAATCGACTCCACCGCCAGCATATGGCACAAAAACACCAAAACCAAATGAGAGTCTTTCACCGGTGCTATAGGAGATAAAAATTTGAGGTATGTTAGTGGAATATTTGCTCTCAGCTCTTTGTCCATCAAAAACCATCTGATGAGTTGGCCAAACATGAAAGCCGTCTATAGAGAATTTAAGGTTTCTCTTTTGAAAAGCGAGGCCAGCTGGATTATAGAAAATAGTGCTGGGGTCGTCAGCCAGACCAGCAAAGGCTCCACCTAAAGCCATGGCTCGACAGCCTATTAAAGTATTGTTCCAACCTCCAGCCCAAACTCCGCCACTCAACAGGAAAAAAGAAATAAAAAAAACTATAGTCACTTTCTTCATTGCTTCTCCTTCCAATTTTCTGGAAATTCCTTGACTATTGAATTATAAAATTTCAGCCTTTTTGTCAAGCTAAAGGGGGGCTCTGCCTTATGGGGTCAGACCTTCATAAGTTTCATAACTTTAATTTTTACAATAACTGTAATAACTTTTGTCCCCTACAAACCGACGAAATATATCAATAGAGAAGCATAATTTATGAAACTTATGAAGGTCTGACCCCTTAGACTAAGGCCTGATCAAACACTTCCTTTATTTCCCCGAGAAAAATGAATTTCATCTCTTTCTTTATTTTTTTGGGAATATCAATTAGGTCCTTTTTATTGGCTAAAGGCAGAATCATTTTTTTAACGCCTGCCCGCTGAGCCGCCAAAACCTTCTCTTTGATTCCTCCTACAGGAAGAATATTTCCCCGTAGGGTAATTTCTCCGGTCATGGCCACATCTCTTTTTACTTTCTTTTCAGTACAGACTGAGATTAGAGCAGTAGCTATAGTCACTCCAGCTGAGGGTCCATCTTTGGGAATAGCTCCTTCAGGAATATGGATATGAAAGTCGTGTTGGGAAAAAATCTGATTAGCAATACCGAACTCTTGAGCATGGGCCCGAGCATAGCTTAGGGCAGCTCGGGCTGACTCCTTCATCACATCCCCCAGGGATCCAGTCAAAGTGAGATTTCCCTTTCCTTTCATCTTGGTTGCTTCCACAAATAAAATTTCTCCACCGGTGGCTGTCCAAGCTACACCCGTAGCTACTCCTATCTGATCGCTCTTTAGGAGCTGATCCCTGAAAATACGGGGAGGACCAAGATATTTTTCAACGTTTTGAGAGGTAATCTTAGTTTTGGCCTTTTTCCCTTCGGCCACTTTCCTGGCTACTTTACGGCAAATAGAAGCTATTTCTCTCTCTAAATTTCTGACTCCAGCCTCTCTGGTGTAGAGGGATACTATTTTTTTAATGGCTCCTTTGGTAAAGGAAATAAGATTTTCATCAAGGGCATTTTCCTTTATCTGTTTAGGAACCAGATGGCGGAGGGCAATCTGCAGCTTTTCTTCTTCAGTATAGCCAGGTAAGTGGATGACTTCCATTCTGTCGCGAAATGCAGGTTGAATTGGATCAAGAAGATTGGCTGTGGTAATAAACATTACTTTAGATAGATCAAAAGGAACCCCAAGGTAATGATCGCGGAAAGAATAATTTTGCTCAGGGTCTAAAACTTCAAGAAGAGCTGAAGAAGGATCTCCCCTAAAATCAGCTCCGATCTTATCTACCTCATCCATCATGAAAACAGGGTTATTGGAACCGCATCTCCTCAGCCCCTGGATAATTCTGCCTGGTAAAGCCCCTACATAGGTCCTTCTATGGCCTCTGATCTCAGCCTCATCTCTTACTCCACCTAAGGAAATGCGGATAAACTTCCTTCCCAAAGCTCTGGCTATAGAACGGCCAAGCGAGGTCTTACCTACTCCAGGCGGACCAACAAAACAAAGGATAGGTCCTTTGATCTTTTTAGATAGTTTCCTAACTCCAAGATATTCAATAATCCTTTCTTTTACTTTATCTAAGCCATAATGATCCTCATCAAGAATCTGTTTGGCTTTCCGGAGATCAAGATTATCAACTGTGCTTTTATTCCAAGGCAATGAAAACATCCAATCTAAATAGTTACGAACAACAGCAGTTTCAGCAGATTCAGGATGCATTTGGGAAAGGCGTTTAATCTGTTTTTCCAGTTCCTCTCTTACTTCCTGGGTAACTTTTAATTTCTTCAACTTTTCTTGGTAAGCTTTTATTTCTTCCTGGATTTCAGTCCCTTCTCCCAACTCTTTCTGAATAGCTTTCATCTGCTGGCGGAGAAAATACTGCTTTTGAAGTTTCTCCATTTCACCCTTGGCTTCACTGCTTATCTTGGATTGGACATCTAAAAGCTCAAGCTCTCGGGTTAAAAGTTCATATACTTTCTTCAGCCTTTTCACTGGATCTTCAATCTCCAAAACCTGTTGAGCTTCTTCCACTTTAAGCTCAAGGTTAGCAGCCGTTAAATCAGCCAACCGGCCTGGTTCTTCTACGTTAGCGGCAATGATCATGATTTCTGGCGGAATATTCTTACCAAGCGATGATGCTTTTTCTATTCCTTCCCTGACATTTCGAATTAAAGCCTCTATTTCTATCGATTTTTCTACCTCTTCAGGCTCATGGATAACATTTACTTTAGCTGAGTAAAAAGGCTTCCCTTCTTCAAGAGCTTCAATTTTAGCTCTAACTAATCCTTGAGCTAAAATCCTTATACGACTATCAGGAAGCTTCAACATGCGCATAATTAAAGCCACTGTTCCCACTTGATAGACATCTTCCTTTTTAGGCTCTTCAATCTCGATTTTTTTCTGAGTAAGAAGGAGAATCATGCGATTAGTAGATAGAGAATTATCAACTGCATTTTTCGATTTTTCTCTACCCACAAATAAGGGCACAACCATATAGGGGAAAACAACGATATCCCTCAACATGAGAACTGGAAGTTCTTTGGGGACATGAAGCTTCCTGTCCCCTTCTGAAATTATATTTTCATATTGATCTTCATCATTGTTTTCTTTTTTAGCCATCGATTTACTCCCTCTCTAATCCCTGCTTTTTTGAATTTTTACTCTTACTTCTTTCTCTTTCTTGCCTCTGTACTTTTTCAAAACAACCGTTAAAATTCCATTCTCTAAAGAGGCTTTTGCTTTCTCAGGCACTACCAGACTCGGCAAAAAAATGTAACGGCGAAAAGTTCCATATTCACGTTCTAAACGATGATATTTAATCTTTCCTTGAGGAGGTTTCTCTCTTTTGAGGCCGTTTACTTCCAGGCGGTTGCTATGGAGGAGGATATTTATATCTTTCTGGGCTACTCCAGGCAGCTCAATCTCTATTTTGATCTCATTTCCTTTTTCAGAAATATCAACACAAGGGACCCAGCTTTCATCAAGTCCTAGAAACTCTCGTTTTTGGAAAAAGACTTCCCCGAAAATTCTATCTATCTCAGCTTCTATTTTAACAGTTCTCGAAACAGGCTTGATTTTTTTAGCCATGGGCGAATACTTATAAGCTATTTCTCTCTCAGAAGTTTCTCCAGGACTTCCTTAAACTCCACTACATCCTTAAACTCACGATAAACTGAAGCGAAGCGTACATAGGCTACCTTATCCAAGGCTTTTAATTTTCTCATCACCAAACGTCCTATCTCCGCAGCACTCATTTCTTTTTCAGGACGATCCTGAAGTTTAGATTCAATTTCTTCCACAATTTCTTCCAATTTACTAACCTGCACAGGTCTTTTTTCGCAAGCTTTTAACATACCCCGCAGCAGCTTCTGACTGTCAAAAGGCTGACGTCGGCCGTCTTTCTTTACTACCATATAAGGAATCTCTTCGATCTTCTCATAGGTAGTAAACCTTCGATGGCAGGAAAAACATTCCCGCCGCCTTCGGATGCGCAAACCGTTTTTACTCTCCCGGGAGTCAATAACTTTACTATCAGAATGGCCACAAAAAGGGCATCTCATTGTTGATTCTTATCCTCACCTAATTTTTTCAATTGAAAGAGCGAAATTCCCTCTTTCCATAATATAGCATAACCCAGTAAACATGTCACCACTATCTGAATGGCATGAACTAAGATAGTCATGCCAATAGCCTGGTTGGGATCTATATGCAAAAAGGAAGTTAAGCCCAATTTGCTGAAATAATGAAATCCACCCAACATGCCAGGGGTGGGAATGGAAGCGCCAACCATAGTCAAGAACACATAGGGGAAAATAAAAAAGAAGGGAACTGAGATATTATAAGCAAATAAAAATATCCAATAATAAAAAATTATTCCCAACCAGACAACAAAAGAAAATAAAATATACATCAGTAAATTGCCCAGAGAGTGAAAAAATTTAAGCCCCTGAATGAATTCCTCCATTAATTCAAGGACTTTTTGGGAAAACTTCTTGGGAAATGGCTTCAATAAAAAAGAAATTGCTGTAAGAGTTTTTTCTCTAAAAAAATAGAGAGAAAGAGCTACCAGGAGCATAAAAGAAGCAAAAGCCACTCCCACTATACCCCATAAATAAAGGTTCGAATAGGCATCCTTATCCGCATGAAAATAAGAGGAATAAAGAGGCTTGGAAACTAGAAAAAGTCCTAAAAGAAAGCACATGGTAAAAATATCAAAAATCCTCTCGACAACAATTGTTCCAATTACAAAACCTTTGCTCATCCTCTCTTTCTGGGCCAAATAAAGAGGCTTAACCAACTCACCTAATCTTCCTGGAAAAATCCAGGTAACGGTGAATCCAATGGTATTTCCAGCGAACCTGTTATAAAAGCTAACCCCCCGCTTTTCATATTGGAGAAGATAATTCCATCTTATAGCCCGGGTTACAAGATGAAGAGGAACCAAGACAATAAGCAGAATTAGAAACTTGAAGTTAACACCCGTGAGATAGCTTAGCGTTTCTTTCCAGTCAACACTTCTAAAGAAAAAATAGAGAAAAACAAATGTCAGTAAAAAAATTAGACCAAAGCGCATTAAATTTTTTACAGCTTTTTTCATAATGAAGCGAAAATATTATCATCATCAATGGGCCAAGTCAATCTTAGAAAGGGTTGAAAATCAAGGAAATATAGGGTATTATTTCTTTAAGCTGGGAAGTCGTCCAATGGTAGGACACATGACTCTGGATCATGGAATCGGGGTTCGAATCCCTGCTTCCCAGCCATCCTGACTCTCTTATTTTTCCCTGAAATTCCCTGTCTTTGGCTTTCAACCGTAACACCATAGCTTCAGCGTTAATCAACACAATTTGTCACATATTTGTCACATGGGAAGAGGTCTGCAAATGAAAAAAAGCAACAGCAAGAGAACTAATCAAACTGTGGATTGAAGAAGAGAACCGCAAACAACTGCTTCACTTAAATGGAATAACATTTCTATTCAAATTTGACATCGAATTTTACCTATGTTAAGAATTACAAGAAATTGACTTAAAGAAATAGAGCAAAAGGTGTTTATCCTCCAGCATAAAAGTCTGAAACCGCTTGACGAAATACATTCGGTTCTACAGTCCGGCGCAAGTCATTTCCAAGCAAGGAGAAATAGATATGGGTGATAAGGGAAAAAAGGATAAACGCAAAAGGGAACAACATAAAAAGGCCATGCATAGTCCAAAGGAAAAACGAAGATTGAAAAAAGAAAAGAAGAATAAATAAATGCCCAGTGCTGTCCGGTGATGACTTACTCCTCATCAATGAACCACCTGTAAAGTTAAATTTACAGTCTTAAAAGCCAGCAGAACATGTGGTCTGTACCCTGATGAGCTATGAGTAGGTACCGGAAATTTTCCCTGCACCAATTCTCTAGGACCAACCTGGCATCGCTGAGGTTGATACCAGGAGAAGGCTGGCCGGGTTGAAGAGTCAGAAATCCTGAAGCCCTGGCTTCCCGAAATTGAAAAAAGACAGCAAAACTGGTTTAATACTACTTTAGGGAATACAATTGAGAGGGAAGGAAAAAGATATTATCAGTGAGAGAGAAAAATGCTGGCTGTTTTGGGGTTAATTCAGCAAAGGGAGGTTATAATGGGCATTCTTCACAGCGGGAAAGAAAAGTCTGAAAATCTTATAAGAAGAACCAGGAT
>CAZEQD010000008.1:0-2320 GCA_964514305.1 uncultured Eubacteriales bacterium
TGAGACCTTCAGACCATAAAGAGCCCAAAGAAGTTGTCTTTATTCAATGTGCCGGTTCCCGCGATCCTGAGCTTCACTGTCCTTATTGTTCAAAAATCTGCTGTATGTATACCGCCAAACATGCAATGCTCTATAAACACCATGTGCCTGACGGCCAGGCTTATGTTTTCTACATTGACATCCGTTCCGGCGGCAAAGGCTATGAAGAATTTGTCCAGAGAGCTGTCGAAGAAGATGGGGTCCTATATTTAAGAGGCAAGGTTTCTAAAATATTTGAAGATAAAGGCAAAATTAAAGTCTGGGGAGTCGATACTTTAACGGGAAAGGATATTGAAATAGATGCTGATATGGTTGTTCTGGCCATGGCTATACGTCCTTCTCAGGGAGCCGAAGAACTGGCCAAAAAACTTAAAATTGCTCTCGATAAAGATGGCTTTTTAGCTGAAGCCCATCCTAAGTTACGCCCGGTGGAAAGTGTGACTTCAGGCATGTTTTTGGCCGGAGCTGCCCAGGCACCAAAAGATATTCCAGAAGCAGTCGGCCAGGCCAGCGGGGCCGCGGCCAAAGCCATCACCATCCTTTCTCAAGAAAGACTGTTCCATGCCCCTACGGTAGCTAGAGTCAATAAAAATCTGTGCACGGGCTGCGGTATGTGTGTTCAGGTTTGTCCTTATGAAGCTATAGCTTTAAAAGATGATAAGGCTGAAGTTAATGAAGTCCTATGTGAAGGCTGTGGGACTTGTTCGGCCACTTGTTTAAGGGCAGCTGTTGAAGTTAAAAACTTAACGCTGCTGCAAATTCATGAAATGATAGATTCAGCACTTGGAGGCTGATCATGGCTGATAATTTTGAACCAAAAATTGTGGCTTTTCTCTGCAAATGGTGCTCCTCAGCCGGAAGCGACTTGGCTGGAGTTTCCAGGATGGAATATCCGCCTAATGCGGTACCAATCACCGTTATGTGCTCTGGCAGTGTATCGCCTCTCTATATTCTTTCAGCCTTAAATAAAGGAGCCGATGGGGTGTTGGTCTCAGGCTGTCATCCTGGCGATTGCCACTATATAAAAGGCAACCTATACGCTCGAAGGCGCTTATATCTAGTCAAGAAAATTTTAGAATTCGTCGGTCTTGAACCTCAGCGTTTCCAGATGTCCTGGATTTCAGCCGCCGAGGGAACAAAATACACCCAAGTTATCAAAGATTATGTCAATCAAGTCAAAGCTATTGGCCCTCAAACAAAGCTGAGGAGAAATCTATAATGGTCAAGCTTGAGGAACTAAAAGAGGCAGTCAAAAATATTTTAGACCAGGGTAAAGTCAAATATGTCATCGCATATAAAACAAACCCTAACAGCCTAAGAACTGTACCTTTCTTCATCAAAGATTCAAATGACGTAGACCAGATAACCTGGAATCCACTTTGTGTTTATAACTTAGCCCGGTTTTTAGTTGATGAAAAAAGAAGAAAAGCCAGAGAGAAAAATCCTGATACAAGGCCGGTGGGAGTAGTGGTTAAAGGCTGTGACAGCCGGGCTGTAAATGTCCTTCTCCAGGAGAATTACATCAAGCGCCAAGACGTCTACATCATTGGAGTTTCCTGTGAAAAGACTGGAGTAATTGATGAGAAAAAGTTGGCCAAGAAGCTGAATGGCCGAAGAGCCCAAAAAGTAGAATTTGGCCCAGATAGCCAGTTCATTGTGACTACTAGGAATGGCCAAGAAAAAATTTCAGCCGCCGAAATTCTGGCTGATAGATGTCTGGAATGTCAGGCAAATTTTCCCGTTGTTTATGATATTCTCCTTGGCGAAGAGACAAAAAGAAAGCCTGAAAAGCCATTTCAATCAGTGGAAAAAATTGAATCTTTAAGCCAAAAGGAAAAATGGGCCTTTTGGCAAAAAGAGCTGGGAAAATGTATTCGCTGTTATGCCTGTCGCTCGGCCTGTCCGATGTGTTACTGCGATGAGTGTGTGGTCGATACTATAAATTTTGCGGTCACGGCTGAGACTACAGCTGAGGAAAAAGCCCAAAAGATAAAATGGGTGGAAAAATCACCTCTTTTATCTGAAAACTTTATTTATCATTTGGTCAGAGCTCTACATTTGGCCGGACGTTGTGTTGACTGTGGTGAGTGTGAAAGAGCCTGCCCGTTTGATATTCCTCTCCGTTTTTTGAACAAAAAGCTTGAAAAGGAAGCCAAAGAGCTGTTCGGTTATAAGGTCGGCTTCGATCCTGACCAGCCTCCTCTTCTTTCTTCTTTTAAAGATGAAGATCCAGAAGATTTTATATGGTGAAAAGATGGAAAAAATACTGAGAAAAAAAGAT
>CAZEQD010000008.1:2420-16580 GCA_964514305.1 uncultured Eubacteriales bacterium
TGTCAATTTCCGGATTTTACCATGCACTCTTCCGGCCACAACCCCCGGCCTGACAAAGCTTCCAGACTTCGGCAAAGAGTACTTCATAAGTTCCTGTATTTTGTCGAACGTTATAACGATTATATGTGCGTTGGTTGCGGTCGTTGCGTCTCCAAATGCCCAGTAGGGATCGATATTGTTGAAATCCTCAATAAGGTGAGAGATTATGAATCATAATGTTTATATCCCTCAGCTAGCCAAAATAATCCAAATAAAGGAAGAAGTAACCGGTGCTAGACCAATTAAAACCTTCCGCACCCAATTTTTAAACGGTTATAACTTTTCTTTCCGCTGCGGTCAGTGTGCTATGCTCTCTGTTTTTGGCAAAGGCGAATCCATGATATCTATCTCTTCTACCCCGCTAATTAAAGATTACCTTCAGTTTAGCATATTGAAAATGGGTAGAGTCACCTCTGCCCTTCATGAGATGTTGGAAGGCGAGATCATTGGCATTAGAGGTCCTTATGGTAATGGATTTCCAATCGAAGACTGGAAGGGTAAAAATCTGATTTTTATCGGTGGCGGCATCGGGCTTCCTCCCATCTGGTCAGTGCTTCAGACAGTTTTAAGAAAGAAAGAAGAATATGGTCAACTTACCCTTATCTACGGTGCCCGAACCTCAAAAGACCTTGTTTTTAAGGAAGAACTAAAAGATCTCAAAAAGAAAATTACTGTCCATCTCTCTATCGATGTAGAAGAGCCTGATTGGCAGGAATTCGTAGGCTTCGTTCCTCAGAATGTCCTGGATAAAAAACCTTCACCGGCCAAGGCAATTTCAGTTACCTGCGGACCGCCAATAATGATTAAGTTCGTTATCAAAGCTCTCAAAGAGTTAGGCTTCGAAGATGAGCAAATCTACACGACAGTGGAAAATAAAATGAAATGCGGTATTGGCAAATGTGGAAGGTGCAATATTGGCTCCCATTATGTCTGTAAAGATGGGCCCGTCTATTCTTGGGCTGAATTAAAAAAACTTCCTCAAGAATATTAACAGCTAGTTAAACATGAAAATATTAACTTATAAATTATCCACCAAAAGGTCATCACTGTTCAATTCTTGTCAGCTTGTTTCTAATTCAAAAGCTTCTCTCTATCAAAGTCCAATTCCCATTTCCAATTATATAGTTCGTTTTATATCAATTCATTAAGGAGGAAAAGAATGGAAAAGACTATTAACATTATGGATAAAATTGCTGAAACAAGCAAGGGAATCACCACGGGATTAGAGGAAAAAGACATTAAACACTGGGTAAAAATCTACATAATGGGAAGAGCCTATAAAGTTCCAGCTGACTTGACCATTATGCAGGCCATGGAATATGCTGGCTATAAATTTATTAGATCTTGCGGATGTAGGGCAGGATTTTGTGGCGCATGTGCGACAATTTATAGAAAAGAAGGTGATTATAAATTTTATGGAGTTTTAGCCTGCCAAACAAGGGTAGAAAATGGAATGTTTCTGGTCCAAATCCCCTTTGCACCGGCAGAAAAGGCTCTTTATGACATCAATAAAGAAAATTATGATCCTGGAGTACTATTAAAATATTATCCCGAAGCTGCTAGATGTGTTAGTTGCAATACCTGCACTAAATCTTGCCCTCAGGATCTTGAAGTCATGGATTATGTGCAGGCAGCTTTAAAAGGAAGTTTTAAAGATCTGGCTGAACTATCTTTTGACTGTGTTCAATGTGGCTTATGCGCCATGAGATGTCCGGCTGAAATTGTCCAGTATCATTTAGCCCAATTGGGAAGAAGAATGTATGGAAAATATGGAATGCATGAAGAGAAGAATGTAAAAAAAAGAGTCAAGGAAATAGAAGAAGGTAAATTTGAAAAAGAATTCAAGTTGATCATGAAGCTTCCCACTAAAAAACTTCAAGAAATTTACTTAAAACAGATGAAAACTCGTGAGGTTTATTAGATGATTTTTAACTGATAAATGGGAGGAAAATAATGGAAGAACTCAAATTCATAGGCGGTTATCCTGAATATATGCGAGAATCTATAAAAAGGGTCGAGAAAACTCGCCAACAGAGAATAGGCAAGTTACCTCCACAGATGACACCTAAGGAAAGAGAAGAAGTCTTAAATCTTTGTCATCCAGACTATGCTCCTGGAGGAAAACGTCCAATATCAATTGGGCAGAACAAGGGGGATATTGCACCTAATGCTGTGGCTGATTTACTAGAAGCCTATCCATTGTTAGATTCTGATGAAATAGACTTAAAGAAAACGGATTATGAGACTGACATCTTGATAATAGGAGGTGGATTAGCAGGTACAAGCGCAGCTCTACTTGCCAACGACTTAGGCGTTCCCGCAGAAAAAATATTACTTACTAATAAACTGAGGCATGGAGATGCTAATTCTATGATGGCCCAAGGAGGAACTCAAGCTGCAGATAGACCTAATGATAGTCCCGTAATCCACTATATAGATATCATGGGAGGCGGCCACTATGCTAATAAACCAGACGTAGTAAAAGCCCTCGTAGAAGATGCTCCTAAAGTGATAAAGTGGCTTTGTGAACTAGGAGCTATGTTCGATAGAGATGAAACCGGAAATTTTGTAGAGCTTACAGGAGGTGGTACTTCAAGAAAGAGGATGCATGCCTGTAAAGACTATACTGGAATGGAAGAGTTGCGGGTCCTCAGAGATGAGTTTAGGAACAGAAATATTCCTGTTCTCGAATATTGCCCAGCTATTGAGCTTTTAACAGATGAAGATAAAGTAACTGGAGCTGTTCTATGGAATATGGAAACTCATGAGTACAAAATTGTCAGGGCAAAGGCCGTTATCATTGCTACTGGAGGGTTTGGAAGACTTCATATAAGAGGCTTTCCTACTACAAATCACTATGGGGCAACGGCTGATGGAATTGTTCTTGCCTATAGAGCTGGGGCAAAATTAAGAGATATGGACACTGTTCAATACCATCCTACAGGAGCTGCTTACCCCCAGCAAATAATAGGACTTCTTCTTACTGAAAAATTAAGAACAAGTGGAGCTCAACCAATAAATAAAAATGGTAAAGCTTTTGTCTTCCCGCTTGAGCCCAGAGATGTAGAGGCTGCAGCCATAATAAGAGAGTGTTATATAAATAATAATGGCGTCCAAACTCCAACGGGCATGAGGGGAGTTTGGTTAGATACCCCTCTCATTGAAATTGTAAAGGGGGAAGGGGCAATTGAAAAATCATTCCCAGCTATGGTAAGAATGTTTAATAGATTTGGAATTGATATGGTCAAAGATCCAGTCCTTGTTTTTCCAACTCTACATTATCAGAATGGGGGGGTGGAGACAGATCCCCAAGGAAAGACTAATATAAAAGGATTATTTGTGGCCGGAGAAGTTACAGGCGGTGTTCATGGCAAAAATAGACTCATGGGGAATTCTACTCTTGATTGCATAGTATTCGGTCGAAGGTCTGGTGTTTCAGCTGCTAAATTCGTTCTATCAGGCATAAAAACTGGCAGACTTACGCTTGACCATATAAATAGATATATAAAAATGCTCAAAGAAGCAGGCGTAAAACCTGTCCGAAAATCTCCCATAATCCTACCGGATTACAGAGGAAAAGCAGCCTTGGCCAGGATGATTGATATCTTTTAACCTTTATTTTTTGACTTTTATAGAAAATTTTTATATTTTTATATTGTATATGTTTCTTAACTGTAATGAGGGCGGGTTAAGGAATAGATAGATGTTCATAATTTTTCAGCAGGAATTTGCAGCCTCGAGGAAGACTAATTTCCGCTTTGATTAGCAGCAAGGAGGTTAAAATGGAATTTAAGGGTATTGAGAGAAGATCTTGCATCAGATTTACCATTCCGGGAGCTACTGTTAGTTATAAGAAAAAATCGTTACTGCCTTCAAAAGAAGATTACGCTGAAGAATTCTGTCCGGTTCTGGATATTAGCCGCGGGGGTATTAGATTTTTGAGCCAGAAATCAATAAAAGTAGATTCCTCCATTATCCTAAAAATTTCTATCCCTGGAGAAAAAATTCCTCTTGTTCAGAAAGGGCGGGTCCGTTGGGCTTCCTTCAATGTTGGGCACAGTTACAAATACCAGATCGGAGTTCAATTTAACGTTTACGGTGAGAAAAAAGATCAAAATTTAGTTGGTAATTTAACTAAGATAATTGCCCTTGAACAAAAATTTGCCCTTAAAGAAGAGGGAACTTCTGCGGATACTGAAGAATTCGATATCGAAGGCTGATTTCTACTTTTTCTTCCTATTACTCTATCCTTCTACTACTATTTGGGAGTAATCAGCGATTTGGAAGAAGAGCTTACTTATAGCCTGAAGTAAAGCCAGCCGATTTCGTCTTAGCTTCTTATCATCAGTCATAACCAGAACATTATCAAAAAAATTATCAATTATGGCCCGCATTCTAAAAATAAACCTCTGAGCTCTTAAAAAATCACCTTGTGAAATTAGAGGTTGAACATTCTTTTTTATAATAGAAAATGTAGTGTAAAGCTCCTTCTCTTCTTTCTCAACAAACAAATCAGGAACGATCCGGTAACGAGGCTGATGGCGGAGGATATTATTTACTCTTTTGGCTATAAGAATCATAGGTTCAAAATGGGCACTGTTTTTAAGACTGTCTAAAGCTTTTACCCTTAAGGAAGAATAATAAATGTTATCTGCATCTGCCTTTAGAGCTGCTTTGACCAAGTCATAACGATAGCCCTGCTTTTCATAAATATATTGAAGCCGGCTGGTGAAGAAATTATGGCAAGATTTTTTTGTTTCACTTTTATTTTTTTTTAGTCTGTCTCCGTAAACAGTAATTACTTTGTCCAACAGGCGTGAGAAAGAAAAATTTAATTTTTTCTCCAGAATTATCTTGCAAATACCTTGAGCATTGCGACGGAGACCAAAAGGGTCTTTGGAGCCGCTGACTTCAATCCCCAGCCCAATCACACCAACAACCGAATCCAATTTATCAGCTATAGAGAGAAGGGCTCCAGCCAAGGTTAAGGGTGAGTCTTCTTCCAAGCTTAAGGGCTGATAATGTTCATATATCGCTTTCCAGACGGTTGCCGGATATCCTTCCTTTTGGGCATAAAGTCCCCCAATTTTTCCTTGAAGAGAAGGAAATTCACGGACCATCTCTGTCAACAAGTCCACCTTGGCTAATTCTGCTGCTTGAATCAAATCACTCTTTATTTTTTTCTGCCTAAGACGATTAGCCAAGTAAGAGACAATCTTTTTTAGCCTATTAACTTTATCTTCATAACTGCCCAATTTTTCCTGGAAAATAATCTTTTTTAGGCTGGGCACCCTTTTTTTAAGCGGTGTTTTCAAATCCTGTTGCCAGAAAAATTTAGCATCGTCCAGACGGGCTTTAAGGACTCTTTCGTTGCCTCTTTTAATCAATTCTCTAGTATCTTTATAATTATCTGCAACTCCCAAGAAATAAGGCAATTGCTTTTTTCCCTTGACTACGGAGAAAAGGCTCTGTCCCTCTTTAAGAGCCGTGCTTAAAACCTCTAAAGGTAGAGATAGATATTTTTTAGGAAAAGAGCCCAAAAAAACATACGGATATTCTACATCATAAGTCAGCTTCTCCAGCAACTGTTCATCATAAAGAATATGACCTCCAAGACTGGCCAGGTTTTTTTCGATCTGATTAAGAATTATTTTTCGCCTTTCTTCTGGTTCAATAACTACTTTATTGTCCAGCAATAAGGTTTTATAATCATCAAAGGATTTTATTTTTATTTTTTGGGGAGCATGAATCTTATGGCCAAAAGTAAAATCAATGGAGCATATTCCTCCCACAGTGAAAGAAACAAGGTTCCCACCAAAAACAGACATTATATTTTTAATAGGTCGGGAAAACTTTAAGAGCACTTCTCCCCAGCGCATCATCTTCGGAAAAGAAAGGTTAGAAATAAGTCGAGGAATGATCTCAGTTAAAATTTCTTGAGTGGCTTTCCCTTTTTCAAACTTTCTAAGGCCTACATATTCGCCTTTTTCTGTTTTAATAACTTCCAGCTCATCAACACCCACTCCTTGGGATTTAGCAAACCCCTGAGCTGCAGTGGAGGGAGAACCATCTTTCAAAAAGGCTACAACTTTAGGTGGGCCTATGATTTCTATTTTCCTCTCTTTCTGATAAGGAGCTAAATCTGCGACTAAAACCAGGCGCCGACAGGAACCATAGGTCTTTAGATTAGCTATCTCCACTTGTTGCTCAATTAATTCCTGTTTAAATTTGGTTTCCAGCTGGAAAAGAGCGCTGTTCACATGAGAAACAGGCATTTCTTCAGTGTTTATCTCAAGTAAAAATTCCATTTAAATTAGGCTCTGTTTCCAGTATACTTGGCCGCAATCTGATTAACTAAACTTCTAATCTGGCCGATTATCTTCACCCTCTCAGTCACACTTATGGCTCCTCTGGAATCCATCAGATTAAAAAAATGAGAACATTTCAAGCAAAAGTCATAAGCGGGCAAGAGCAAATCTCTCTCGATAAGATTTTTGGCTTCTCTTAGATTCAATTGAAAAGATTGGCGGAGAAGTTTAAGGCTGGCCTGATTGAAATTATAATCAGAAAACTCCTTTTCCTCTTGCCATCTTAAATCTCGGTAACTGACATCACCAGACCAGAATAGATCGTAAATATCGTCTTTTTCTTCCAAAAACATTTCTAGCCTTTCCAGTCCATAGGTAATTTCGATAGGAATTGGAAAAAGATCTATGCCTCCAGCCTGCTGAAAATAAGTAAACTGGGTAATTTCCAGTCCATCCAATAAAATTTGCCAGCCAACTCCCCAGGCACCGATGGTTGGAGCTTCCCAATCATCTTCATCAAAACGGATATCATGGTCCTCAAGACTTATGCCTAAAGAAGACAGGCTATCAAGATAAATCTGTTGGATATTAGATGGGGAAGGTTTAATGATTACCTGATACTGAAAATGTTTCTGGACTCGATGAGGATTTTCCCCATAACGGCCATCGGTGGGCCTGCGGGCCGGCTGCACATAGGCTACTTTCCAGGGTCTTTTATCAAGAACCCTAAAAAATGTATCGGGAGTCATCGTCCCTGCTCCTACCTCAACATCATAGGCCTGAGCCAGATAACAGCCCCGCTTGGCCCAGAATTTCTGGAGATTCATAATCAAATTTTGAATACTCTTTTTCCCCATTTTAAATTATGTTAATCACTACTGTTTATTCTTCCTTCCTTCCTCTTCCCATTTTAAAATTGGCCGGCGGGCAGCAGTTACTTCATCCAACCGCCTCACATAAGAAGAATGGGGAGCTGATTTTAAAAGCTGAGGATTGGTTTTAGCTTCTTCAGCTATCTTTTTCATGGCCTCAATAAACATATCTAAATCTCTTTTACTCTCAGTTTCCGTAGGCTCGACCATCAGAGCTCCATGAACCACTAAGGGAAAAGACATAGTCGGCGGATGAAGCCCATAGTCAATCAGCCTTTTAGCAATATCAAGGTTGTTCACTCCGTATTCTCTCTGGTATTTATCAGAGAAAACACATTCATGGAGGGTAGGAGTCTTATATTTCAAATGATACTCTTTTTCTAAGCTGCTCCGAATATAATTTGAATTTAAGACAGCCACCTCTGCAACTTCTTTCAAACCCTTTGCCCCTAAGGATAAAATATAAGCTAGAGCCTTGACAATAACCAAGAAATTTCCAAAGAAGCTGCGCACTCGACCAATACTCCGCGGCCGGTTAAAATCAAGAAAATACTGACCATCCTTTTTGTTGACCACAGGCAGGGGAAGATATGGTTCCAACTCTTTGGTCACTCCCACCGGACCCGAACCTGGTCCACCACCGCCATGAGGAGTAGAAAAGGTTTTATGGAAGTTAAGATGGATAGCATCAACACCCATGTCTCCTGGACGGGAAATTCCAATCATAGCATTGAGATTAGCTCCATCCATATAAATAAAAGCCCCTTGAGAGTGGATAATGTCAGCGATTTTTTTAATATCAGCTTCAAAAATACCTAAAGTGTTAGGATTTGTCAGCATCAAAGCAGCCACTTCCTCATCCATAGCTTCACTCAAGGCCTGCAAATCTATTGTTCCCTGAGCATTGGATTTTACCTCCCGGACTTGATAGCCACAGATATGAGCGCTGGAGGGATTAGTTCCATGGGCAGAGTCAGGGATGAGAACAATTTTCCTTGGATTTCCCCTCTCCTCCAGGCAGGCTCTAATGACCATCATGCCTACCAATTCTCCCTGTGCCCCAGCTGAAGGCTGAAGAGTAAAGGCCTCCATACCCGTTATTTCTTTAAGAAGATCTTCAATTTTCTTTAATACTTCCAAATTCCCTTGAATCAGCTCAGGAGGAGAAAAAGGGTGAGGACTGATGAAACCAGCTAAATTAGCAAGTTTTTCATTTATTTTGGGGTTGTATTTCATTGTACAGGAACCAAGCGGATAAAAACCTTCGTCAATACAGTAATTTGTCTTGGAAAGACGGGTGAAATGTCTGACGATTTCAACTTCAGAAACCTGAGGAAAGCCCTTGATCTTTTTTCTGATAGGAAGCTGCTCAGAGATTTTTTTGTTTAAAGGCACATCAAGTTCAGGTAAAGGAAATGAGGGTTTACCCTCATCGCTTAATTCAAAGATTAATTGTTCTCTAATCGGCCCGCTGGGAACAGCTGGCCCTACAATCTTTTTCTGCTTAGCCCTTATGTTTCGCATTTTACATTTCTCACCTTTAAACGGCCTGCTGGGGAACAGCGGGCCCTCTAGTTTATTTTCCAATCGGTCTGCTGCTGACAGCAGCCCTTACATTCTACTATAGGCGGTCCGTTGAGAACAACGAACACTATCGGTTATATTTTACGTTTTATTTTTAACGTCGATTTGTTTCCATCCGAAGCACATAGGTTGGGTGGAGGGTCTCTGGTTTAAACTTTTTGCTATTTACTCCTCACTCCTTACTGTTTATAATGCCTGCTTTAAATTTTCAGCTAGAGTGTCAATTTCATCCTTTTTATGAAGCTCGGTTACACAGACCAGCACACAGTTTTTAAGTTCAGGATAGAAATCTTCTAAATTCAAACCGCCTATAATTTTGTTGGCTTTAAGCTTTGCCTCGACAGCCACCAAAGGCTTAGACAGTTCTAGGACAAACTCATTAAAGTAATTTCCTGGGAATTTTTTCTTTATTCCTTTTATGGCTGTCAGTTTCTGTTGGGCGTAATGGGCTTTCTGGACATTTTGCCAAGCCAACTCTCTCAGCCCTTTCTGGCCCAAAACCTCCAGAAAAATGGTGGCTCTTAAGGCACACAAGGCCTGATTAGTACATATATTAGAAGTAGCTTTCTCTCTTCTAATATGTTGTTCTCTTGTCGATAAAGTGAGAACATATCCCCTTCGACCTTCAACATCTTTAGTCTGGCCGGCAATCCTCCCTGGAAACTGGCGGACAAATTCCTTAAGGCAGGCCATAAATCCTAAATAAGGGCCGCCAAAACTGAGAGGTAAGCCAAAAGACTGACCTTCTCCAGTAACTACATCAGCTCCAAGCTGGCCGGGTGCTTTTAGTAGCCCTAAAGATATAGGCTCGGCTACAACTACTACAGACAGAGCCTTGTGTTGGTGAGCAAGGTCAGAAACTTTGTCCACATCCTCAATCACTCCAAAAAAATTAGGAGACTGGCAGAGGACAGCCATTGTTTGTTTATCAAGCTTTTGGCTCAAATCTTCAAAATCCAGGCTTCCTTTTGAAGAATACTCAATTTCTTCAACTTTGATCTTTAAATTTTTAGTAAAAGTCTTAATCACTTGTCGGTAATGAGGATGAAGAGTTCTGGCCACTAATACCTTGGCTTTTTTTTGAAGGCGATTGGCCATCAAGACTGCTTCAGCTGCTCCATAAGCTCCATCATAAAGAGAAGCATTGGCCACATCCATTCCTGTTAACTGACAAATAAGGGTTTGAAATTCGAAAATAAGCTGGAGCGTACCCTGGCTAACTTCAGGCTGGTAAGGTGTATAAGGGCTAACAAACTCCCCTCGCGAACTCAAATAATCAACTACAGCCGGAATAAAATGAGGATAAGCTCCTGCTCCCAGAAAAGATAAATACTCAGGATAGATGTTTTTTTGAGCAAGATTCTTCATGTATTCTTCCAACTCAGGTTCGGACAAAGGAGAAGGAAGGTTGAGTTTTTTCTTTAGTTTAATTTCCTCTGGCAGGCAGCGAAAAAGCTCAGCTGAAGAAGAAAGGCCAATTTTGGCCAGCATCTCTTTTTTGTCTTTATCACTTAATGAAATATAACTCATTGCTTCCCCATAAATTAAAATGAAAAAAGATAATTTATTCTTCTATTCCTTCCAAGAATTTCTCATATTCAGAAGCAGTCATCAACTTTTGCAATTCGGATTGGTCTTTTATCTTGAGGCGAATTATCCAGCCCTGGCCGTGGGGATCCTGATTGACTAGTTCGGGAGAATCATTAAGCTTCTGGTTTACCTCAATAACTTCACCCGAGACTGGAGAGTAGATATCAGAGACAGCTTTAACCGATTCTATAACCCCCAATGACTGGTGAAATTCGAGCTTGGTTCCTTTGGCCGGAAGTTCAACATAAACTACATCGCCAAGTTGTTTTTGGGCAAAATCTGTAATACCAACCGTCCCCTGATCGCCTTCAACCTTAATCCATTCATGATCTTGAGTGTAATGAAAATCATTAGGATACATCTTTTCCTCCTTAAAGACATAAACCGTTAAAGCTAAAAAGTAAAGAGCAAGCAGGCGGTCTGCTGAGGATAGCAGCGCCTACCTTCATTTTGTCTTCAACTTTCAACTTTAAACCTTAAAACTTTTACTCATATTCCTTACTGTTTACTGTTTCTTCTCTTCTCTCTTATAAAAAGGAGTTGGAACTACTTTAGCCTTGGCCATCCTATTTCTAATCTCAATCTCAAATTCTGTGCCGATTTCAGTATACTCTATAGGTAAATAAGTTAAGCCAATACTCTTTTTCAAATAAGGAGAATATGTTCCAGAAGTAACCTCAGAAACCTTCTGAGAATTAATAAAGACTGGATAATGGGAGCGAGCTATCCCTCCTTCTACGATTTCAAAGCCGACAATTTTCCTTTTTATTCCTTCTTCTTTTTGTTTAAGAAGGGCCTCTCTTCCCAAAAAGTCTCCTTTTTTAAACTTGACAAGCCAGCCCAAACCAGCTTCCAAGACGGTAGTTGTTTCATCAATATCGTTGCCGTAAAGCATTAGTTTTGCTTCCAGGCGAAGGGTATCTCGAGCTCCGAGGCCAACAGGGAGGAGTCCGAAATCCTGCCCTCTGTCTAAAATTACCTGCCAAATTTTTTCGGGATTAGGGGAAAGAGTGTATATTTCAAAACCATCTTCACCAGTATAGCCGGTTCGGGAAACCAGCACTCTTTCGCCTTCTATTTCTCCCCAATCATAGCGAAAAGGCTTCATTTCTTCTAGATTAACATTAATCAGAGGCTTTAAAATTTCTAAAGCCAGCGGCCCCTGGAGCGCTAATTGGGCATAATCGTTGCTTTTATTTTCGACCTCAACTTCAAATCTCTGCTGGTGATCAACAATCCAATTATAATCCTTATCTGAATTAGCCGCATTGACCACCAGCAAATACTTCTCATCAGACAGGTAATAAACAAGAAGGTCATCGACAAAAGTCCCCTGAGCAGTAGTCAGAGCAGAATACTGAGCTTTATGGGGACCAAGGCGAGCTGCATCATTGGGGGTAAGATACTGGACAAAATCTAGAGCCTGTTTTCCTGAAATAATAATTTCTCCCATATGGCTGACATCAAACAGACCAGCCTTAGTTCTGACAGCCATATGCTCCTTAATAATCCCAGAATATTCAACTGGCATTTCCCAGCCGAAAAATTCTATCATCTTTGCTCCCAGTTTTTTGTGGAAAGGATTGATTCGTGTCTTTTTCATTTTACTTCCTCTTTGAAACTAATTTACTACCATATAATTTTAGTCGATGCAAGTATAAACATAGGGGAATTGTCCCTCTTTGAATTAATCAGAAATCTGCTATAATTAAAAGCAAGTTATGATTAAAATTAAAAATAGTCTAAAAAAAGAAATTTTTAATAGATTAAAGACAAAATATCCTCTTCAACTGTCAGAAGTAGAAATCAATTATCCACCCCAGCTTAAAATGGGTGATCTGGCCTTAACTTTCCCTTTCCAATTAGCTCAAAAAATAAAGGCTAATCCTCGCCATATAGCTCAAGACATAATCTCTCAACTAGCTGGTCTCCCCTACGTTGAAAAAATGGAAGTAGCTGGGCCTGGTTATATTAATTTCTTTCTAAACAAAAATAAATTCTTTTCTGAAAAACTTAAAAGGCTAAAGATTCCTTGTCTTCAGCCAGAGGAAAAAAAAATAATCATTGAACATACCAATATTAATCCCAATAAATCAGCTCACATCGGCCACCTCCGGAATGCCTGTTTAGGAGATACTCTGGGCCGCTGCCTCAAATTTAAACAAGAAAATGTAGAAATTCAAAATTATATAGATGATACGGGCGTTCAGGTAGTTGATGTTGTTTTTGGCTTTATGGATTTGGAAAAAAGAAGCTTAATTGACATCAAGAAAATTGATGGGAAATTCGATTATTATTGCTGGGATCTTTACACCCGGGTAAATACCTATTTAGAAAGCCACCCCAGAGCCCAAAAAAGACGGGCTGAAATCCTTAAAAAAATTGAGCACGGCCTTAATCCAGAGGCAACCATAGCCAATTATGTTTCCCGCCGAATTCTTAAAGCTCATCTCCAGACTATGAGAAGAATTGGTGTCAGTTATAATCTCCTTCCTTGTGAAAGCAGCATCCTCTCCCTTCGATTCTGGGAAAAAGCTTTTTCCATGCTCAAAGAAAAAAAGGCCATTCACTTCGTTCAGGAAGGGGTTAATAAAGGCTGCTGGGTAATGAGGTTGGAAGATGAGAAGGAAAAGGAAAAAATTATAGTTCGTTCTGATGGGACAGTAACTTACGTAGGTAAAGATATTGCTTACCAACTCTGGAAATTTGGGCTTCTGAAGAAAGATTTCTACTATGAACCTTTTAGCCAAGAAGATGGCCAGTTAATCTGGATTACTACCTCCAATCCGAAAAATAAAGCGCCATCTTTCGGCCAAGGAAGTCTGGTTTACAATGTCATTGATGTCAGGCAATCATATTTACAAAAAATTGTAGTTCAAGGATTAAAATCCCTTAAATATTATGAGCAGGCAAAAAAATCAATCCATTTCTCTTACGAAATGGTAGCTCTTTCGCCCAAAAGTCTAAAAGAGCTGGATAGGAAGATTTCTAAAGAAGATAAAGAAAAAACATTTCTTGAAGTCTCCGGTAGAAAGGGATTAGGAATAAAGGCAGATGACCTGCTGGATAGATTGGTAGCTAAGGCCCTGGCCGAAGTTACTAAGAGAAATCCAGATTTGCCTCTCCAGGAGAAGGAAGAAATTGCCACTAAAATAGCTTGTGGGGCTTTGCGCTATTTTATGCTTAAATACGCCAGAAATTCACTCCTAATTTTTGATTTCGATGAAGCCCTCAATTTTGAGGGAGAAACCGGCCCTTATCTCCAGTATAGCCTTGTCCGTCTTAATTCTATTTTCCGGAAACTGAAGGAGAGAGAAGGCTGGCAAGAAAAAGATATCGGCCAGCTTTTGGCCGAATCAGGTATTTCAACTGATATTTTGAGTCAAGAAGAAAGAGCTGATTTCTGGGGCCTTGTTGTTTATGGGGCTCAATTTGAAGAAGAAGTCCTTCATTCAATTCGCTCTTTAGAATTTTCTCATTTGGCTAAATTTGCCTTTAACCTCTGTCAAAAGTTCAATTCTTATTACCATCTTTATCCTATCCTAGCTGAAAAAAATAAAAAAATTAAAGAACTTCGCATCTTAACTATCTATTATGTCAGAGAAATTCTGGAGCAGGTTCTCAAACTGATGGGCATCCCCCAACCAGAGAGAATGTAATCAAACTGTAAATAGTCAGGAGTAAGGAGTAAAGAGTAAAAAGAAATAGTTTAAGGTTTAATGTTTCAAGTTGAACCTAAAAGCCATGACTGTAGGCATCGCTGGTAT
>CAZEQD010000008.1:16680-56520 GCA_964514305.1 uncultured Eubacteriales bacterium
ATACATGGGGTCAGACCTTCATAAGTTTCATAACTTTAATTTTTACAATATTTGTAATAACTTTTGTCTCCTACAAATCGACGAAATACATCAATAGAAAAGCATAATTTATGAAACTTATGAAGGTCTGACTCCACCAGGAGTTGAAATATTTTCCATTTTTTATATATTAATAATTTAAGCTAGATTATAAATTTTAATGCTAATCTTAAATTTTTATTTTTATTCAAATGTATTGCCAAAATGAGCATGAAAATAGACTTATATTTTACCTCTCAAGGCGACTGTGATTATTTTTCATCCTCTATCCATTGGAGAGACTGGAAAAACGTTGGCCAGCCTGAATGGAAGTCACGGCTTTCAAAGGCTGCCTTTCTTTTTTATCCCTGCTTTCGCTTCAAATCTTTTAATCATATAAGGGAGGTTGACCAATGATTGAAGTTGAGAATCTGACCAAAAAATATGGAGATTTAGTGGCTGTTAACAACCTCAGTTTTAAAGTAGAAAAAGGAAAAATCTGGGGCTTATTAGGACCAAATGCAGCCGGCAAAACGACCACTATGAGAATCCTTACCGGATATCTGCCGGCCACTGAGGGTCGAGCCAGAGTGGCTGGTTTCGATGTTTTTGAAGAGACCAATGAGGTCAAAAAAAACATTGGTTATCTTCCTGAAAATGTTCCTCTTTATCCCGAAATGACTGTCCAATCCTTCCTCAGTTTCGTGGCCGAAATCAAACAAATTCCTGGCACAAAAAGAAAAGAAGCGGTAATCAAGACTATCGAAATAAGCGGTTTAGAATCAGTCAAAGGACGTCTTATAAAGAATATTTCCAGAGGTTTTAAACAAAGAGTGGGAATAGCTCAGAGCCTCATCCATGATCCTCCAGTCCTTATCTTGGATGAGCCGACCAGCAGTCTAGACCCAGCTCAGATTATAGAAATACGGGGACTCATTAAATCATTAAAAGGTGAAAGAACAATTATCCTTTCTACTCACATCCTGGCCGAAGTGACTCAGGTCTGTGATGGCGTCGTCATCATCAACGAAGGTCGCTTAATGGCTTCTGGCTCTTTAGAAGAATTAACCTCATCTTTTCGAAAAAAAGAGGGAGTTTTTATCCGCCTCAGAAAAAGCGGACAGGAAATTGCCCATCTCCTTTCTTCAATTCCAGGAGTTGAAAAAGTAACTCCCGAAGATGATGGTTTCAGTCTTGAATGGGGAAAGGGGAAAAACATCCAGGACAACATCACCAAGTTCATCGTCGATAAAGAGTTGGGATTGGTAGAAATGAAGCCTCTCGCTCTTAATATAGAAGAGCTTTATCTCAGTGTTATCTCAGGAGGTAGAGAACAATGAGAAATGCATGGACCATCTGTAAAAAAGAAATAAAAACGTACTTTACTTCACCTATTGCCTATGTTGTTATTACTGTTTTTTTAGTTTTAGTTGGGTTTTTCTTCTACAGTCTTATCTGGTGGTTTAATTCTCAATCTCTGCAAATGGCCAGAAATCCCTATTACTATCAACAGCTCAACATCAATCAGATGGTTTATTCTCCCCTCTTCCATAATATCAGTATTATCCTGCTGCTGATGATTCCTCTTTTGACCATGCGACTTTTCTCTGAAGAAAAGAAAATAAAAACAGACGAGCTCCTTTATACCTCTCCCTTATCAGTCAATCAGATTATTCTGGGAAAATATTTTGCTTCCTTGATAGTCCTGGTAGCAATGCTAGCCTTGACAGGCATTCTCGCCCTTTTTACCTTTGTCTACGGCAACCCGGAAACAGCTCCTGTTCTCAATGGCTATCTTGGCCTCTTTCTGGTAGGAGCCTCTTTTATGGCTGTTGGTATTTTTTTCTCCTCATTAACTGAAAATCAGATAGTTTCTGCCATCCTTACTTTTGGGGCTCTTCTTTTGTTCTGGATTTTAAACTGGGCTGCTTATTCGGCTGGAGGATTCTGGAAAGGTGTTCTTAATTATCTTTCCATCTTTCAACATTTTGATGACATGACCAAGGGCATTTTAGATACAACTGATGTTGTTTACTATTTAAGTTTCTCCTTTTTTGGACTTTTTCTAACCCATTCTGTTATTCAATCACGCCGTTGGAGGTAACCCATGGAAGTCATAAAAAAATATTTAAACTATATTGCCTTAGCTTTGATCTTCCTGGCCTTGATCTCACTTCGAATATGGCCTTACAAAAAAATGCCGGCCTATATTATTGGTTTGCTCGGCTTAGCTCTGCTTATAGTTTACATTGTCTTCAATTTTTCCTCCCTCCAACAGAGCTTCAAGCGAAAATCATTTATATACTCTAGTAATTTATTGATAATCATTGTCCTGGTTTTGGCCATCCTTGTCCTGGTAAACTATTTTTTGGCCAAGCACCATTACCGCTTTGATTTTACTGAAGCCAAACTCCACAGCCTTTCTGACCAGTCAGTCAAGGTCTTGAAAAATTTAAAAAAAGATATCAAGATTAACTGCTTTTTCAGAGAAAGTAATTTCAATCGTTCCAAAATGGAAAACCTTATGAAAATTTACGCCTACCATTCTCCTAAGATAAAGTACGAATTTATCGACCCTGATAAAAATCCAGGACTGGTCAAAAGATATGATATTTCTGAGGATGGAACTACTGTCTTTGAATGCGGGGATAAAGAAAGCCGGATCACGACTGTCAGTGAAGAAGATATCACTAATGCCATTATTAAAATATCCAGGGAAAAGAAAAAAATAATTTATTTTCTTGAGGGTCATGGGGAAGCCAGTATCGAAGAAACAGGGGAGAGAGGCTATTCTTTAGCTAAAGAAGAGCTGGAAAAACTGGGCTATGAGATAAAAAAACTAAGTTTAGCCCTGGCTGATACTTTTCCTAAAGACTGTTCCTTGCTCATCATCCCCGGTCCGGAAAAAGACCTCCTACCCAATGAACTGGAAACCATAAGCAACTATATCAAAACCGGAGGCCGCGTCTTTTTTATGATTGATCCTCAGGGTGCCCCAGACCTAGTTGGTTTCCTCAAAAATTATGGAATCAAACTAGAGAATGATTTAGTAGTTGACACAGTTTCTCGTCTGCTGGGAGGAGACTACTTTATGCCTGTTGTTAGCGAATATGAATATCATGCTATTACCAAAAAATTCCGCTATGCCACCTTCTTTCCTTATGCTCGCTCGGTGGATATTACGGCCAAAAGGCCGGAGGGAGTAACCGCTGAGGTTATTGCCAAAAGCAGCTCAAATTCCTGGGCTGAAAGGCAGCTTAATCAAAGACAGGTAACATTCGATAAAGATAAAGATAAGGCTGGACCTATTCCTTTAGCAGCGGTGGTTACCGTTAAACCTAAAACAGAAGAAGAGAAGAAAAAAGAAGAAAACAAAGAGGGTAAAAAAAAGACCCCAGCCGAAAAATCATCAACTTCATCCAAAGAAGCTAACCAACCCAAGACAGAAAGCCGGTTGGCTGTTTTTGGAGACTCTGATTTCGCCTCAAATAATTATTATAACCTTTCAGGCAATGGCAATCTTTTTCTCAACACTGTTAACTGGTTGAGCGAAGAAGCCGATCTTATTTCAATTCAACCTAAAACCTCCTCACCTAAAACTATCCAACTTAATCCCAGCCAGGGAAGACTAATATTTTTCGTGTCTTTAATCATCCTACCGCTGCTTGTTTTTATTACTGGAGTTTCAATTTGGATTAGGAGAAGGTCACTATGAAATTTAAAACTACTCTAATGTTGATGATTATTTTTCTGGTTCTGTTGGCTTTTGTTATTTTTTTTGAGTCCAAAGGCAGAAAAGAAGCCGAAAGCAAGGATAAACTGGTTAACCTTTCAGCTGATGATGTTCAAAAAATTGTCTTCAAGAAAGAAAACGAAACCCTCTCCTTTAAGAAGGACAAAGAAGGAAATTGGCTCATCACTCAGCCGTTGGAAGCTAAAGCAGATAAATATGAAGTCAACCGCCTGGCCGAGGATTTCTCTCAACTGCGGATCGAAAGAGTGGTGGAAGAAGAAGTTCAGGCTAAAGACTTAACCAAATATGAAATTCCCAAAGTTGAAATTTCTCTTTTCTATAAAGAAAAGGAACATCCGGTTAAAATTCAGATAGGCATGGAAAATCCACTGGATAAAACCTTTTTTGCCAAAAAGGCAGATGATCCTCGTCTTGTTTTAATTACTAGTAGCTTTAAAAGCCTTTTAGAAAAAAAACTAATAGATTTTCGCCAGAAAGATATCTTCAGATTTGAAACAGATGAAGTTAAAAGCATTAAACTCCGAGCCAAAAACATTGAATGGCAAGCTCAAAAAAAAGAAGACGAATGGTTTTTAAAAAAACCAGTAGAATCTCTGGCTGAATCAAGCAAAATCTCTGACATCCTTTATTCTCTCTCTAATCTTAGAGCCAAAGAATTCATTTCAGAAGAAAAAAAAGAAGGAGATTTAAAAAAATATGGCCTTGAGAAGCCAGAGTATAAAATTACTTTGTCTATGCCAGCCTCTAATCAAAAAGTTACTTTCCTTCTGCATAAAAAAGACGATACCCTTTACGCGACCACTTCTCTTTCTTCCAAAATCATCTCAACTGATTCCTCCCTCCTTAAAGACCTGGAGAAAAAGTCTGAAGAATTGAGAGAAAAAAAAGTAGCCAGTTTCTATACCTGGGAAGTCAATAAGCTTTATCTAAAAAAAGGTAAAATTGAATGGAGTTTAACCAAAGACAAAGAGGATAACTGGTATTTCCAATTACCAACTAAGGAAGCTGCAGCTAAAGAAAAAATTGAAACTTTTATCCGCAAAATAGAAGGACTGGAAGCTTCTGAATTTATAGACCCGCCTTTTAAGCTGGCAGATTACGGCCTCGATCATCCCCAGGCTGAAGTAAAATTCTGGATCAAAGAAAATGAAAAAAAAGTCAAAGAGGTAACTGTTTTTGTTGGTTCTGAAGACAAACAAGCTAAAAAAGTGGTGGTTAAAAATGGTCGGCTCAACTATCTATTCCGAGTTGATTCTTCATTCTTAGAAGAATTTCCCAAGGAACTAAAAGACTGGCAGCCAGAGCCAAAAGAAGAAAAAAAGAAATAATAGTTTTTTTAATACTAGTTAATTAATGACCATCGGGAAAAAATCATCTGAACTTCTAGAAGACTATTCTCTTGAATCCGTCCCTCCTGAGAAAAGAAAAACCTGGCTGAATTTAGCTGTCATCTGGATTGGAATCGCAGTTGTTATGTCAGCCATTTTTCGGGGAATGATGATCGGTTTAGGTCTGGGAAAAATATCAAGTGTTATTATTTCCTATCTGCTGGGAGAAGTCATTCTCATTGTGGTTATGGCCTTTACCGGCTATATTGGAGCTAAAACTGGCTACTCCACTCCTCTTATCGCTAATTTCTCATTTGGCCGGATCGGGGCTATCCTCATATCTTTGTCCATTGCTCTTTCTCTTATCGGTTGGTTCGGTGTTCAGGCCGCTTTTTTTGCCCGCACTGTTCAATATTACTTGGGTATGAACCTTCCCTTACCTCTTCTTTCTTTCAGCTGCGGTCTTTTAATGATGATTCCGGCTATTTTTGGTATCAGAGGTCTGAGTGCTCTTAGCTGGGCAGCTTCTCCCTTTATGATAGCCATCTTTATCTGGGGACTTATTAAAATGGGTTTTCATTTTCTGCCGTCTTCATCTTTAATTTCCCTTGCCCTTAACCATCAACCTGATCCCTATCCGCTGAGTATTGGGGCCTCAGCTTCGATTGTGGCTGGGGGCTTCATTGTCGGAGCTACGACCAGTGCTGATATTTTCAGGTATGCTCGGCCTCGCTGGAAAGATATCCTGGCCGCGGCTGGCTTAGCTATGAGTATCAGTGCCTTTTTGCATCTAGTAGGCTCAGTTCTGGCCATGAACAGTGGACTCTACCATGAAAGACTGCCAGAACTTATCATCAGCCGGCAATATCTTGGTTTAGGCTTTGTTGGCTTTTTTGTCCTTCTCCTGGCCCAATGGACCACCAATGACAGCAATATTTACTCCTCAGTTTTAGCCTTAAACAATATTTTCCGCTTTAAAAGATGGAAAATTACTATCGCGGCCGGTCTTGGGGCTTCTTTACTGGCAGCTTTAGGTATTTTAGAAAGACTTGAACTCTTCTTAGTTATTCTAACCGTTAGTATAGGACCTATCGCTGGTATTTTTATCTGTGATTATTACCTGCTTAAAAGATTAAAAAATCCCAACCTAAAACACTCCCAATCCCTCAAACTCAGCTATAAGGCTCTCAGTATTTACCTGATATCCTTCGCTATAGGCTGGATGACTTCCGGACATCCTTTTTCTATTAGAATCTTCCCCTTTTCTGTATTTGCTTTTAACGGTATTATCTCTTCTATTATCCTTTATTATTTAACTATGAAAATTTTCCCTGATAAGGAGAAAAATAATGGCTTTAAAACAGGTCATTGAAATTTATGAGTTGCTGGATACAGCTGAAATTAACAACAACGAAATAAAAGACTATTTTAAAGCGAAAGGACTCAAAGACTCAGATATTATCCTTAAAGAGGTTGAAGGGGAAAAAGGAACAACACTTTTTGTTAAAATTACTATCAGGGGCAACCAGGACTTAACCGTTTCCGGCTCAGCCCCGACTTTAGGCATTATCGGCCGCCTGGGAGGAATTGGGGCCAGGCCCCATAAAATAGGCCTCGTCTCTGATGCTGATGGGGCCATAACAGCTCTGGCCGCTGCCTCAAAATTAGCAACCATGAGAGGCAAAGGCGACCGGCTCAATGGCGATGTAATTGTGGCCACTCACCTCTGCCCTCATTCCCCCATTATCCCACACCAACCTGTTGATTTTATGGACTCACCCATAGACATGAAGACCATGAATAAAGAAGAAGTAGATGAAAGGATGAAGGCCATTCTTTCCATTGATACAACTAAAGGTAATAGAATAATTAACCAGCGGGGCTTTGCCCTCTCCCCCACTGTTAAAGACGGCTACATCCTTCGGGTCAGTGAAGATTTATTGAACATCATGCAGAATGTAACAGGCAGATTGCCGCTTGTCCTGCCCATCACCACTCAAGACATAACTCCTTATGGCAATGAAATTTATCATCTAAACAGCATCCTCCAGCCAGCCACGGTGACTCACGCCCCTGTAGTTGGAATCGCCATTACCACGGAAGTGGCTGTACCAGGCTGTGCCACTGGAACTAACCATTGTTTTGATTTAGAAATGGCTGTTAGATTCCTAATCGAAGTTGCCAAATCTTTTGGCCAGGGCCAGTGTTCCTTTTATGACGAGCAAGAGTTTCAAAAATTAGTCTCACTTTATGGCTCCCTTGAACATTTGAAAACTCTGGGAAAAAGATGAAAAGCCCGTATTATGTCGATCTCCACTCATCTTTTCCAAAGACCCCCCTATGGCCTTAGGCTGAACGGCAATCGACTTTTTTTAAAGACTAATGAGATATGATAAGAGAGAGGCTAAAATTGGCCTGCTGACCATTGGTCAATCGCCAAGGGATGATCTTACACCTGAAATAAAAGCCCTTCTTTCCCCTGGTCTCCAAATTATAGAATACGGCCTGCTTGATAAACTTAACCTTTCAGAAATTAAATCCTTAGAACCAGAAATTAACGAAATTCCTCTTGTTTCTCGCCTGAGGAACGGCCAACAGGTGGAGTTAAGCCCTAATAAAATAAGCAGACTTTGGCTTCAAGCATTAAAATTGATGCAGACTAAGCTGAATATAAAGGCAGCCGGCCTTCTCTGTACCCATGACTTTGGCCAACAAACAGAATCGCCAATCCCTGTTATTTTCCCCTTTAATTATCTTAAATTCTTAATTAACTATATCTTAAAACCCAACAGCCTGGGAGTAGTCGTCCCTTTAGCCAGCCAAATAAAAGCAACCAGAAATAAATGGGGAGAACACCGAGTTTTTGTCCAGTCCAAATCACCTTACACCCAGGACAAAAGTTGGCCAGAAATAGCCATCAGCCTGGCTCAGGCCAAAGTAGAAGCCGTGCTTCTGGACTGCATTGGTTACAAAATAAAAGATAAGCAGACTCTTCAAAATCTATTAAAAGTACCTATCCTTTTACCCAGGACTGTTCTTGCATTTGCCTTAAACCAGCTCTTTTAGATACAGAATTTATTAAAAAGGCGGGAAAGCTTCAATTGACTCTCTTGATTATGACCAGGGTCATATCATCCATCGGCTCAGTTCCGGCTGTAAACGATTTAACCTCAGTCTGAATTTTTTCTAAAAGTTTTTTAGCTGACAGTTTTGAATGCTTTTTTACCAATTTGATAAGCCTCTCTTCAGTAAATTCTTCATTGTTCTTATTTCGGCTTTCAGTAATTCCATCCCCTTTTTACCCAAAACAAGAGGAGGGTTATGGCCAGCATTAACAAAAACTATCTCCCCATTTTCTTTATTTACTTCACAAAAGAAAAAAGTAATAAAACTGTTGGGAGCAGAACCTTCTTTATTAGCTATCACGGTTTTTAGGATGCTTACAAATGCCATCATAACTTTATTTATATTGAAAATTATTTTATAAAAAAAGAAGGAAGCTCTCACAGCTGATTAAATCAATGGAAGACCAAAAGAGTCAAGTAATTTATCAGTTTGTACCTTATGGAAAACATTTAGAGCCGCAAAAAAACAGATTGGTTTTAGATGTGGGAATGAAAACAGCCCCTGGGGTTATAGACCACCATCATCCTCAAGCAGAAAAAGAATGTACTGCTTCTCTAATAGCTAAATATCCTCACCTCATTCTCGATCACCTCTATCCCCAAGGTTTCGGCCCTAAAAATGAGTATCAGCCTTTGGTTATTGTTACCCATCGTTTTCCTGATTTTGATGCAGTGGCTTCAATTTTCTTGGCCTTAAAATTATTAGAGAAAGGAAAAATTGATGACTGGTTGGAAAAAATAGCTGCCTACACCAAAATGATCGATTCAGCTTGTCTGCCCAAAGAAATAGACCTCTCCTCTACTCCCTATTCTATCCTTAGAACTTTATTTAAAAAAATAAGAGGAGATGTAACTCAAATCAGCTTAGCCAGGATTGAAGAAGGCTTAACTTTCATGAATTTCCTTTATACCAGAGCAGCCGAGGGCTATGATATCTATGAAAACCGCCTGCTTTTCTCAGGTATAGAAAAATATGAAAGAGCTATGAGGGAGGCTGAGGATGATTACTTTGATTACCTACTCGATCTTAGGCATTCCCTGAAAATTAAAATATTTCTACCTTTAATATCCGGCCAAGGAGGAAAAGAGGTTGATGGTCTTATTGTTAAGAACCCAAAAAGTTATCTACTCAAAGAATGGGCTCGCCGAGATAGAGAGAATTCTTCCTTAAAACAAGGCTTTTCTTTCTTGATGACCAACATCAGAAATAAAAGATACATTCTTGGTGTTGATCCTCAACAAAAAATATACCTGCGAGGGTTAGGAGATTTACTAAACCAAAAAGAGGAAATAAAAAGGAAAGAACAAGGCCGGACATTCAATTACCGCTGGTATGAGGGTAATTGCCCTTTTTTTAACTATCGGATTATCGATTCGCCTCTCGATGGTTCAAGCCTTAGCCATCAAGAAATAATAGACACTTTATTATCTTTCAGTCAAAATATAAAATCTCAATATTAGTCGAAAAAAGATTTAACACAGTCTTTTGATCGATACCGGCGATATCTCGAGCGGAACTTCAGCTTCAGAGATAAAATATAAAGGCCTGAGCGGTTATTATCTCTATCAATCGTTAGTAGAGTGGCTTAAGAATTGTCCAGCTCCGAAAATAGCCTGGCGGAGAGGGTGGGATTCGAACCCACGGTCCCGACATTAATCGGAACAGTCGCTTAGCAGGCGACCCTGATCAGCCACTCCAGCACCTCTCCTTAATTATTCCTTAATGAGTGCTATTTTACCATTTTTCTTATTATAAACAAAATTTTTGTAATATTTGTTGCCTGATAAACGGAGGGAGAGGGATTCGAACCCCCGTCCCGATTACTCGGGAAGCGATTTTCAAGACCGCCGCCTTAAACCACTCGGCCATCCCTCCATTATTTATTCATTTTAACCAAGGAATTATAATCAAGCAACCATTCACCTCGGGTAACTCTAGAGAAAAGCAGCTTACAGTTTAAGCTATTTTTTCTAAACCACCCATATATGGTTGAAGAGCCTGGGGTATGAGAACAGTACCATCTTCCTGTTGAAAACTTTCCAGAATAGCGCTTACGGTCCGCCCCAATGCTACTCCAGATCCGTTTAGAGTATGGACATATTCTAACTTCGCTTTAGCCTGCCGGCGAAAACGAATGTTAGCCCTCCTGGCTTGAAAATCCTCACAGTTGGTACAAGATGAAATTTCCAAGTATTTTTTTCTATAGGGCATCCACAGTTCTAAGTCGTAAGTTTTGGCCCCGGAAAATCCCAGCTCAGCGCTGCAAAGACTGACTACCCGGTAATGAAGGCCTAATCTTTTTAAAACTTCTTCGGCATCATTGGTCATCCTCTCCAGCTCTTGGTATGAATTTTCGGGTAAAGAAAAAGTCATCAATTCCACCTTATTAAATTGATGCTGACGGATTAAGCCTCTAATATCTTTTCCATAAGAGCCAGCTTCTCTTCGGAAACAGGGTGTGTAAGCCACAAATCTTCGGGGTAGAGAGTCTGCCTCCAGAATTTCCTGGCGGTAGATGTTGGTTAGAGGAACTTCGGCAGTAGGAATCATATACCAGGTATAACCTTTCAGCTTAAAAAGGTCATTTTCGAATTTAGGCAAATTGCCGGTACCAATCATACTTTCTCTATTAACAATAAAAGGAGGGATAACTTCGGTATAACCTCCCTCTTTTGTATGGATATCCAGCATAAAGTTGATTAAAGCCCTTTCCAGTTTGGCTCCAGCTCCAAAATAAATAGCAAACCTGGAGCCGGTCATCTTGGCCGCCCGCTCAAAATCTAAAATACCCAGCCCTTTTCCTATTTCCCAATGAGGCAGGACTGGAAAGGAAAATTTTGGCTTGCGGCCAAATTTTCTGATTACAACATTATCTTCAGGGCCTTGACCAACTACAACCGATTCATTAGGAAGGTTTGGAATATTAAGAAGAATATCTTTTAACCTATCGTCAATTTCTTTAAGTTGCGTCTCCAGGCTTTTTATCTCTTCAGATACTTTCTTCATCTCGGCAATCAGCCTCGAAGGATCTTGGCCTTCTCTTTTTTGATTAGCAATAAGGTCTGAAGTTTTATTTCTGGCAGCTCGAAGACTTTCTACTTTCTTTAATATTTCTTTTTTTTGATCATAAAGTTGGCGGAATGGGGTCAGCTTTACAGACAAACCTCGCCATTTCGTTTTTTTGGCCACAAGCTCATAATTCTGGTAGACAAATTTTGCATCCAACATGGGCTAGATTATAACATAAGTAATCCGTATCTGGCATCCAATTTTTTTCTTAAGTAAACATCCCTAAAACCATGATAGCTAATAATAAATAAGCTCATACTTATAGGACAGCAATTTTCTTCCATCCGAGTCCATAGCGGTGGGTGGGAGTCTTGACGAGGATGGAGGGAGATCGATGCCAAATTTCATTTCTTCGTGAGGAACTTCAATTCTTACAATTTTGGGGATGCTTTCTCTGCTTAATCTCAGCCAGCTCAGGAAATTTTTCCAAATTGGTGGAAAAACATGCTTATGGAGTCATAAAGCCAAATATATATTGACTCCCTAACTCTAATAAAATATAGTTTTAGAGGCACATGAAAAAAAATTTAATTTCCAAAAAAAGTAAAAAAGGCCATAAAAATGAGGCCATGCAAGGATATATCCAAATTTACACTGGCAACGGCAAGGGCAAAACTACCGCTGCCTTGGGCTTAGCCCTGCGGGCTGCTGGTTACGGCTTCCGCAGCTACATCGGTCAATTCCTCAAAGGACAATCTTATGGGGAACTCTCTTCTTTAATAAAATTACAACCGCTTATTACCATCGAACAATTCGGCCGCAAAGGCTTTATTCATGTTACCAAAAATCCAGATGCAGAAGACATAAAAAGAGCCAAACATGGGCTAAAAAAATGCCTGGAAGCTATGCTCTCCGGCCAATTCAAAATAATAATTCTTGATGAAATAAATGTGGCTGTTTACTTTAATCTTCTCACTGAAAAAGAAGTCCTCGAATTTATGGCTAAAAAACCGAAAGAGGTAGAGCTTGTCTTGACGGGAAGATATGCTCCGCCCGCCTTTATGGAAAAGGCTGATTTAGTCACAGAGATGAAAGAAATAAAGCATTATTACCAGCAAGGCGTTAAAGCCCGCTTAGGCATTGAAAAATAAACTTATGAAACGAGAGGAATTCGAAAAGTTGGTGGAGGAAGCCCTGGCCTCGATTCCTAAAAAATTTAAGAAACGTCTTCAAAACCTGGCAGTTATTATTGAAGACAGGCCAGACAGAAAAACTTACCGCCGCACAGGAAAATCCACCTTAAGCACCATCTTAGGTCTTTACCATGGAGTTCCTTTCAGACATCGAGGTCCTTTTTATGGGAATATCCCTCCAGATGTAATCGTCATTTATCAAAAGTCAATTGAAGAAATATGTTATTCAGAAGAGGAAATAAGAAAAAAAGTTAAAGAAGTGGTCTTTCATGAAATCGGACATTATTTTGGCCTGAGCGAAAAAGAACTGAGACAGATTGAAAAAATATAAGGAGGGACAATGAAGGCTGACTTGGTAGGCATTTTTGCCGCTTTAACCACTCCCTTTATCCAGACCAAAATCTCTCTGGAAGAATTCAAAGAGAATATCGAGAAATATAACACCTTTGACCTGGCTGGCTATGTGATTCTGGGCTCAACTGGAGAAAGTGTCTATTTAACAGATGAAGAATCAGAAAAATTAGTAGTGGCCGCCAAAAAGATTGCTTCTGCGGACAAAAAAATTATTATAGGTACGGCCAGGGAATCAACAGAAATAACTTTAGACTTCACCCAGCGGATGGCTGCCTTAGGCATTGATGCCGCCCTAATTAGAACTCCCAGCTATTTTACTTCTGAAATGAACAGCCAGGCTTTAAAGAAACATTATTTAACTATCGCTGATAAAACTGAAGTTCCAATTTTGATTTATAATATCCCTCAATACACTGGAGTTTCTGTGGATAAAAAGCTTATAATCGATCTTTCCTCTCATCCTAAAATCGCCGGCCTTAAGGACAGCTCGGGAAACCTTTCTTTCCTAGCTGAGGTGGCCCCTAAGGTTAATCAAGACTTCAGTATTCTGTTGGGAGCAGGAGATTTGATGCTGCCCGGCCTGCTTCTAGGAGCTAAAGGAGGGATTCTCAGACTGGCTGATGTGGCCCCTGGACTATGTGCTCAGCTCTATAAGCTTTTCCTAGAAGGCAGGATTGAAGAAGCCCGCCAGTTGCAATTGGCCTTAGCCCCTCTTAATAAAGCCATAGCTAAAAGCTATGGGATTGCTGGCCTCAAATATGCTCTTGATCTTGTCGGCTACTTTGGCGGTCTGCCTCGTTCTCCTCTCTTACCCCTAACTCCGGAAGGCAAAAAAGAAATTGAGAGTATCCTTAGCGATCTGGGCCTTTTAAAGAAGTAAATTGGAACCCCCCTCTCAGAAGGTAGCGCTCCAGCCGCTTTTGAGAGGCTAAAAAAAGAAGGCAAATACAAATTTCGAGGCCTTTCCTGCCATCAAAATCATCATCAAGTGGTAAAGAAAGCTATAGAATGTGGTTATTATGATATGGTTCAAGTCGGTTACAATGTTTTTGATATTCAAGAAAAACAAACTGAGATTGAAGTCTATGAGGATTATTCAGGGGCAAGCGGCCTTAGAAGCCTTATAGCCCTAGCTAAAGCGAAAGATATAGGCGTTATTGCCATGAAAACCCTTAAAGTTGGCGGGAAAAGACAAAATCTTGAGAAATACAAAACAGGGACAACTTCAATTCTTCAAGCAATGCTGAAATAGGTTCTAGCCGATAAAAATGTGTCTTCGGCCGTAACAGAAACGATGAGCTTTAAAGAACTGGAAGAGGATTTACGTTTAACTTGTTTTGGCCTCGTTTGGATCAACCCTCTCCCCAGCAACTTATACTCAAAAATAACCTAGGCCAATAGGCTGTTTAATTTTTGTTTAAAAATGGACCGTGCACCTGACTCCGACTCCACTTTACCTGCGTTATCCCTGCAGTTAGCTCAGGTAAGGCTTACCTGCAGCACAAGAGACTCAGCTGCTACCGCTGCTACCTCCCGGTCCTGACGGGGTTCACAGCCAGCTCTTTGCACAGGGCCCTAGCCCTCAACACCACTTACAGAGACACTGTCCAGACAAAGCTAAGCCTCGGTCAGGGATTCAGCCCCACTGTAGCGGATTGTGGGTAACAGGGCACCGCTAGCTCCCCACCTAGCACGGTCCCTAAGTTCGAGGCTAATTTTATAAGTAATAATTTTTTCTTTTTCATTATCCACCCAGAAATCCTACCTTTATCCCCAGAATTTGTCAATAGAGGATAGGCATTAGGCGGGCCGTTGGGGACAATGGAGCCTCCAGGTTTTGGATCTGACTTCCTGCCAATTTTTTTGGTCTTGTTCTTAATTGAAAAAAGAAAGCCATCTTGCTATCATAAATAAGGTGATTAAAAATGTTTTTTTGGGATTATACTTTTTTCCTGTTAATTCCGCCTCTGTTATTGGCTCTTTATGCCCAACAAAAAGTTAAATCTACTTATAAACGTTTCAGTACTAAATTGGCTGCCTCTCGCCTTTCAGGAGCAGAATTAGCCCGTCAAATCCTGCGAGCCAGAAGAGCTGAAGTGCCTGTGGAAAAAGTAAAAGGACAGCTTACCGATCATTATGACCCCAGAAAAAGAGTTTTAAGACTTTCAGAAGGCGTTTATAACAGCAGTTCCCTGGCTGCTTTGGGCATTGCCGCTCATGAAACAGGGCATGCTCTCCAACACCAAAGCGGCTATCTTCCCCTGCAGCTCAGAAATGCTATTTACCCAGTGGCCAATTTAGGCTCATCTCTTGCTTTCCCTCTTTTCTTCATCGGCTTCATTTTCAGCCGCCAGGGTCCGAGTATTCTAATGGACATCGGCATTCTTCTTTTTGCTGGGGCTGTATTCTTTAGTGTCTTGACTCTCCCTGTGGAATTCAACGCTTCCCGGCGAGCTTTGGCCCTTCTCAAAGAAGGCGGCTATCTTAAGCCAGAGGAGATTTCTCAAGCCAGACAGGTGCTAATAGCAGCCGCTTTAACCTATGTTGCAGCCACTGCCATGGCGGCCATGCAACTGCTGCGAATGTTTATTCTGCGCAGCTACCGTCGTTAAGCCAGGCCCTCATTTACATACATTCACTGGCTGTTGACGCCAGGAGACCCTATATCAACCATTAAATTACCCATTGTGGACAACAGCCCCTATGTTTATCTTCCTTAAATCTTAAACTTTAAACCTTACCTCTTCCCCTTCGTTTCTAACTCCTTACTCCCCACTCTTTACTCTTTACTCCTTATCTTTTAAGGACGGTCCCCTGAAGACAACGTACCCTACATTTTTATCTGAAGAATCTTTTTTATCTTTCCTCTTGACAGCACTTCAGGCAAGTGGTAGAAAAAAATCTTATTTTAAAAAGGAGGGAGCTATGAAAACCAAAAGTAATCTTCACAAAATCCTGCCCAGTCTATTTATTTTATTTTCTTTTGCCCTATTTCTTCAGGCTCAAACTCCGCCTGAAGATTTTTTAGGTCACCAAGTAGGAGCTGACCGTAAACTGGCTGATTACAATCAGATTCAAGCCTATTTCCATAAACTTGATCAGGAATCAGCCAAAATTAAAGTTTTAGAAATCGGCAAGTCTACTCTAAACAAGCCTATGATCATGGCTGTTATTACTTCTGAAGAAAACATGGCCAAACTCGATGAATATAAGGCTATCAGCAAAAAATTGAGAGATGCCAGAGGTCTTACACCTGAAGAAGCCCGCAGTCTGGCTAAGCAAGGAAAATTAATTCTTCTTTTTACTTGTAATATTCATTCCACTGAAATCGCCTCTTCCCAAATGGCTATGGAATTAGCCTATAAGTTGGTCACCGGCCAAACTCCTTTTGATGTGAACAAAGTGTTAAAAGATGTAATTGTTTTATTAGTCCCGACTACCAATCCAGATGGTGAACAGATGGTTACTGAATGGTACAGAAAATATGTTGGAACCAAATACGAAGGGGGACGTATGCCCTGGCTTTATCATCACTATGCCGGACACGATGATAATCGTGACTGGTTTATGTTTAATCTTTCAGAAACCAGAGCGGTATCTAAAGTTCTTTATCACGATTGGATTCCTCAAATTCACATTGATGAACATCAGATGGGCTCGACTGGAGCTAGACTTTTTATCCCTCCTTATATGGACCCTCCTATACCAAATGTACATCCTCTTCTCTGGCGAGGAGTAAATCTCTGTGGATCTATAATGGCTCATGATCTTGAAAAAAATGGATTCAAAGGAGTGGTTCACAGCCGCAGCTTCACCGGCTGGTGGATCGGCGCCTGTGATGATACCTCCTGGCTTCATAATACAATTGGCCTCCTCAGTGAGATGGCTTCAGTCAAAGTAGCCACTCCCATCTATGTTGATCCCACTGAACTGCCTAAATCTTACTATGAGAAAAGGATGGAATTTCCGGACCCCTGGCCCGGAGGCTGGTGGAGGCTACGGGATATAGTCAATTATGAGTTGACTCTTTCCCTAAGTCTAATAAAAACAGCTTATCTATTTAAACAAGATTTTCTCTTCGATTTCTACAAGATGGGCCGTGACGCTATTGAAAGCGGCCAAAAAGGCAATCCATATGCTTTTGTTATTCCTAAAAAGCAGTTTGACTATCCTACTACTCTTAAAATGTTGGATATTCTTAAATTCGGAGGAGTAGAAATTCACCAGGCCAAAGAAGATTTCATAGCAGACGGCAAGCTTTACCCGGCTGGCTCCTTTGTGGTCTTAATGTCCCAACCTTATAGGCCTTATGCCCAAGCTTTACTCGAGAAACAAAAATATCCTGATATCCGTCAATATCCTGGCGGCCCCCCAGTTCCTCCTTACGACAATGCTGGTTGGACTCTTCCCCTCCAGATGGGCGTTAGCTGCGACCAGATTGACCATCCTTTTCAAACCAAGCTGGAAAAACTGGAAAAAATTCCCTATCCAACTGTAACTGCACCTCAAGCTACTTCCCCTTATCTCATTCTTGATGCCAAAGAGAACGCTTCCTATGCTGTGGCTTTTGCTCTCCTTAAAGAAAAGGCAAAAGTTTCTCGTTCAAAAGAAGACATTAAGAGCAAAGATTTTAAGGCTGTGGCCGGAAGTTTCATTGTCAAAAATACTCCTCAGGTTCAAAAATTACTGCCTGAACTTTTAGCCAAATGGCATCTGACTGCTTATTCCCTTCAAAATGTCAACAACATTCCAAGCCTTCCTCTTAAAAGCCCTCGCATCGGTCTCTATCAGTCCTGGAGAGCTAATATGGATGAAGGCTGGACTCGCTATGTCTTTGACGATTTTGATATTCCCTACACTATTCTCCACAACAAAGATTTCAAAGGAACCAAAAAGAAAAAAGTCAATCTAAAAGAAAAATATGATGTTATTGTCTTTGCCGATGAAAGCCCGGAAATAATAAAACTAGGAAAACCCAGCCCCACTTCCCGTTATGCCCGTTACTACACTCCCCTACCTCCCAAATATGAAGGAGGAATTGGCAAAGAAGGTATAGATGCTTTAAAAGAATTTGTAGCTCAGGGCGGTATTGTGGTTACTCTTAACAATGCCTGTGGGCTAATCTTTAAAGAATTTAGAGTTCCCGCCCGTAATGCCTTAGAGAGTGTAGATCGTTCCAAATTTTTCTGTCCTACTTCTATTCTGAAGATTATCGTCAATAATAAATCCCCTGTGGGTTACGGACTGCCCAAAGAAGCGGCAGCCATGTTCTCCCGCAGTTTGGCCATGAGCACCTGGATCCCTCAGGATGCTGACTGGAATCGCCAGGTTGTTGCCAGTTATCCTCCGGAAAATATCCTTCTCAGCGGTTGGCTCCTGGGAGAAGAGGTAATTGCCCGCAAAGCTGCTGTGGTTGATGCTAAATACAAGAAGGGACATATTGTCCTTATTGGCTTCCGCTGTCAGCATCGAGCTCAATCCCACGGCACCTACAAATTCCTGCTCAATGCTCTTCTTTATCCAAGAATAGATTAGAAAAAAAAATTGGATATGATCATTTTCAGCGGCGATATGGATAAATTATTTGCTACCTTTAAATTGCCACTGGGGCGGCTGCTTCCAACATAGAAGTAACTATGTTTTTCACCTTCTGGGGATTAAGGGCCCTAAAGAAAAAAGAGAAAACAGGCCCATCAGGCTGATATAACTCTTTTTATTTAAATTCATCTCCTAAAAAATCTGACTGGAGCGAAAACATTCCTGAATAACTTTTTATATTTACAGGCGTGTAATCTAAAAGATAATTTAAGTATTAGCCTTTCTTAAGAATCTTGACTGCTTTTTCTATATCTGACACGTCGAGGATAACAGAAGCCACATCTCCCTTTTTACTCAAGGTCCCATAGCAGTATTCAATGTTAACGCCCTTATTTCCCAATTTAGAAACTATTTCAGCCAGTGCACCTGGCCTATTTTCTAAATCTACTTTTAGTACATCTCTAAGCTCAGTCACATAATTAAGCTTAGATAATAGTTTCATGGCTTTGTTAACGTTCTTGACATAAAGTTTAGCCGTGTCTTGAAAAACGCCTATGGCTTCAATATTTATTCCATTTTCGGCTAGATGACTGCAAAGTTCACCTAAAGTGGAAGGCTTGTTTTCCAAGACAACAAAAATTTCTGTTATTCTTTCCATTTTTTCCCCATTTTTTATTTTAAATTTTGCCCATTTCCTCAAATTTTACTCAATAATCAATTCTACTCAAATCCTTTATATAGCTTTAAATATTGAGCTCGGAAATAGGCCTCCGCTTCTCCCAGGCTTTTAAAGCTTAACTCTTGTTCTTTAAAGGATAGCTCTCCTCTAAAGTCATCTATATGAGTAAAATCATGTTCTCTCATCCAGGCCTTTAATCCCTGGATGATCTCCTCAATAGCCTTTAATCCTTTCTGGTAAAAGAGAGAGGCTGCCTGGACAGCTGAGGCTCCCGCTAAAATCTGTTTTACTAAGTCTTCTGCTTTATTCAATCCCCCTGAAGAAGCCAGTTCACAGTCAATTCTTCCGGCCAGGAGAGCAATCCATTTCAAAGATTGGTAAAAATTTGCCTTACCTCTGATCACTTTCGTCTTAAGATTATTAATATCGATATCAGGCTCGAGAAACCAATTAAAAAGAACCAAGCCATCACAGCCGTTATCGGCCAATTTAGAAGCTAAGTGAGGCAGGGAAGTAAATTGATAAGTAAGTTTGACGGCCACTGGGATGGAGACTTTTTCCCTAACCTCTTTTAATATTTGAACATGGTGAGCTTCATAACTTGAGCTCTCAATTTCTGGATCTACCGGCAAAAAATAAATATTTAGTTCTATGCCATCGGCCCCAGCCTGCTCAAGCTGTTGAGCATAACGAGGCCAAAGCTGAGGAGACTGACAGTTAATACTGGCGATTATCGGAATTTTTGCCTTGGCTTTTGCTTCTTCTATCACCTTAACGATTTTGGACGGTGCATACTCTAGCAGGCCTCGGCTGCGCAGGTAATCGACAGCTTCGGGATGGATCTGGTAATCACTTTGGCCGAGGGCATCTTTAACCAAAAATTCTTCTTCAAAGATTGATTTAAGGACAACAGCTCCTGCTCCAGCCTCTTGGCATCGAAGAACGTCGTCTACATCTCGAGTTAAATCACAAGAAGCAACAATTAGAGGATTTCTCAGTCTTAAACCCATGTAGGAAGCTGTTAAATCAATCATAATCTTTCCTCCCTTACATAGACTTCAGAAAATAGATTCAACCGCCTGCTGATAGCGGCGGCAAAACTCAATTTCCATCTTCCTCTTTCTGTAATTCTGAGGCGGTTTCCCCTCATAATAATCTCTAAACCAGAGAACTGTATTGGTTATCCAGACCGAAAAAGGAGTAGATTTAAAGTGGAGCTGGCTCTTGGCTTTGTGAACATCAAGAATAAGAGGCCGGCGCATAGTGAAAGGTGAAAAAGAAAGTCCAAAAGAATTCTTTTTCAAGATTTCAAGAGGAATGTTCACTATCTCTAACTTTTTCTCCAAAACAGCAGCTATAGCCTTGACAAAAGCTCGCAGAGAAATCACTTCTTCCTGGGCTAAATTGTAAGCCTCACCCCAGGAAGAAGGATTGAGCAAATTAGAAGCTATCGTCCGAACAATATCTCCCTGATAAATTAGAGTAAAAACATTCATCCCGCCATCAGGCAAAATAAGGGGTTTTCCATCCATGACTCTTATTATATAGGAATAAGCCCGTAGAGTATAATCTCTTTCCCCTACGACTATGGGTAAGCGTAATATGGTTACCGGAAATTTCTGCTGCCGATGAGCTCTCTTCAGGACTTCTTCACACTCTCTTTTCTGGTAGCCATAAATCCAGAGATCATCTTCTTTGTTTGGCCTAGGATTAAGGTCTCGCTGAAAGTCCTCTTCTTTTAAAGGGCAGGGATAGTCTTTAGTCACAACATAAACTGCGGCTGTACTGATATGAATAAAGTGGCCAATTTTACCTGAAAATAGTTTAATGGCAGCCTGGCTGTCTTCTCTCCTAAAAGCAATCATATCCACGACTACATCAAATTTTCGGCCTGCCAGAGCTTTTGAGAATTGCTGCCAGTTATACCTGTCTCCCCTAAGCCTTTTTATTTTTTGACCAAAATCATCAACTGTTTGTCCGCGGTTGAATAAAGTGAGTTGATGGCCTTCCTCCAGCAGATGTCGAGCCAGATGATAGCCAACAAAGCGACTGCCTCCAATAATCAGAATTTTCATATTGTTTTCCCGATTCTAATCAAAAAGTTTGCCTGGATTTAAAATATGATGGGGATCAAAAAGATCTTTAATTCCTTTCATCAGAGAAATTTCTGTTTCAGTTAACACCAGAGAAAGATAAGGTTTTTTAACTATGCCTATACCATGTTCACCCGAAATTACGCCATTTCTCTGCTGGCAATCACGGTATAGCTCCTGGCGGACGGCGTCAATCTTGGGCTTCCATTCCTCCTCGGCCAAAGGGATAAGCTTTCCTCCTTCGTAGCGGGCTTTCATGATATGAGTATGGACATTGCCATCAGCAGCATGGCCAAAGGTAGGCAGCCAGATATTATATTTTTCAGAAACCTGATGAACCTTCTTCACATGGGCAGCAATTTCTGCCCGAGGCACAGCTATATCTAGGATTTCAAGAGTTTGGGCTTTGATGGCCTCATAGATAGCACTTCGCATGTCTAAAACCAATTTCTGTTTCTGATGACTATCAGCCACATAAACATCCAGGGCTTCTTTCTCCAGACAAATTTCAGCTATTATCTCTGACAATCTATCTATTTCTTCCTCGCTTGAAGCATCGATTATAACCAAAAGATAAGTATTGCCTTGAGGACAAGGCCACTTTTTCTTCAGATACTGCTCAGTTATCTGCAGAACTGAGCGGGGAATGAATTCCACCGCCATTGGCAAAATCTTGTTAGCAATTAAAATAGGCACAGTTTCCACTGCCTTTTCTAATTCCAGAAAGGGAATAATCAGAGATCTTACTACAGCCGGTGAAGGCATTAATTGAATAGTGGCTTGGGTAACAATCCCCAGAGTTCCTTCTGAACCGATGATCAGATTAAGGAGGTTATAACCGGTGCTGGATTTCATCAATTTGCCGCCAAGATTTATGATTTGACCGTTGGCCAAGACAAGTTCCAATCCTCTTACATAATTTCTTATAACTCCGTATTTGACAGCTCTGCATCCCCCAGCATTGGCGGCTATAAGTCCCCCAATCATAGCGCTTTCTTCTCCTGGATGAGGAGCAAAGAAAAGACCAGCTTCGCTTACCTTCTGGTAAAAATCGCCCAGCCTCAAACCAGCCTCAACCACGGCCATCTGATTACGAGTATCTAATTCCACCATCTGATTCATCTTTTCCAAAGAAACAACTATCCCTCCCAGCCAAGGAACACAGCCGCCGCAAAGTCCGGTTGCCCCGCCGCGAGGGGTAACCGGAATCCTTTCTTTACTGGCCAATTTTAATATCTCAGCTACTTGAGCTGTGCTTCTGGGCAAAACTACAACTTCAGGCATTCTGGCAATTTCAGGTAATGAAAATTCATCATGGCTGTAATCCACCATTTTTTCGCGGTCAACTATCACCTGAGATTCCCCGACAATGGCCCTCAATTTATGGATTATTTGTTGATTTACTTTATTATACATAAGCCTCCTCGCTATTTCACGTGGATAGATTGAAATAAACTTTTCCGGAGATGAGGTAGATCATAGTGATGAGATTCTTAGTTGTGCAATAGCCTCTTGCCCGAGCTTTAGCTCCCTGGACTAGACTATTGATGGCCTCCTCACCCTTTACTATTATAATGGCCGGGATGTCAGCCTCTTTTACCATCTGATTAAAAACGCTAAGGTCTGTTTTAAATATCTCCTCTAACTTAGCCAGCTGCTCATTGGCCTTGGCCGCTAACTCTTTAAAAACCAGATAGGATTGATCAGTAGGTCGCGTATCGGCCCTGGCCACCTCAGAAGCTAAGGCAGCAATTTTATTATCGAGCTTGATCGGATAATTCAGAGGATCCTGGCTGCTTTTTGATTTTGATTGAATAAGAACATTCTCGACTTCAGTCAATTTATCTTTTAGTTTGCAGCCAGCCTCTAAAATATTTTCATACTGCTTCTGGCTTTTAATCTTTTTAAGCAAAGAATCAACTTGGGACTTAGCCGAGCGCAGCTTATTGATAGCTTTATTAACTTCTGACAATTCATCCCTAATCTTTATCAGAAAATTAAACTGTTCCTGAAATTCTTCTTCACTGGTTTTTAGCCTCGGATCCTTTTTCCACTGCCAGCGTTGAGTCATAGACTTATCGCCAACCGTCATCCTAACTTGATAGATTCCAGGCACAGCCAGGGGACCCCGCAGGCTCCCTCCCCAGAGCACAGCTCCCGGCACCCTAACTGCATCAGGATACCGCATATCCCAGATGAAACGGTTCTGACCTGGTTCAACTTTTACTTCCTTTTCTCGAGGTCCAAACCTATCCCTGGGCCTGGGGCTGGTTTCTTCTCTTTTCCTGCTTGTAAATTTTTTGATGATATTTCCTTTTTCATCTAAAAATTCAAGTACGACTTCTCCTTTAGGCTTTTCCTTTAGGTAATAATAAATTACTGAACCTGAAGAAGGGTTCTGACCAAGATTGCGACCAGGAAAACTCCAGCCTCCCATTCGATAGCTGTCTCTCGGTTTAAACAGATAGAAATCAGCATTAGCCACTTTTTCATTTATCTGCTGAAGAGGAGTTACATCATCAAGAATCCAGAAGGAACGACCATGGGTAGCAACCACTAAATCATTCTCTTTAACAACCATATCATGGATGGGAACTATGGGTAAATTAAGTTGAAGCGACTGCCAGTGGAGGCCATCATCAAATGAAACAAATACCCCTGTTTCTGTTCCAGCATAAAGGAGCCCTTTTCTTTTTGGGTCTTGACGGACTACCCGGACAAAAGTATTCTCAGGAAGACCATCTGTAATCTTTTTCCAGGATTTACCATAATCAGAAGTTTTATAAATATAGGGCTTTAAATCATCCAGCTGATGGCAGTCAACAGCTAAATAGGCAGTAGCTGGATCAAAAGGTGATGTCTCAATCATACTGATGCGGCTCCACTTTGGCATTTCCTTGGGAGTTATATCCTGCCAGCTCTGGCCCCCGTTACGGGTAAGATGAACAAGGCCATCGTCACTGCCCACCCAGAGAATCTGAGGATCATGATAGGATTCTGCCAGAGCAAAAATTGTACAATAATATTCAACACTGGTGTTGTCCTTAGTAATCGGGCCACCCGATGACTGCTGTTTGCTCTTATCATTTCGAGTCAGGTCAGGGCTTATAATTTCCCAGCTCTGACCTTCGTTATTTGACTTAAAAAGAACTTGAGCCGCATGATAAAGGACGTTGGAATCAAATCTTGAGACAAGGATAGGAGCTGTCCATTGAAAGCGATATCTCAACTTAGCTGCGCCCCAGCCCATGGGATTTTCCGGCCAGGGAGAAATAATTCCTGTTTGACCTGTTTTATAATTCCAGCGGGTAATCAAACCTCCATAGCTGCCAGCATAAACAATATCAGGGTTATCACGGCGGGGGGCAATATGTCCGCTCTCGCCACCACCGACAGCACACCAATCTGCCCGGCCAATGCCTCTTCCTGTTGTCCGGCTGGCAATTCGGACGGTTGAATTATCCTGCTGAGCCCCATAAACTCTATAGGGAAAATGATTATCAGTAATAACATGATAGAATTGAGCAGTTGGCTGATTGTCCTGAGCTGTCCACGATTGCCCTCCATTGTAACTTACGTTCGCCCCACCATCATTGCCGTTAATCATTCGCTGAGGATTATGAGGGTCAATCCAGAGATCATGGTTATCCCCATGGGGAACCCGGATACTTGTGTAACTTCGGCCGCCATCAATCGAGCGGTACAAGCCAGTATTAAGAACATAAACAGTGTTTGGATCCTTGGGATCAGCATAAATCTTGCTGTAATACCATGCCCGCTGCCGTAACCGTCGTTCCTCATTAACTTTGAGCCAGGTTTGGCCGCCATCATCTGAGCGGAAAACACCTCCATCTTTAGCCTCAATTATGGCCCATAGACGGCCGGGCTTAGCCAGGGATACAGTTATGCCTATAATTCCCAATATCCCTTTAGGAAGGCCAGGATTGTGGGAAATTTCCTGCCAATTATCACCACCGTCAGTTGATTTAAAAAGACCGCTGCCCGGCCCTCCACTGGATAGACTATATGGCGTCCGATAAAACTCCCAGAGAGCTGCATAAATAATACGAGGATTGTTAGGATCAAAAATGAGGTCAACGGCTCCTGTTTTATTGTTTCTATAAAGAATTTTCTGCCAGGTCTGACCGCCATCCCGAGAGCGAAAGACTCCTCTTTCTTCATTAGGTCCATAGACATGACCCAAAGCGGCTACATAAACCAGGTCAGGATTCTGAGGATGGATGCGTATTCTGGAAACCTGACTGGTATCTTTTAAGCCAATATGCTTCCAGGTCCGCCCCCCGTCAGTTGATTTATAAATTCCATCACCATGAGAAACATTTCCCCTTAGGGCTGACTCACCCATGCCTACATAGACGACATTGGGATCTGACTCGGCTACAGCTATGGCCCCCACTGAACCTGTCTTAAAAAAACCATCAGAAATACACTTCCAATTAAGACCACCGTCTTCACTTTTCCAAACTCCTCCGCCTGTCGCCCCAAAGTAATAAGTAAAAGGCAATCTGGAAACACCAGCTACAGCTGTAACTCTTCCCCCTCGAAAAGGACCAATACAGCGCCACTTCATAGCTTTATAGAGACTGGGATCATAGACCGGCTTGGCTTTAGGCACAGAAGTTGTCTTGCTTTTCAGCTGGGGAACAAGAGTCATCAATAAAAACACAAGAAAAATAACACAAAAAATGAGGCCTTTTTTTCTCACTTTCATGCCTCCTTATTTTTGATTTTTCTCCTTCTCCACAATCATATTTACTCCAAAACAAATGAATTTATAAAACATAACTGTCTAGAAGTAAAGAAATAAAATAAGCATGTTGGCGTCCATCCATCCTCGCTAACCCCCCACCCACCTCTATGGGCTTCATCAGGATGGCCATCAACATTGTTCTGAATAACTTCTTTAAAGATGCCTCCAGAAGTAAATGAAAGTGGCATAACGGACTTATTATTTTCTTAATTTGGCTGATGATTTATTGGTAATTTTATAATTTTTAATTTAGAAAAAGCTTTTAGGCTTTCAGTTTTCGAGTTTAATCTGAGGGGGAAGAAACACAAATATTTGAAATTGGCTTTTATACTGTTCCAAAAGGCCAGTCACAGCTAAAGTTTTTCCCAGAAAATTGTCTATTGATGGAAAAGCTGAAATATATTCGAGAGGTATAACTGCTGATAATTTGCGGTCAGAAGGAGCCAGGAACAAAAGTTTTCTTTTCCTATTTAATCGGTGACAATTAAAGACAACTGTGACAATTTTTCCAATATAACCAGCTAGCTGATCGGCTTTAATTCGCGGATAGGGAATCTGATGCCAGATTCCTTTTTTGTCTCGTCGTGCAGCCTTTTCAGCCGCTTGAAATTGCTGCCTGTAATCTTCCCGAAAAGGAAAATAAAGTAAAGCCGAAGCAAACCCTTCTCGAATAATATAAAGATTAAAAAGGCCAACTTCTTCAGTCCAAACATAGGCCAGAATGCGGCCATAGCTGTCTTTTAACTCCCGGTCAAAGGCAAGTTTTACCTCCCGCCGATAAAGATTAGAAAAAGCAAATCTTTTAGACATAAAAGCCTTAAATCTTTTAGACAAATTGAGCGCACTTAATTCAGGAGCATCAACTCCAATCAAACGTACTTTGCAGCTGTGGCCATCAGCAAATTTAACTTTAATAGTATCACCGTCATAAACAGCCGTAACCAAGCCACTGGTGGCTGGCCAAGGCTGCTGTTTTCCATCTAACCTGAAGAGTCTGCGGCCAAAAAGAGCCCCGATTAAAAGAATAAGGACAAACCACAACAGATATTTGGGTAGATTTTTCTTTAAAGGCCCCATCCTCTTTTAATTAACCAGAATTCAAACGGCTATTTATTTATGAGCGACTTGACCGCCTCTTTGATATGTCGGGCATTTATACCGTATTTTTCCAGCAACTGCTCCGGTGTCCCTGAGCGAGGAAGCTCTTTGACAGCCAAGTGGGTAATTTCAGCTTTACCTGCTAAAGCCAAGGCAACAGATTCGCCCAGGCCTCCGTGTTGAAAATGGTCCTCAACCACGACTACCTTGCCACCGACTTCTTTGGCTTGCCGGCTAATATTTTCCTTATCTAAAGGCTCTACAGAGTAGGCATCAATAATTCTTATCATAATCCCTTCCTTTTTTAACTCCTCATAAGCTTTAAGAGCTTCATGAACTGTAATGCCCGCAGCAATAACCAAAGCTTTATCATTTCTATCTTTTTTCAGGACTTTTGAACCGCCAATCGGGAATTTATCGGATTTAGCATAAATTATAGAAGTGGCTGGTCTGGTAGTTCTTAGATAGGCTATTCCTTTGTATTTGGCCATCGATTCAAGGCAGCCTTCGGTAGCATAAGCATCGCTGGGATAGAGGACAACAGAGCCTGGAATTGGCCGGAAAATAGCCATGTCCTCAAGGCCCATTTGAGAAGGACCATCAGCCCCGATGCTTACCCCAGAGTGAGAGCCTACAAATTTTATGTTAGCCAGCGAATAAGCAGCCATTCTGATCTGGTCATGAGCCCGGCTTAAAAAAGCCGAGAAAGTAGCCGCAAAAGGAAGAAAACCTTTGCTGGCCAGCCCCAGACTGATGCCAACCATATTCTGCTCGGCAATGTAAACCTGAAAAGATCTTTGGGGAAAAGCATCAAAAAAATCCTGAGCATAAGTTGAGTTTTTAACATCACCATCTAAAGCCACCACCACTTCGTTTACTCGAGCCAAGCTGAGAAGAGCGTTGCCATAAGCTCGGCGGGTAGCTGTTTTTTCCTTATATGTATTTCTCTTGAAACTAAATCTTTTCTGCAGCTTTAAGATTTTTCTCCCTTTGGGCTTTTTTACAAATTTTCTTGAATCAACTTCTGGCATTGGCCCTATCTCTTGGAGAGCTTTTTCCAAGGCTTCCTCTTTAAGGGGCTTTCCATGCCAGCCATTTTTATCCTCAAGAAAAGAAATGCCTTTGCCTTTAATGGTTTCAGCCAAAATAACGCTTGGCTGAGAGTTCTGCCTGGCTTGGGCCAGAGCTTTTGTTATCTGGGCAATACTATGGCCATCAATTTTATAAACTTCCCAGCCAAAAGCTTTAAACTTTCTTTCATAAGCTCGGAGATCATGACCATGCATAGTTGGCCCAGACTGGCCTAAGCGGTTGATATCCACAAGAGCACAGAGATTGCTAAGCTTGTAATAAGCAGCCGTATTACAGGCTTCCCAGACGGCACCTTCAGCACATTCACCATCTCCCATTAAAACATAAACTCTGCCTGGCGATTTCCCTAATTTCATGGCCAGAGCCATACCTACTCCAACTGACATTCCCTGACCCAGAGAACCAGTGGCTGCTTTTACCCATTTCATTCTGGGTGTAGGATGCCCTTCTAAATTACTGTTTATTTGCCTCAACTTTATAAGTTCTGGCTGGGGAATTATTCCGGCCTCAGCATAAGCAGCCCATAATATAGGAGCAGCATGGCCTTTGGAAAGAACCAATTCATCATTTCGCCAGTCTTGAGGATCAGCAGGATTATACCTCATTTCATCGAAAAATAGACAGGCCATAAGCTCAGCCATAGAGAGACAGGTGGTAGGATGACCGGAACCAGCTTTGGTAGTCATCTTTAAGGAATGAATCCTGAGTCTATTGGCGATCTTAGCTAAAACCTCTTTTTTGTCCATCAACATAAGCCTCCCTTCTCTATTTATTTAACATCGTTTGAATATATAAAATAGAAAAAATCCAAGAAACTTTAAGTGAAGCTCTAAACCCAAATCCGAGTAGAACCTTTTTTATAATAACTTTCAAGGCCAATATAGATCTCAAGGTTTTTACCAATAATTTTGGCAAAAAATGGATTTATATAATATCTCCTTCCGACTTAAAAAAAAAGAAAAATCTTTAAAACTGAAGAAAAAATAGTTAATGTCGCATTTTGTCGCTTTTTGTTGCCACACAACCCTAAGCAGTTCGATTGTCATTTTGGCTATTAAAAAAAAATTTGACATCTTAAGTTTTATTTTTATATAAATTAGCTATAAATGATCTTTATAGCTACTTACTCCTAAAAGAACTCAATCCCAAAAAATGAAAAATAGCCATATTTTGGACTCTTGGAAAGAAATTGCCAATTACCTCAAACGCGACGTCCGTACCTGTCAGCGCTGGGAAAAACATTTTGGTCTGCCGGTACACCGCTTGGAAGATTCATCCAGATCAAGAGTTTTCGCCTATAAAGAAGAAATAGATAAATGGCTTGAGCTAAAGCTGGGTCAACCTAAAATAAGAAGAATACATCTGCTCTTGAGGTGCTTCCCCCAATTAGCTCTTTTCCTAACCATTGTCCTCTCAGCTCTACTCTTTCTGTGGCTGATAAAGCTTATTTTTATTTCCCCCTCTCGCTTTCCCTCTGATTTTAAAATAATGGGCTCCAGGTTAATAATTATTGATGAACAAGGCAAGCCTCTCTGGGAATATGAAACAGGTATAAGAGATCTTGAATCTGAAGCTACATATCGCAAGCATTTTCAGGTTAAAAAGAAAATTCTGCTTCCAAATAATATTCTGCTCCCCCATCTCCTTTTTAAAGACATAAACAATGATAAGGCAAAGGAAACCTTGTTCAGTATCCAAACCATTAATGAGGCAGGCGAAGACCGCCTTATCTGTTTTAATAACAAAGGAAAGATTCTCTGGACCTTCCAGGCGGGGCGGAGGATGATATTTGGAAATAAGGAATATTCTTCTGATTATAGAATTACTGGATTTGGATGTGATGATATCGATAGCGACGGCCGCCAGGAAATTATTGTCATTGCTCATCATAATACTTACTTTCCATGCCAGGTAGTTCTTCTTAACTCAAAGGGAAAGATTTTGGGCGAATACTGGAACTCAGGCTATCTTCAAAACTATGCCTTTGTTGACTTGAACGGAGACGGCAGAAAAGAAATCATCCTGGCTGGCATCAACAATGAATGGCGTTGCCCCTGTGTCGTGGTCCTTGATCCGGCCCTCATGAAAGGGGCCTCGCCTCAAACTAAGGATTATTACAGATGCCAGAACATTAAAGACAGTTATGAAAAATACTACCTCCGTTTTCCCCGAAATGAAATAGATCTCCTTAAACGAGAATTAAATAATGTTATCTGCCGCATAGATGTTTTCGAGAATAAGACTATCTCCTTCTCTACCAGCGTCAGCTCTATCTTTTATGAATTTAATTATAATATGAAACTGCTTAATGTAGACCTCAGCCATGCCTTTATGGCTGATTATGAGCAGTTCAAAAATGAAGGAAAAATCAAAAAGAGTCTGGATGAATTAAAGCAAGATATTCTGCAGAGAAGAGTTTTCTACTTTGACGGTCAGGAGTGGACGAAAAAAGCGACAATGACTCAATACTGGCGGCAGAGAAAAAATAATTTAAGCCCAAAAGCTCAGACTCTGTTTTCCAAATTAGCCTTATATTTTCATTTAGCCCGCAATTTCTTTTCAAACCAGAGGTTAACTGAAAGCTTTTTAAATCCCAAACCTTTATTTAATCTCATCCGCAGTATTAGGACAAAAAGCCAATTCTTCCCAGAGATGAGGAGTATAGTTAAGTAAAGAATAATTGGAAAATATCTTTTTTCATCCTCAGCAAGCATCAATCTCTTAGCCAGGACTATTTTCAAAACATATAAGCAATTTTCAAGAAAAGAGTATGTCCTTGAGTCCCTCTTTCTCCAAAACGGGCTGTTCCCTTTTGATAGGCCAATTGAATGAGGCCGAAAGGTGGCTGGAAGCGGTAGACAAAGAGAACCTGAATATTCTTTTTGTCGATAGCTGAATTAATTTGATAAAAGACTTTCAAAAAAAGGTCCTTGGTAAAATAATTGGTAGCTCGAATGACATGAATCCAGGTGCTTTCCTTTTCTGGATCAGGTTCGTATACCAAGCGGGTTAAGGAGTATTCTAGGGAAAAATCTTGACTTAATTTATAATTAAACTCCACTTCCCAGAGGCGAAAGTCTAAATCAAAGTTCCGACCAAAGCTATAAGTAATTTCGGCTGATTGCCATTCCCTTGTGTTATAGCCGAGCTCCAATTGTGTTCGATGGTTGCGGAATCCTTTTTCATAAAGCTTATATTCCTGAGTATGGCTAACCTCTATGGAGACTTTATTTTGCAAATCCATTTCTAATTCTTCATCTATCTGCCAGCTCCGAAGGGTACCATTTAATCCCCAATAAATATTGTAATTAGATCTATATCTTAGCCGCTCCAAGACCCATTTTTTCAACCAGAAAGTCTTGCTCAGAGCAGAATCCAGTTCTCGGCGATTATCATCTCTGATAAAGCCAACGTGATTGACATTGTCTCCAAAATTTTGACCTAGTTTAGTGTAGCGGACATGAAAATGAAAAGTTGCTGAGTCGTAGCTAGGACGAAGAAAAAAAGCTATGTTAGAACGATTATAATCGCCGTAGCTAAGGGCCAGCTGGCCAGTGAACTTGAAAGTATTGGTAAAATAGAGGGCAGTATCAAGGCCTATGGTCCCGTAATTTTTTCCCCTGACCAGCTTATTAGCCATCAGCAGGCCTACGGTTGAAGATTTCATGACATCTCTTTTTAGGCGAAAGACGGTAAAATTGGCCGATTCTTGACCCTCAGATTCTACTCTTTTCGTCTGAGCGCTCAGTCCCGAAAATTCATATGAACCTTCTTTGCCGTAAACTTTCAGCCCACCGTAAATATCGGCTATTCTGCGCGAATAAAACAAACGAATACGCTGGTGGTATATTTCTGAACCCTCTAGAAAGAAATTCCTTTTTTCTGGCAGGCGGAGCTCAAAGCGAGTTAAATTAATTTGTTCTTGGTCAGCTTCAACCGTAGCAAAATCAGGATTTAGAGTAAAATGGCCGGAGACCATTTGAGAAAAAGCATACCGTGCATTAAGGCCAGCCTCTAGTTGAGAATGTTTTCCTTCTTCCAATTTGGAGATAGAATGAGGAATAATCTGATATTTTTTCTGAGTCTTGCTTAAATTCAATCCAGTCAAATCACCAAACTGGGAGACTTTGTAGGGAGATTCTACGGGGCCTGTCCATAAGCTTACTTCCAGCTTCCGGGGCACTATACGGGCAGCATTAAAACCCCAGGTTTTGTTCTGGCCTGGCTCATACTTCAAACTGGTCAGATCAAGAGCTATTTCCACACTCCAGCCGAAATCAGTCTTTTGGGCAGCTGACTTCCATACTCCATCCCAGGTGGTATCTACCGTCCGACCGTTATCGCTGATACGACCATCATATTGAGTTCCCAAAAGGTTGGTCATAAAAAGATAACATGTCCTTCTATCATGAAAAGTATCAACTGTTAGGCCAACAGAATCATCTCCCTTTAACTCAGCATCTCTTTTGGTGATGCGGGCGGCAATCTTCTCTGGCTGAGGATCATAACAATCAAAGCCGAAATAAATATAGCGCTGATCATAGAGCACTCGGACCACAGTCTTGACTGAAGCTGGCTCTCCCCTTTTAGGTTCGAATTGAATAAAATGGCGGGCTGTCTCAGCTTTTTGCCAGGCGGGTTCGTGGAGAAAACCATCTATGGTAAGAGCTTCATTTGTTTTGGAGGCTGATATAGATTTATCCTTGGTTTGGGAATAAACCAATATAGAGAAAAATACAACCATTAAAATTACTAAGATAACCTTTTTCATTATAAATATTAAATTGAAAATTTATCACAATTAAAGAAAGAGAGCAATTAGAGGTTAGCCTGAAACCATACGCTTTTAGCAATTACTATCCACAATTAAGCTTATTAAAATGGCTGTATCATCAGCTTTGCAGAAAAGTTTAAAGTTGAAGGTTAAATGGAGAGAGGCAGGACCTTCTATTCTCAGCCAATCTGAAACGACCATATCCATCTCCCTAGATAAAAAAATCGTTTGTTTTCTATCCAAAGTCCATAGTAGCAGATGGAAGGTCTTTGGCGATGATAGAAATCAATCGACACAGGTCCCGATGACTTCCTTAATAACGAACAATCATTAAAATAAGATGCTGGCTAAATAAAATTCGTGGTTGAAATTAAATCCCATCCTCGATAATAATAAAAATTACTCAATGAAAAAAATAACTATCTTTCAGCCTAACCCAGCTTTTTCCATAAATGACCAATTTAAATTTCAAGGAGGGTATTATGAACCAAAATCTTAAATCATGGGGCACAATTCAAAAGATTATACTTGTGCTTCTTTTCTTAGGATATTTCTCTTCTATGACTTTATCCCAACAGAAGATTACTAACCCAGCTCAATTCTTTGGATTTAAATTAGGCAGTGATAAAAAAATTGCCCGCTGGGATAAAATTGTCGATTATTTCCAGCTTCTGGCTAAAGAAAGCGACTGCCTTAAAGTTATCAACATGGGCCCCTCAACCATGGGTCATCCTTTTCTCCTGGTCATCATCTCTTCGGCTGATAATCTGGCTAATCTAGAGAGATTGCGTCAAATCAATGCTAAAATCAGTGATCCTCGGAGTCTTTCTGAAAAAGAGATAAAAAGACTAGTCACAGAAGGCAAATCTGTTATCTGTCAGTCAATGAGTCTCCATGCCACTGAAATTGGAGGCACTCAGATGGCTCCTGAGCTGGCCTATGATCTCTTAAGTCGCTCAGATGAAGAAACAAAGCGTATTCTGGCCAATGTCATTTTCCTGATGATTCCATGTTTTAATCCTGATGGCCAGATTATGGTCACTGATTGGTACTATAAAACGCTAGGCAAAGCCTATGAAGGCTCGAACCTCCCCTGGCTCTATCACAAGTATGCCGGCCACGACAATAATCGAGATGGAGATTTTATTAACCTGGTAGAGTCCAAATATGCAGCCAAAATCCTCTATACAGACTGGCATCCTCAAGCTTACCTCGACCACCACCAAATGGGAAGCTACGGTGCCCGCCTTTATATTCCACCCTACTGTGATCCTATTCGCCCTTATGCTGATCCTCTTATCTGGCGGGAAATTAGCTGGTATGGAGCTCACATGGCCTATAAACTGGAAGAAGAAGGGAAAGCCGGAATTCTCAATGCCGCTCAATTTCCAGGCTGGGGGCACTTCGGCTGGCACTGGATTACCCCTTTCCATAATATAGCCGGCATGCTGACTGAATCAGCCAGCGTCAAACTGGCCACTCCCATTTATATCCATCCTGAACAGCTTCGCGGCCAGGCCCGTCAGTTTCCAGAATATAAACCCCAAACTTCCTTTCCTCACCCTTGGCCAGGAGGCTGGTGGCGGTTGCGGGACATTGTCGAACAGCAGAAAATAGCAGCCTGGGCTCTATTGGATTTAGCGGCCCGAAACAAAGAAACAGTCCTCTGGAATGCCTACTTAAAAGCCAAGCGCCAGATAGAAAGAGGAGCTAAAGGCCAGCCTAAAGCCTTCATCATTCCGGCCAGTCAACATGATCCCTTAACCATGATTAAAATGATCAACACTCTCCTTCTTTCAGGCCTTGAAATTAAACAAGCAACCCAAGAATTTAGAGTGGCCAATGTAATCTACCCTCAGGGCTCATTTCTAATCTCTTTGGCCCAACCCAAAAGAGGCCTTATCAGAAATCTCCTGGGTCGCACTTTCTATCCTGACAACGAATGGACCAGAGCCAAAGACAGTTCCCCCCTTCGACCTTATGATTTGGCTACCCATACCATGAACGAATTCATGGGGGTTAAAGTTGAGGCTATCCATAAAAGTGAAATAAGCGGAGATTTTCAGGTTGTAAAAGACCCAATCCAGGTTTCGGGTAAAGTTGAAGGAGAAGGACCAGTTTATGTTGTTGACGGCCGGCTTAATGATAGTTTCAAAGCGGTAAATCTCTTGCTGAATAAAGCAATTGCTGTTCGTCGACTGGACAAAAAGACCGAAAGCTTTAGGCCAGGTGATTTTATAATCAGCTGCCAGAAGCCCGCTTTCCTGAAAGACATTGCTCAGCAAACAGGAGTTGATTTCAAGACTTTGAAGGAAAACATCACTGAGAACAGTCATCAACTTAAGCGAATGCGGATAGGAATGTATCAGCGTTACTGGGGTGGAAACATGGATGAAGGCTGGACCCGCTTTCTCCTCGAACAGTTCGCCTTTCCTTATAAATCTTTATTGGATGAGGAGATTAAAAAGGGAAATCTGCGGCAAAAATATGATGTTATTATCCTCCCAGACGACTCCCCTGAAACAATCACGGGCGAAATCCCGCCTCGATACCGCCGCTACTTAGCCAACATTCCGCTCCAATATAGGAGCGGCCTCGGTCAGGAAGGACTTAAAGCTCTTAAGGAGTTCGTTAATAAAGGAGGAAGGTTGGTTACTTTAGGACAAGCCTGCCTCTTTGCTATAGAAAAATTCGATCTAAATATCACCAATGTGGTTGCTGATTTAGATTCAAAAGAATTTTTCTGCCCAGGTTCAACTCTTAGAGTCACTTTTGATAACTCTAATCCTTTAGCTTATGGAATGTCAGAAAAAGGGCTGGTTCTCTTCTGGTCGAGCCCGGCTTTGGCCATTAGCCCCAGTCCACATAATGAACGCTACCAAACAATTGTTCGCTATCAGGAAAAAGATCTACTTCAGAGCGGCTGGCTCATCGGAGAAAAGCATCTTGCCAATAAAGCGGCTATGGTCAGAGCTGAATGCGGCCAGGGATGTTTAATCCTTATCAGCTTCAGAACTCAATTTAGAAGCCAGACCCATGGCACATTTAAACTTCTCTTCAATGCTTTACTGGATTAAAATCATTGCTCAGAGCATTCCTCTCCGACTATTCAATTACTATCTGTTATTGATTTTCGGATTTTTTGACTCTGACAGGGGTTAATGCTAAAATTTCATACCACATTCAAGAGGTAAGTTTGGAAAAAAAGGGTACTATTCTCATCAAAAATGGAACAGTAGTTTTGGGCAATAACATTTCCCAGCAAGATATCCTAATTCGGGGAGAAAAGATCTCTGCCTTAGGAAACTTGGCCGGACTAGAAGCTGACCAGGAAATTGAGGCAGAAGGGCTTATCGTCTTGCCAGGGGCCGTGGATACTCATGTCCACTTCAATGATAAATTTATGAATACCATCAGCCTCCACGATTATTACACAGGAACGCTGGCTGCTGCTTTTGGTGGCACCACCAGTATCATTGACTTTTCAAATCAAATACCTGGCCAGCCTCTGATCAATACCATAAGACTCAAAAAAGCAGAAGCCGAAAACCAAGCCCTCATTGACTGGGGAGTTCATCCAGTCATTACCGAACCATCTCCTGAAATAATAGAGGAAATTCCTCATCTCGTTGAAGCCGGTGCCCCGACTATAAAGTGCTACATGACCTACCGCTCTGAGGGATTGATGGTCGAAGAAGATGATATGCGGCAGATATTAAAGACTCTCAAAATGACAGGCGGCATGTTGATGGTCCACGCTGAAGACAATGCCTTGGTGGAGGAAACCGTATCACGCATGATCGAGCAAGGATTAACCAAACCCATATACCACGTTCGAAGCCGGCCGCCGGAGGCAGAAATTAGGGCTATCCAGACCTGTATCAAACTGGCCAAAGAGACAAGGACCCGACTTTTCATTGTTCACATGGCCACGGCTGCAGGTATGGAATTAGTCAGCCAGGCGAGAAGCGAAGGACTTGAAGTTCTGGCTGAAACCTGCACCCATTACTTAATGCTTACGGAAACGATTCTTGAACGGGAGGATGGCCTCAAATGGATTTGTTCTCCTCCCCTGAGAAACAAAAGAATCCAGGATAAACTCTGGTCAGGACTCCAGGATGGACGTCTCTCTATGGTAACATCAGACGATGCCGCCTATTCCTGGGAAGCCAAGCTTTACGGCGCTGATCGATTCGATAAGTGCCCCAACGGCCTTCCAGGGGTGGAAGTAAGGTTGCCTTTGCTTTATTCAGCCGGAGTAGTCAAGGGGCGACTATCCCTGCCACGCCTTGTTGAGGTAGTCTCCACTGTTCCTTCGATATTGTTCGGCCTTTACCCACAAAAAGGGACTCTTCAACCGGGAGCTGATGCGGACATCGTCCTCCTCGATCCCAAGGCTAAGTGGATAATGAATCAACAAAGTCTCCATATGGCCACAGATTGGTCAGCCTACGAAAATCTTCCCATCCAAGGAAAAATACAAAAAGTCTTCTCACGTGGAGAACTGATTATAGACGGAGACAAATGTCTGGCTGAAAAAGGCAGAGGCCGCTATCTGCATCGAAAAATTAACTTTTCCATACGTCCTTCTGTTTAGGTCCTCTTTTAAGAATGCGCAGGAAGCAAATGACATAAAAGATGAAAGCAACAAAAAAAACTCGAGTTTTTTCTGGGGCCTCTCCTACCCAGGTGAGAAAAGACCTCCAGCCGTTGGTCGATTTTCAAGAAGAAGGCCTTTCCCTTCCCGCTTTGCGTCAGATGCTTGAGAAAAAACTGTTCCCTCATCTGATGAACTACGATCTCACTCAATTCCAATCCATGTTCAACACCAAACCCGAAGAGGGAGCTAAATTCGGAGCAGTTATTGCTCTCCGATACAATCAAGGAGTTACCAACTGGCAGGTTTCTCCTGGAGGAGCCGTACTGGAGGAATTGTGTGGTCGAGCTCTCTGCCAGTTGTTTGGCTTTTCTTTAGAGGCTGAAGCCACATTTATGTACTGCGGAACCTACGCCAACCAGCAGGCACTTTACATGGCCCTCCACCAAAAGGCTGAAGAAGAAGGATTCGACTTAGCCGAGAAAGGACTCCAAGGATTCAGGAACTCCGGCCAGGTCGTAGTGCTGACTTCAGAAGATGCACACTTCTCTCTTCGTCATGCTATGCGGATGCTGGGCCTGGGCGAGAAAAATCTTATTTCTCTTCCAGTAGATAAAAATCGTAAGATTATTGTCCAAAAACTACAGGATAAGTTGCAGGAACTGAAGGGGAAAAAAGTTATTGCCTGTGTTGTGGCTACAGCGGGAACAACATCCACCGGGGCGGTAGATCCCATTTTGCCCATAGCTGAGATATGCCAGAAGGCAGGAATCTGGCTTCATCTGGATGGAGCCTACGGATTGGCCTATTGTCTTGTGCCTGAATGGGAGCACTTTTTTTCAGGGAGAGAAATGGCCGACTCGGTCAGTTGGGATCCGCATAAACAACTGGGTATACCTATTCCTAACTCTGTGCTTTTTGTTAGACGGAGAGAGAATTTCAAACGGATGTTTCTCTTCAACCATTATTTCAATCCTCAAGGAGATGACAAGCCCAATCCTGGACTCAAATCTCCTCCTTCCACCCGACCGTTCTCCACCCTACCTCTTATAACGTCTCTCCGCCATCAAGGAATGAGAAAAGTTATCGAGAGGCTCCGTGCACCTCTTGTGGCCGTTAAAAATGCTTCCTTTAGAATCATGCAGGAAGATGAAATGGAGCTGTGCCTTAAACCGGAAACTGGAATACTCTGTTTTCGCATCATCCCCAAGGGATTTCCTGAAGAAAAGCTCGATAAATTGCAGGAATACATATATGAGACCATTATGAAGGAAGGGATACGGACTATATCCAAGACCAAATTGGGCTCAAAAACCGTACTGCGCTTAGTGGCTGTTTCTCCTCACCTTACTGAAGAGCACCTGATGGAAACCGCCGTTTACTGTTTGACCATCGCCAAGAAATCTTTTTCTTCATGACCATGAGAAAAAAAATAATCAATTTTTTTAATACGGACTCACCTAAAAAAGACTATGAAGGATTTAAAATCAATCGTTTGTCTTTTCAATTGGGCATGATCAACTGCTTTGTGGAAATGGTTGCCTGTGGCCTGAAAACATTGGCCATTAGTCCTCCACTTTCTCCCAAAGATTACTCGTCTATTAAAGAGGCTTCAGAAAAAATGGTGAAGGCCTTCGGGATAAAATCTTACCTGGAAAAATCCCTTTTGGTGACTGATCTTCAGCCAGCTGAGTTTACCAAAGGAAAATGGTCTATCCTATACTATAAGGAAGAGTCCGTGTTGAGAAAATATCTGGATTTAAAGAATTTGCAAGAATGCCTTTTGAGAGACAAAAAATATGACACTAAAGCACGAAAAAATATATCCAGGAAATTCATGAGGCTTCTCAGCTACCCTGAGGATACAATTAAGGAAAAATTATCCAAGAAACCCGTTTCCCCTTTCATTCTTGTGGATGAGTAGAGACAGAGGAGAAGATCCCTCGGCAGCAATGCTCACCTTGATGCGTTTAATAATGCTATCCGCAAAAGCAATGAATTATTCCAGCGCCTTTAGGGTTCCGAACCGCTGTTCCTCGTAGCTTATGATAAAGCTATCGCCCAAGGCCAGAGTGTACTCAGAAAAGGGCAAGCTATTAGCTGGTGAAAATCATTCCTGTAGATTCTTTCCACCTGCGGATGAAAAAATAATTCATCTCTCCGCTCAAAAATATTTTTTTTAATACATTCATAAAAGGACACTTATATAGGAGCATAAAATTTTTTACCTGTAAAAATCTTAAATAATGGCCCATATTTGGGGAAATTTATATTATTTCATTGAAAAATAAATATTCAGCAGCAACCTTTTTTTGTGAAGGCATGGCGCGCCAGGCAGGAATCGAACCTGCGACCTACGGATCCGGAGTCCGTCGCTCTATCCCCTGAGCTACAGGCGCACCTTATATAGCACGCT